>JADJXA010000002.1:682552-1023828 GCA_016716065.1 Candidatus Leptovillus gracilis | reverse complement strand
GAACTGGTGCGAGTTGACGATTACCCATGAATTACTGGCGAACGCCTTTATCAAAACAGCTTTGTGACCAGTTTACGCCTGGACGCGCCTCTGGTCCAAGCTGTCCACTCCACGCTGGACGCGCCCGCTGGAAACATGAAAATGAGGGACATAATGTCCTGACCACCCACGGCTATCATATTAAGCACAATTTTGGTCATGGGCAAGAACATTTCGACGACCGTCATGTCACGCTTAATCTACTCGCCTTTTTCCTGCACACCTTTCTGGAGTTGGTGGATACGACCTACAAACGGATTCGTGCTGCTCTAGGTGCGCGTCGCCTTCTTTGAGATGCCCGGTCACTGATGCGTTGGCAAATCT
Organism: Candidatus Leptovillus gracilis; assembly: GCA_016716065.1. NCBI lineage: Bacteria > Bacillati > Chloroflexota > Ardenticatenia > Promineifilales (SeqCode) > Promineifilaceae (SeqCode) > Candidatus Leptovillus > Candidatus Leptovillus gracilis. The sequence goes on along the minus strand of JADJXA010000002.1, from coordinate 1,023,465 downwards.
TTTGAAAATTGGGAAGCCCTGATTCAATTTATGGCCGAGGGTCTAGAGAGCGGAACCCGCCCCTGACTAACTGTTTCGTTTCTTACGATTGGGCCATTGTTACTGGATGCTCACAAGTCGCCTCGGCAGAGGTGGCTAAATGCCGCGTTGCTATCATCTGGGTAATTACCTGGTTTTGAGGTCGTTACTGTACTCCGGAACCGTGCCACATAACACTGCACTTTAATCTGATTAGCGCAGAGTGCGACTCCTCGCTGATACATCGGCATTGCGCCGCTATTTTCCCGATACCCGTTTTCTACATTTAGAATTGCTGTACCGCCAGCACCGGCTTTTTGTAAAAAACGGCCGTGTGCTATAATCACAAGCTGGCTTTTCAGCTTCGGCTTTTCAAATAAATACTTATTGGCACTGAGGACTGAGGAGTGGGCTTTATGATGAAAAGCGCAATTCTCAGTCCTTCACTTTGAACAAACATGAAATTATCTGTCATCATCTGCTGCTACAACGAAAAAGCAACCATCCAGGAAGTTATCCACCAGACCCAGGCGGTGGATTTAGGCCCCGGTTGGGACCGCGAAATTCTCGTTGTGGACAATTTTTCCACCGACGGCACACGGGAAATCCTGCAACAAATCGCCGACCCGGAAATCCGCATCTTCTTCCATGAACGCAACATGGGCAAAGGCATGTCCATCCGCACCGGCATTGAAAACATGACCGGCGACTACATGATCATCCAGGATGCCGACAAAGAGTACGACCCGGCCGAACACGCCCGCTTCTGCCGCAAAGTGGAAGAGACCGGCGCTGCCGCCATTTTTGGTTCGCGCATTTTGGGTGGCCGGGCCATTTACGAATATGCCCACGCCTATTGGGGCATCCGCACCCTGACGGCCATGACGAATATTCTCTTTGGCGGCCACCTCACCGACGTGGGCACAGCCACCAAAATGGTCCGCGCCGACGTGGTAAAATCGCTCAACCTGACAACCACCGACTTCAACCTGGATTTTGAACTGCCGGACAAAATTTTGTTGGCCGGTTACGAAATTCTGGAAATTCCCATCAGCTACGACCCGCGCACCTACGCCGAGGGCAAGAAAATTACCGTCAAAGATGGCTTACGCGCCATGTTGACCATGCTGCGGGACAGGTTGGGGGTAACGGCCGTGCTTAAGAGCGACGTTAAGCCCCAGGCGCATAATAAGGTTGTCACCAGCCAGGCCAACCTGCGTGACTGACAAATTCCGGCCATAAAAGAAGTAAGTAACATGAAAATTGTCATCACCGGCTCCATCGCCTTCGATTATTTGATGCACTTCCCGGGCAAATTCACCGACTCCCTCGTCGCCGAAAGTCTGCACAAGGTCAGCCTGAGCTTCCTGGTAGACAGCATGAAAAAGCATCGCGGCGGCACAGCCCCCAACATCGCCTATACGCTGGCCTTACTCGGTTCGCGGCCCAGCATCTTAGCCACCGCCGGCCAGGATTTCGGCGATTATCGTCAGTGGCTGGATGGCCTGGGAGTGGATACGTCCCCCATCATCGAAATTCCCGACGATTTCACCGCCTCTTTTTTCGTCAGCACCGATGACGCGCAAAACCAGATTGCCACCTTTTACACCGGGGCGATGGCTCATGCCAAAAGCCTCACGTTTGCCCAATACGCCGCCGACGCCAACCTGGCGATCATCTCGCCCAACGACCCGGACGCCATGCGCGCCTATGCCCTGGAATGCAAAGCGTTGGGCATCCCCTACATTTATGACCCCAGCCAACAAACCGCTCGCCTGAACGGCGACGATTTGGCGCAAGGACTGGATGGCGCGGCGCTCCTGGCTGTCAACGATTATGAATACGACCTGATCCGTGACAAAACTGGCCTGAGCGACGCCGATATTCGGCAGCGGGTGGGTGGTTTGCTCATCACCAAAGGTAAAGATGGCGCTTATCTGCTGGCCGATGGGCAGGAGTACCTTGTGCCGATTGTGCCGCCGCGCCAGGTGGTGGAGCCAACCGGCGCCGGCGACGCCTTCCGCGCCGGGTTGATGCGCGGTATGGAATTGGGGCTGCCCTGGCCGGTAGCCGGGCGCATGGGCGCATTGGCCGCCACCTACGTGCTGGAACAAGTCGGCACGCAAAATCATTATTTCACGCCGGCCGAATTTGTGGCCCGTTATCGTGAGCATTTCGATGACGAAGGGGCGTTGGATTTGTTATTAGGAATTGGGGGATAGGAACAGGGGGTAATCTACAGCCCCTTCTCCCAATCCATTATGTTTTTTAGGAGAGTATTTACAGATGGACTTTGATATTAAGAATCCCGATTTAGCGCCCGGCGGGCGGCATCGCATGGAGTGAGCTGAGCAAGAGATGGCTGTCTTGCGCGGCATTCGTGATCAGTTTGGCGTGGAACGGCCGTTTGCCGGTATTCGCGTTGGGGCCACCATGCACGTCACCACCGAAACCGCCAACCTGATGATCGCCTTGCAAAGCGGCGGCGCTGACGTTGTTTTGTCGGCCAGCAACCCCCTCAGCACCCAGGACGACGTAGCCGCCGCCCTGGTGAGCTATTACGAAATCCCCGTTTTTGCCATCAAAGGTGAAGATAACGCAACCTACCACAAACATCTTAACGCCGTGTTGGATCACAAACCCCACATCATCATGGATGACGGCGCCGACCTGGTCAGCACCCTGCACAAATCGCGCCGCGACTGCTGCCCAACATCATCGGCGGCACCGAAGAGACGACGACCGGCATTGTGCGCCTGCGGGCCATGGCCAACGACGGCGCCCTGGAATTCCCCATGATGGCCGTCAACGACGCCATGACCAAGCACCTGTTTGACAATCGCTACGGCACGGGCCAGTCCACCATGGATGGTATCATCCGGGCGACCAATTTCCTGATTGCCGGGCGCACGGTGGTCGTGGGTGGTTACGGCTGGTGCAGCCGGGGCATCGCCATGCGCGCCAAGGGTTTGGGCGCGAATGTCGTCGTCACCGAGATTGACCCGCTGAAGGCGTTGGAAGCGGTGATGGATGGCTTCCGCGTGATGCCGATGATTGAAGCGGCTCCCATTGGCGACATTTTTGTGACGGCGACCGGCGACATTCACGTCATTGACGAGCGCCACCTGGCGGTGATGAAGGATGGCGCCCTTTTGGCGAACTCCGGTCACTTCGACGTGGAAATCAACAAAGTGGCCTTGCGCGCTTTGTCTGTGGACGACCCGAAGCAGGTACGGCCGTTTGTGCAGCAGTACACCACCAAAGACGGCCGTAAACTCAACCTGCTGGGCGAAGGCCGCCTGATCAACCTGGCCGCCGCCGAAGGCCACCCGGCCGCGGTGATGGATATGAGCTTCGCCGGGCAGGCGATGGCCGCCAAATACCTGCTGGACAACCAGGGCAAACTGGAAAACCGCGTCTACACAGTGCCAGAAGAGGTAGACCAGACCATTGCCGCCATCAAACTGCAATCCATGGGCATCCAGATTGACACCCTGACCGATGAACAGGTGAAATACCTGAACTCCTGGGAAGAAGGCACGTGAGATAAACGGGTGGCTGGGTGACAAGGTGAAACTGTCACCCAGCCACCCAGACACCCAGCCACCCAGCCACCCAGCCACCCAGTCCCCATGAGTACACCCCGCGACCACCACGAAGCCGACCGCACCGGATGGGTGCAAACTGCCCGCCTTTTTTCCAACATCGTCAGTCCGCCGGTGATGTTTGCCATTTTGGGGTTGGCGTTTGCCCTGTATGAACGGCCGTCTCTGGAAGGTTTCTTGTGGGCGGCCGTGTATGGTTTTTTTGTCGCGCTGCTGCCCATTCTCATTGTGCTCTTTTTACTGCGGACCGGCCGGATTGCCGAACTGCACATGAGCAACACCAAAGAGCGGCATCTGCCGTATGTGACGGCCGTTTTGTCTACCCTGCTGCTTTATTACCTCATCATCACCTTCGATGGGCCGGAACTGCTGCGCTGCCTGACGCTATTTAATGGCATCGAGCTGGTCTTATTGGGCCTGATTAACATCTTCTGGCTGGTCAGCATCCACGCCACCGGCGTGATGGCGACCATGCTGCTGGTGGGTCTGGTGTTTGGCTGGGCGGCCGGGCTGCTTATCCTGCCGTTGGTGGTGTTGGTGTGTTGGGTGCGGCTTTATCTGAAGCGTCACACGCCGGCGCAAGTTTTGTCCGGCCTGGCGTTAGGCGCAGGCGTCGTCTATGCCATGACGATGATGGGCTGTTTCTAGCCCAATCGTCAATGTCTCTGCCCGACAGCTTCGCCCCTGCCAATCGCCAATTCGAAATCCGAAATCGCCATGTTTGAACAAGATCGCGTCATTGTGCGCTTACAACAACGGGTGCTGACCGAATCAGATATAGTGGTCTGCTTTTTGGCCGGGTCATACGGCCGTCGCACTGACGACGCCTATTCTGACCTGGATGTGGCCCTGGTGTTCGCCGACGATGCCCGGCGCGAGAGCGCCTGGCGGCAGCGGCGCGAATTCGTCAAATCGGTGACGCCTTACGTACCCTGCCAATCGTTTGACGCAGCGCATGTACGGCCGTACTTCCACATCACCCTCTACAGCAACGGGACCAAAGCGGATTATCGCTATGAGACCAAAGAGGGGCTGACGCCCAACCCCTGGGACCGCGACCTGCGCATCCTGAAGGACGACAAAGAGGGGTGGGCCGCGGCTTATCAGGCACGCTGCGCCCAAACCGTGCTAACCCGGCCGCAGATGACCGCCGCCGAACTGACCGCCCTGGATGAACGCTTTTGGGTGATGTTCTGGGACGTGTACCGGCAGGTGCTGCGCGGCGATTATGACAAACCATTTACCGTCTACATGGAACTGCTGCATTTTTCGCTGCCACCGCTGCTGCACGTGCTGCCGCCGGAAGACCCGGTTTACCAGGGTATGCTGGCCGCCTTCTACTCAGCCGATACGAAAGCGACGGCCGTTCACCTGCGCCATTTGTTGGATGCGTATCTGGCGGCGCGTACGGCCGTTGTGCGGCGGCTAAATCTGGCGTTTATGCCCGACAGCGCCTTTGAAAACCAACTCAAGCGGTTGGTAGAGCGCACGAGCCGCTAACAACGAAGATTTGTCCAATCTTAAAGATTGGACAAATCTCACACCCACACCCACACCATGACACCCAAAGCAGTCATCTTCGATTTAGGCAGCGTGCTGGTGGATTATGACCACGAAAGCACGTGGACGGCCGTTGCCGCTGTCTCCCAGGCTTCTTTCAGTGAACTCGATAGGTTGGCTTCCCATCTGGCCGAGGATGCGGGGAAAGGGATTGTGAACGGCCGTCAACTACACCAAACCCTGGTCCAACAAGCCGGAACCACCCCCGATTACGACGAATTTGCCCGCGCCTTTTGCCGCCACATTTACCGCGACGAGGTGGCGCTGGCGTATGCAGTGGGATTGACACAACGGCCCAATCTGCGCCTGGGCATCATCAGCAACACCAACGCCGTGCATGTGGACTGGCTGCACATCCTCATCCCGGAGTTTACCCACTTCCAAAGTGTCATCCTAAGCAGCGACGTAGGGCTGCTAAAGCCGAACCCGGCCATCTACCACCTGGCCTTGCAGCAGCTAGGCGTGCCGCCCGAAGCGGCGTTGTTTGTGGATGATATTGTGGAAAATGTGGCGGGAGCAACGGCCGTTGGCCTACACGCCATCCACCACAAAGAGTGGAGCCAGACCCGGCCGGCTATCGAATCCTGGTTAAGCGCTTAAAAGAATTGGACGCGGATAAACGCGGAATAGACGGATTGGCGCGAATAATTTGAAAAATCTGCGCTAATCCGCCGACCACATCCACGTTTATCCGCGTCCTGTTTTTTACTCCGCTGCCGCCGCCAACATCATAAGCTGCTCAATGCGTGGCAGCATGGCTGTGGGATTGGGGTGCAGTCCTTCCTGCACCAGGGCGCTGTCGTACAACTGCTCAATGGACAGCTTCACCAATTCGCCATCCGGCTGCTCCATTGCCAGCCGGGCCAGATTGGCGATGAGCGGGTGCTGGCGGTTGACCTCCAGAATCTTCTTCGGCACTTCATACTCCTGGCCCAGCATCCGGTAGATGCGCTGCATCTCGCGGTTGGGCGCGTCCTCCGGTGAGACCAGCCGCACCGGGCTGTTTTTCAACACTTTAGACTGGCGCACTTCCACCACTTTATCGCCCAACGTAGTCACAAAACGGCCAACAAGCCGGTTAAAGTCGGCATCGGGCACGGCCGTTTCCTGTTCGTTAGCGGCTTCGTCCTGTTCCAGTTCTGGCAGTTCCAGGCCGGCGTCATCAATATTACGGAACTGTTTACCCTTATAGTCGGCCATCATCGGCGCGACAAATACATCCAGTGGGTCCACCCAGTACAACACTTCCAGATTACGCGCGCTTAAACGGGTCCAGATGCGGGCTGTTGGCCACAGTCCGCTTGTCGTCGCCCAGGACATAATAGATGTCGGTTTGGGATTCAGGCATACGCTGCACATAAGCGTCCAGCGAAATCGGCTCGTCTTCGGAATTGGACGAATGGTAGCGGAAAAAGGGCAGCAGCTCTTCTTTGGCCGCTGGGTCGGTGGCGATGCCTTCTTTGAGGGCACGGCCGTATTCGCGCCAGAAAGTCTGATACTTTTCCTGATCCGTGTCGGCCAGCTTGCCCAATTCGCGCAGCACCCGCTTGCGAATCGTCTTGCCCAGGTGCATCATCAACCGGTTGTTTTGCACCGTTTCCCGGCTCACATTTAGCGGCAAATCCTCCGAATCCACCACACCATCTACAAATCCCAACCAGTTCGGCAGCAAATCGGTGCAGTACTCCTGAATCAGCACGTTATGCGAATAGAGCATCAACCCCGGCTCTTTGCGCAGCGCCAGAATGTTCGGCTCCCGTTTGGCTGGGACAAACAGCAGCGCCCGCACCTGCACCGGCGCATCCGAGGTAAAATGGATGGTCGCCAATGGCTCTTCAAAATCCATCGTCATCTGCTGGTAAAAGCTCTTGTAATCTTCCGGCTTCACATCCGATGGGTTTTTGCGCCAGAGTGATTCCTGTTGATTGGCCTGCTGCTCGCCGACGTACACCGGGTAACGGACAAAGTCGGAATGCTTCTTCACAATTTGCCGCAGCTTCCACTCGTTGGCAAATTCTTCAGCCTCTTTTTTCAGGGTAATGTGGATTTCCGTGCCCCGGTCGCTCTTTTCGGCCGATTCGATGCGAAAACTGTCGCTGCCGTCAGACACCCAGGCGGCCGCTTCGGCCCCAGGCTGGTAGCTGCGCGAGACGACGCGCACTTCATCAGCCACCATAAACACGGAATAGAAGCCCACGCCAAACTGCCCGATCACGTCGCCAGGGTCCACGTCGCCGGCGCTAATTTTGGCTAAAAACTCGCGCGCCCCAGATTGGGCGATGGTCCCCAGGTTGCGGATCAACTCATCCCGCGTCATGCCCAGGCCGCTGTCTTGGACGATAATTTTCTTGGGTTCGCCTTCATCGGTTTGCGGCACGCTGATGTGAACAGCCAATTCGGCGTCGGGATCCAAAAAGTCACGGTTGGTCAGGGTTTCAAAGTGCAGCCGCGTCAGCGCGTCTGAGGCGTTGGAGACCAGTTCGCGCAGAAAAATGTCCTGGTCTTTGTACAAGGAGTGGACCAAAATATGCAGCACTTGCTTCACTTCGGTCTTAAAGTTAAATGCTTCGGTTGCCTGATGTTCTTCTACTGTCATGGTTACCACCTCTTCCTTAGAAATTAGAAAATAGAGATTAGATAGCGGTTAATTGTAGGCTCAATGTCGCTGTTCCGGCCAATTGTTTGGTTGTTTGTAAGACAAGATGATTTTAACGGCCGTTATCATACCCGCCTTCCATAAGAGCTGCATAAGATATTTTACCCAGATTGCCCGGACACAGGCTGCTGCTCACTTTACAACCACATTCGTTGACCACCAGCTTACCCTCATGTTACAATCGCCCTGTGACGTTTTTCACAGATATTAACCCGCTTCAGTACAGACAATCACTGCAGGGAGGCAGGCAAAAACATGGACTTTGACGAATTGACCGACGTAGATGACCCTTTTGGCGACATTATCAAAGGTAAGCAGCCTGGCAAAATTATCCACAAAGACGAAAAACGGAGTTTTGCCCTGATTGAAAATATCCGCCCGGAAGCGGCTGTTCACTGGTTAGCCGTGACTTTTGAAGGAGACGGTACAACAGAAGAGTTAAAACAAAGCGACCGGGAACGGTTTATGGACCTGATTGACTACGCCATTGAAACAACCAAAGCCCACATAAGCGAGCATCCTATCTTGCAAAGCGGCTTTACTATCAAATTCCATTGTGGGGCCTTTGAAACCATCCCCCACGCCAAACTGCACATCTTATCGGCCGAATAGTCGGCCACAGATTGACGGAAACACCGATGATAGTTCCCACACCGCCATTGTTTCCCCACATCTGGCAAAGCAAAAATCAAATGACGGCGAGACAAGAAAGCGCATAAAAGTGCTTGTCCGGGTCTCGCCGTTTTTTTATCCATCCCATTTACAGGAGACAACAAACCCACTATGTCCCACAAGTTACAAAACCTGCTAACCCCCGTACCCAGCGATATTGACATCGCCCAGGCGGCCGAACCGCTGCCCATCGCCCAGATTGCCGCCGAGGTTGGCCTGCTGCCGGAGGAGTTGGTTCCATACGGCCGTAACAAAGCCAAAGTCAGCCTGGCCGCGCGCGACCGCCTCCGCGACCATCCCAACGGTAAATACGTGCTGGTCACCGCCATCACCCCCACCCCCCTGGGCGAAGGCAAAACGACGACGACCGTCGGCGTCAGCCAGGCGTTGGGCGCGCATTTAGGCAAAAACGTATTCACCTGCGTGCGCCAACCCAGCCAGGGACCCACCTTTGGCATTAAGGGCGGGGCGGCCGGCGGCGGTTACAGCCAGGTCATCCCCATGGAAGATTTTAACCTGCACCTGACCGGCGACATCCACGCCATTTCCGCCGCCAACAATTTGCTGGCCGCCGCCATAGACACCCGCATCCACCACGAATCCTACCAGTCGGATGAATCGCTGTTCAACCGGCTCTGCCCGCCGGACAAAGAAGGCAGCCGCCGCTTTGCACCGGTGATGCTGCGCCGCCTGCGCAAGTTAGGCATTCACAAAACCGACCCCAACGAACTAACCGCCGAGGAAAAGGGGCGCTTTGCCCGGCTGGATATAGACCCGGCCACCATCACCTGGCGGCGCGTGGTAGACACCAACGACCGCTACCTGCGCGGCATCACCATCGGCAAGGGGCCGGAAGAGAAGTTCACCCGCGAAACCGGCTACGACATCGCCGTCGCCAGCGAGATCATGGCCATCCTGGCCCTGACCACCGACCTGGGCGACATGCGCGAACGGCTGGGGCGCATGGTCATCGGCGCCAACCACGTCGGCGAACCGATCACCGCCGACGATCTGGGCATTGGCGGCGCGCTGACGGTACTGATGAAAGACGCCATCATGCCCACGCTGATGCAGACGTTGGAAGGCACACCCGCTTTCGTCCACGCCGGGCCATTTGCCAACATCGCCCACGGCAACTCCTCCATCATCGCCGACCAGATCGCCCTGAAATTGGTGGGGCCAGATGGCTACGTGCTGACCGAAGCTGGCTTTGGCGCAGACATTGGCATGGAGAAGTTCTTTAACATCAAATGCCGCTACAGCGGATTGGTCCCCAACGTGGTGGTGTTGGTGGCGACGATTCGCGCCCTGAAAATGCACGGGGGTGGGCCAAAAGTGGTGGCGGGACGGCCGTTAGACCCCGCCTACACCGAAGAAAACCTGGAACTGCTGGAAGCCGGTTGCAGCAACCTGCGCGTCCACATCCGCAACGCTGTGCGCTTTGGCGTGCCGGTCGTCGTCGCCGTCAACCGCTTCAAAGACGACACCGACGCCGAAATCGAGCTGGTGCGCCGCATCTCCAAAGAAGCCGGCGCGTTGGACGCCGTGATGACCAACCATTGGGCCGAAGGTGGCAAAGGTGCGGTGGCGCTTGGTGAAGCGATCATCGCCGCCTGCGAACAGCCCAGCGACTTCCACTTCCTCTATCCGCTGGAGATGAGCATCAAGGAGAAGATCGAAACCATCGCCAAGAATATCTACGGGGCCGATGGCGTGGAATATTCAGCCGAAGCTGAAGCGAAAATTGCTCTATACACGAAAAATAGCTTCGATGATCTGCCCATCTGCATGGCAAAAACGCATCTCAGCCTCAGCAGCGACCCCAACCTGAAAGGCGCGCCCACCGGCTTCACCATCCCCATCCGTGATTTGCGGGCCAGTGTGGGGGCGGGGTTCCTCTACCCGCTGTTGGGCACGATGAGTACGATGCCCGGCCTACCCACCCGCCCGGCCTACTACGACGTAGACCTGGACCTGGAAACAGGCAAGGTGGTTGGTTTGTTCTAAATTAAAACGCTCCCGGAGGCGACCAGCTTCCGGGAGCATTTGCTTTCATTTTTGGCTCGGCAGCGATCTTTGGCGGCATGGAACGGCCGTAAACTCCGGGGCTTTGTGAACAAGTTCAGCATCCAGCAAAACAGCCGCCGCCGCAATCCAGGCGTCTGCCAAAGAAATGGCATAAGTAGCCTTTAATTCAACCGCCTTTTCCAGTAACCGCACATCTTCATGGACCCAGGTTATAGGCAAAGCCTGGCATTGTTCGTTGGCCAAACGCCCGGCTGTTTCTCCTTCATCTTTCCAGACACGATAAAATAACTCCATCAACGTAATAAAGCAGGCAAAACATTGGACCTGCCCTTGCTGTACCCGGTAGAGTAAATCAGCTACCTCCTCAGCGCCAGCTTCATCATCGCGCAGGGTAATCAGAGCCGAAGTATCCAGCAGGTAACGATTCATTCGCGGCTTTTATCCTGGTTTCGTTCGGCCAACAGACGGTCCACAGCCCCGCCGCGTCCCTGACCGCGAAAAGCGGCTACGGGATCCGCCTGAACAGGAATAATCCGAATGGTGTCATTTTCAATGACCCATTCCAACCGATCAGCCGGTGAAAGTTTAAATTGTCGTCGAATGGCGGCCGGAATAACAGTCTGGCCTCGTGCTGTAATGGTGCTAAGCATATGCCTGTCTCCCGTGAAAATGGGAGCGCGGACGTCCCGTCCGCCCCAGCAGGCGAGACGCCTGCGCTCCCACGGTTTTCATTCGTGGTGGCGGGTGCAGCCCACTCATGATGTCTCCTGTTGAATTACCTATTCCTGTAAATGGTAATTCATTTGGTGGGAAATATCAAGCAGACAGTCACGGCATCATGTTATGCGAATGCCTGATGAAAATGACACCGACCTCTGGCGCTAGATCACAATGTGGCGCAAGGTGTGTCAGGTGAAAGAGGCAGTTCAATGACAAACGTTGTGCCAACGCCCCTGGCGCTTTCCGCCCAAATAGACCCGCCGTGCATGGTCACCAGCGAGCGGGCAATCGCCAGCCCCAGTCCTGACTCACCTTGCGCCGCCCGCGACGGATCCGCTTTGTAGAAGCGATCAAATACGCGGGGCAAATCATCGGCGGCAATGCCCTGGCCGGTGTCGGTGACGCGAATGGCGAGCTTGTCTGGCTGAGTCTGAGCGGCGGCGAGGAGAATCTGGCCGCCTGATGGGGTATAGCGCAGGGCATTGCTGACCAGATTGCCCAACACCTGCTCCATGCGTCCTGGGTCCACTTCGATGGTCGGCAGCCCTTTGTCGGCGGCGACGCGCAGAGCAATGGTTTGCTGGTCAGCCTGGTGAGTGTATTTGGCGGCCACGCCGCGCAGCAAATCGGCGGGAGCGACAGTGTCGAACGCCAGGGAGAGTTCACCGGCTTCGGCCAGCGACAGGGTGCGCAAGTCTTGGACCAGCCGGTTCAGGTGCTGCGCCTCGTCGTGCAGAATGTCGAACGTGGCGGCGTCGGGGGACAAAATGCCATCGCGCAGCGATTCGGTGTAACCGAGAATGATGCTGAGGGGGGTGCGCAGTTCATGGGCGATGTCGGCGGTCATCTGGCGGCGCTGGCGGCTTGAATCTGGTTAAGTACGGCCGTTACTTCGGCCTCGGCGGCGGTGTCGCTGTTTGCCAGACCAACCGCTTCCAGCGCGGCCATCGCCCGTTCTTCCCGCGCCTTGGGCGAAAGCTGCCCTTCGCGCTTGTAAACCAGAGGCAGCATCACATTCCGCAAAGCGTCGGTGCGCGCGAGCAAGTTAAAAGATTGAAAGATAAAGCCGATGCGCCGGTTGCGAATGGCGGCAAGCTGCCCTTTGTTCAGGCCGCTCACGTCTTCACCGGCCAACAGGTAACGGCCGTTTGTCGGCCGGTCCAGGCAGCCCAAAATATTCATCAACGTACTCTTGCCAGAGCCAGACGGTCCCATCACGGCCACAAACTCCCCTTCGCCAATGCGAATGTCTACCCCGGCCAGGGCCTCTACTTGAATATCGCCCATACCATACACTTTGTGCAGGTTTTCGGTTTGGATGATTGTTTGGGATTTCGGATTTCGGAATACGCTACTTCGTCTGCACAATCCCGGTTGTCACTTCTTCGCCGGCGGCCACGCCAGAGATGATTTCGGCATAGGTGAAGTCCATGATGCCCACCTCGACCAGCCGCAGCTTCGGTTCACCGTTTTCCATGACAAAGACGGCATAGTCACCGACCGATAGTTCGCGCACCGCTTCCACCGGAACCAGGAGAGCGCCCTCAGCCCGGCCGCTAATCACTTCCACGGTGGCATTCATGCCTACCGGCAGGGTTTGGGGCTTGGCAAAGGAATCGAGTTGGACCAGGGCGCGCACGGCCGTTACCCCACTGGTATTGGTCAACTGCGGATCAACCAGGATAACTCGACCGGTGAACGTCTCATCCGGCAGGGCGTTAAACACCACATCCACCTCGTAATTCAACCCAACCATCGCCAGGTCTGTTTCGTCCAGGTACACCTCCAGCAGCGGCTGCGACAATTAGAATCTGTCAAGAAGCTGTGAAGAAAATGTTAAGATTTTGGCACGGTTCAAAAAACTGAAGCTATCCTTTACCTAGTAATATTCTGACTATATGGAATATCCTGGAATAATGTTGAAGTAAAGGGGCCTTTTATGCTAATATATTTATCATGAACGATCTTGATGAAGTTGACAGGCAAATCCTGGCGGCGCTGCAACAGAACGGCCGTATCAGCAACGTCGAATTGGCGCAAACCATCAACCTGTCCGCCCCCGCCACCCACGCCCGCGTCAAACGCCTGACCGACCAGGGTTACATCCGCCAATACACCACACTGCTGGACAAGAAAAAATTAGGCTACGACATAACCTGTTTCATCAGCGTCTCGCTGCAACTGCATCAACAAGAGGGATTAGAAGCATTCCGCGCCCGCGTCAGCCAAATGCCCGAAGTTTTGGAGTGCCATCATGTCACCGGCGAGTTTGACTATTTGCTCAAAGTCCTCATTCGAGACCGCCAAGATTTGGAACGTTTTGTCGTCAAAGGGCTGACGCCCATTCCCGGCGTCGCTCGCATCCATACCAGCCTGGTGCTGTCAGAAGTCAAATCCACCACCATGCTGCCCGTTGTAACCCAATTTCCCACCGGCGAGGCGCAGCCTTAAGAATAGCGGGCGACGCAAATTTCCCGCTGCGTCGCCGCGCCTCTCCGTTAACCCATTTCCCAGGAGGAACCAATGACCCGTAAAAAAGTAACTCTGACGACGTTGTTCAAAAAAGTAGCCGATGGTGAGCAGATCACCTGGCTGACCGGCTACGATTACCCGACCGCCCATTTCCAGGATGAGGCGGGCATAGACATGATCCTGGTGGGCGACAGCCTGGGCATGACGATGCTGGGCTACGACAGCACCCTGCCAGTGACCATGGATGATATGATCCGCCACACGGGGGCTGTGCGCCGCGGCGCGCCAAACGCATTTGTGATTGGCGATATGCCCTATATGAGCTACCAGCCAAGCGTGGAAACGGCCGTTCGCAGCGCCGGCCGCTTCATGGCCGAAACAGGCTGCGACGCCATCAAGCTCGAAGGGGGCCGCGAGATGGCCGACCGTATCGCCGGCATCGTCGCCGCCGGCATCCCGGCCATCGGCCACCTGGGGCTGACGCCGCAAAGCGCCAGCGCCCTGGGCGGCTTCCGCTTGCAAGGCAAGAGCGCCCTCCAGGCCAAAAAGATCGCCGACGACGCCAAAGCGCTGGAAAAAGCCGGCGCCTTCATGATCCTGCTAGAATTGGTCCCCGACCGGCTCTGCCAGCTCATCACCGAGCGGGCGGAAAACTGCATTATCATGAGCCTGGGGTCCGGGCCAAACGCCCACGGCCAACTGCTGATCTATCACGATTTGTTCGGCCTCTACCCCAAATTTACGCCACGCATGGCTAAAGTATATGGCAACGCCGGCGAAGTGATTCTGAACGGGGTAAAGCAGTACGTGGCCGAGGTGAGCGACGGCCGTTTTCCCCAACCGGAAAATTACTTCGGCATGAAGGACGACGAGTACAACGAACTGCTGGGGATGCTTGATTGACACTCTGGGAGCACAGGCCGCCCGCCGCTCCCGATGTCAGAGGAACAAAAGATGAACGACGACTTACGTGAACGATTACGAATTCCCCCAGACCGCTTAGAGACCATCAACGCGGTCTTGCTAAACCCCGACATGCGGGTGATCAATGATTTCCTGGCGGTGGTGGCGAAATATGGCACACCCGAAGAGATTAACGCCAAAGCGGCCGCGGCGCGCGCTATGCCTGCCCTGCGGGCCAAAGTGGCCGCCACCCACCCCGAATTCCTGGCCGACCTGGACTGGCTGGCGGAACAGCGCGACAACCGCGCCTTCATCAGTGTGGCCGATTATCGGCGCAGGGTGTTGGGCGACAAGGCGAACCAGATGACCTTCACCGATGACTTTGCCGTGACCCTGGAGGTAAGCGCGGCGCAGTATTTCCCCTGGCTGATAACGGCCGTGCGCCGCGCCATCGCCAACCAAGACCTGCTGCCTGGCCGCTTCATCCGCGTGCGCAAAATGAAAGAGCAAGAAGCCGACGGCGACCTGCCTGCCTTCGCCGCCGCCATGCAGATCATCGGCGCCAGCTACGTAGAAACCCTGGACACCAAAGGAACCGACGGCTCCAACATCCACCTCAATGGCCCGGCAACCATCACCGGCTACTTCGGCGGCATCGGCCAGCCCAACACCCACGCCCTGAAATGGCTGGATGAATTCCTCTACTACTACACCAATTACGGCGTGCGTCAGGTGTTAAACATCAATCCTGGTACCGTGCTGCTCGGCTATCTGCTGCACCGCCTGGGCGTGGACAACGAGTTCAAAATCTCTGTCTTCATGGGCAACGACAACCCCTACGCCGCCCTCTGGACCCTATTGGCGGCGAAATTGTTCGCCCGCGACGATGGCGCCTCGCCCCTGATCGGCTTCAACTGGGGCAACTCGATCAACAACGAGAGCATGGAGATCACCGCTCAATTCCGCCAGGAGCTGGGCTTTGAGGACGTGGTGCGCTTCGAGCATCACATCACCGAGACATGGAAGAGCATCGTGCGCCAACCCTACAATCGGCGCGACGAGTTGGTAGCGTTGGCCGACCATGTGGGCAACATCTCCGCCAAACACGAAGGCGGCGACCCGGAAGTAGACCAGGCTCGCGAGCATCCTTCAGACATCCTCGACTATTTCCGCGACAAAATGGAGATCATCGAATCGGGCGATTGGGCGCATCTGGAGCAGAATTTTCTGGACAAACTAGACGCCACCAGCCGCACGGCCTGGGCGCTGACGGAACACGGGCTTTCCTTCATCGCCGCGCAGAATTTGCACTGACAATATTCCAGACCCGCATTGAATTTGGGTGCGATTCATTGCAATTTTGGGCATGGTTCATCAAGCGAAACATCTTCTTTACAAATTTACGCTGAATTGTCATTCCTTCGGCGTTGCTCAGGACGAGGTCTGAGCGGAGTCTTCGGCCCTGAGCAACGTCGAATGGGGAAGCATCCCGCTCCCACCAGAAGATGGGAAGCTTCGGGGGATGCTTCGGCAAGCTCAGCACAGGCTCTCAGCATGGCGCGCTTTCTTGCCAAATTCGTAAAGCACATATCGCCTGTAATGAACCATGCCGAATTTTGTCATGTTATTGAACCGGATCCTCGGCCAGGATTTTGTCCAGGGTGTCTGCCAGATAATTGGCATCGGCATGGGTGAAGACGAGGGGGGGCTTGAGTTTGATGACGTTGTGCAGCGGACCGTCCGTGCTGAGCAGGATACCCTCTTCTTTCATGCGTTCAACGACGTAGCTGGCTTCCCAGGCGGCCGGTTCCAGCGTCTCGCGGCTGCGCACCAATTCAATGCCGATGAACAGCCCCAAACCACGCACATCGCCGACCAGCGAGTATTTGTCCGTCAGGGTGGTCAGGCGGGCCAGCAAATGGTTGCCCACGTCCAGCGCGTTTTGCTGCAAATTCTCCTCGACGATGACGTCTAGCACGGCCGTTCCCACCGCGCAGCTCACCGGATTCCCGCCAAACGTATTGAAATACTCCATGCCATTGGCAAACGAGTCGGCGATGGCCCGCGTGGTGGCCACGGCGGCCAGCGGGTGGCCATTGCCAATTGGCTTGCCCATCGTCACGATGTCTGGCACAACGCCCTGGGTCTCGAAGCCCCAAAAGTGGCTGCCCACCCGGCCAAAGCCCACCTGCACCTCGTCGGCGATGCAGACGCCCCCGGCGGCGCGCACGGCCGTAAACGCTTCTGGCAAATAGCCCTGCGGCAGCACAATTTGCCCGCCGCAGCCCAATACCGACTCCACGATAAACCCGGCCAGGGCAGGTTTTACCGCGGAGAGCGCGGAGGAAGAAGGAGAAACTCTGCGTTCTCCGCGCCCTCCGCGGTTTAATTCTTCCACAATTTCGGCAACATGTTGGGCGTAGGCGTGGCCGGCTGCACGGCCGTACCCCTTGTAAACACCGCGATACGGGTCGGGCATGAGCGCTTTGTGGACGTGGGGCGGCGTGCCTCTCCCACCAGGGCCATCATGCTTGTATGGGCTGATTTCGATGAGCGCCTGGGTGTTGCCGTGATAAGCCCCATCCACCACAATAAAATCGGCCGCGCCGCTGTGGGCGCGGGCCAGGCGCAGGGCCAATTCATTGGCTTCGCTGCCGCTGCACACCAAAAAGAGTACGCTCAGCGGCGGTGGCAGGGTGGCCAGCAGCCGTTCGGCGTAGGTGATGATGCTGTCGTGCAGGTAACGGGTATTGGTGTTGAGAACGTAGGCTTGCCCGGCCAGCGCCTGCACCACGCGGGGATGGCTGTGGCCAACGTGGCAAACGTTGTTGACCACATCGAGGTAGGCACGGCCGTTTTCATCATACAAATACTGCCGCCAACCGCGCACAATCTTGAGCGGCTGCCGGTAGGACAGGCTCAGCGACTTGCCCAGCGTCTCGCTGCGACGCGCCAGAATCTCGGTTTTGCTTCGTTCGGGCGAGGGGAAGATTTCGGCCGGCAGCCGGGCGATCAGGTTCGGGTCAGGGCTGAGGCCGCGCCAGACTTCGCGCTGGCTGGCCGGAGCCACGCCGGGGAAGTCGGTCCCCAAGTCGAGCAAATCGGTGATGATCTGGAAGTGGAGATGAGGCGGCCAGCCGCCGTTTTCGGCGCTGTCGCCCAGAGCGGCGATGGCTCGCCGGGCTGCACGAGGCGGCCAACCTGCCAATCGGCCATGGCGGCGCGGCTGAGGTGGCCGTAGAGGGTGTAGAAGGGACGGCCGTCATCGGTCTGATGGGCCAGGATGAGGACTGGGCCGTAATCTTGCGCGGCGCGATTGTCGGCGAAACGGTGGATGGTTCCGGCGAGGGGGGCGGTGACGGCCGTTCCCGCCGGCGCAAACAAATCCAGCCCCAGGTGGATAGTGCGCTGCTCACCCGTCTCGGTACGGAAGAAATCGGCCGTGTAAATCAGCCGCGCCTCGTCGTAGCGGCCAACACCGACGGCCGCGCCGGCTTCGTCGAGCAGGGTTTGCACACGTCGGCTGAATTTCTGCGGGTCGGCGAAGTCGGCCGGGCTGCCCAGCGTCTGGCTGCCGACGCTGAGGTCGAGGACCAGCGCTCCCCCGTCATGCTGAGAGCCTGTGCTGAGCTTGCCGAAGCATCCTCCGAAGCATCCCGTTCTATCCGTCTCATCTTGGCCATCGGGATACTTCGCCGCGCGCAGCATGACAGGGGCAAAGGTGGATTGGTTCGCGCGGAGGTGTTGGGTGATAAAGGCCGTTTCCGGCACAGCCGCCCATCCACAAGCAGCGCGAAAGGTGTAATGGGCCAGGCGCGGCTGGACGCGCTCCAATCGCGCCAACAGCGCCCAGGCGGGTTTCTCACTGATAACGATGTACGGGTCATCGGGGTGCAGGGTTTGCTGGTAGGCGGACATGACCACGCTGACGCAGATGCGGGCCAGGATGAGCGGATAGAGCAGTTCCAGTTCCAAATCAGCCAGGGGCAGGGCGGCGTGATAGCCAGCAACCAGATGACCGGCGGCGGCCAATGGGTCCGGCTTGTCCATCATCACGTAGGCGGCGGCGATAGCCAGCTCAAACAGGGTGCAGGAATGGACCATGTCGCCAAAATCTATCAGCCCGGCCAGGCGGCGTGGCCGACGGGTATCGGCCGTCACCAAGATATTGTAATCGTTGCCATCGCCGTGAATGGCGCTGCGGCGCAGTTCCGGCAGGCGCGGGGCGACATGGGCGACAAAATCGGTCAGCCGCCGCTCCACCAGAGCGCGGTGGTCAGGGTCGGCGATGTAATCCAGGTGGCGGCTGATGGTGTCGGCGGCGTGAGCCAGGTCCCAGGGCAGCGTGCGGCCCATGGCCGGATGGCTAAAACCGAGCAGGGCGGCATCCACTTCGCCCAAGACCCGGCCAACATCGCGCAGCAAGTCAGGGGTGTGAGGATTGACTTTCGCCAGGGGCGCGCCGGGTAGGTAAGTGACCAATCGCGCCAGATAGACGACGCCATTCGCGCCCATTACCGTGGGAATGGCCTCCCCATTCAACGCCAGGCGCACATTAGGCAGCAGGGGAGCCAGGTTCGGCTGGCGGCGCAAGTGAGCGAGGGCCTGATTTTGACAGTCCAGCGCGTCCTGCTGTTCGGCCGGTCCGGCGATTTTGAGGACGAATTGGAAGTCGGCGGTTGTGAGCAGGAAATTTTGGTCGCGGTCGCTGGGGAGGGAAACGGCCGTTCCCGCCAGACCATACACATCATAAACCAACTGCCCGGCTTGCACAGCCGAAAATTGGGGACGCAGCGCCATAAAACGCTCTCCTTCATACCAAATTTAGCCACTAATCGTATTGGCTAATAGGAAAGTTGACAAACAAGAACGCCTGTTCTAATATTAATGCCTGGGGTTTGCCAATAAAATGGGTGATGATGCGTGATAAAGCATCAACCACAGCCACGCGAATTCAAATAGACAGGTCAAGATAGGAGGCTAACATGAGTCAGGTAAAGGTGTTGGTAGGCACGCGCAAAGGCGCATTCATCCTTTCGTCGGACGAACGACGGCAGCATTGGGCGGTTAGCGGTCCCCATTTTGCCGGCTGGGAAATCTACCATCTCAAAGGCTCGCCGGTGAATCCCAACCGGTTGTATGCGGCGCAATCCACCGGCTGGTTCGGGCAGTTGATTCAACGCTCCGACGATGGCGGCCAGACGTGGCAGCCGGTGGGCAACGAATTTGTCTACGACGGCGTCCCCGGCACACACCAATGGTACGACGGCTCCCAACACCCCTGGGAGTTTCAGCGCGTCTGGCATCTGGAACCATCACCCAGCGAACCGGACGTGGTGTACGCCGGAGTAGAAGACGCCGCTCTGTTCCGTTCGCAGGATGGTGGATTAACATGGCAAGAGCTTCCCGGACTGCGCGCGGCCAAAGGGCATCTGTGGCAGCCGGGGGCCGGGGGCATGTGCCTGCACACCATCATTTTGGACCCCGCCAATCCGCAGCGGATCGTGGTGGCAATTTCGGCCGCCGGCGCATTCCGCAGTGACGATGGCGGCCAGACCTGGCGGCCGATCAACCAGGGCTTAAAGTCTGACTATGAACTGCCCGATGCCCATGCCGAGGTCGGGCATTGTGTCCATAACATCGCCATGCACCCGTCGCGCCCGAACGTTTTGTTTATGCAAAAGCATTGGGACGTGATGCGCAGCGACGACGCCGGGGCAATGTGGCATGAGGTCAGCGGCAATTTGCCCAGCGATTTTGGCTTCCCCATTGCCGTTCACGCCCATGAGCCGGATACCATTTACGTGGTTCCCATCAAGAGCGATTCCGAGCATTATCCGCCGGAAGGGAAGCTGCGTGTGTATCGCAGCCGCTCCGGGGGCAACGATTGGGAGGCGCTGACGAACGGCTTGCCACAAAAAGATTGTTATGTCAATGTGCTGCGCGATGCTCTGGCGGTGGATTCGTTGGATTCTTGCGGCATCTATTTTGGTACCACCGGCGGTCAGGTGTACGCCTCGGCCGATTCCGGCGATAGTTGGACGCCGATTGTGCGTGATTTACCGGCCGTGCTATCGGTGGAGGTATTGACAACGCCATGATCCGGGTTGTGCTGCCACACATTTACGGACGCTGGCGGGCGTTGGACGCGAGGTGGAACTTCAGGTTGAGGAGGTAGTAACGCCGCGGGCAATTTTGGATGCATTGGAAGCGACGTACCCGGTGCTGCGCGGGACCATCCGTGACCATGTGACGCAGCAGCGACGGCCGTTTATCCGCTTCTTCACCTGTGGGCAGGATTGGTCGCACCAGCCGCCGGATGCCCGGCTGCCCGACGAGGTGGCCGCCGGGGCAGAGCCGTTCCGCATTGTCGGGGCGATGGCCGGTGGTTAGCGCAGGGTCAGCGTACCCCAGGTGGTGGGATTGGTGAAGGTGCGGGTGGAGACGTGAGACTTCATCACTTCTTGCACGGCCGTTCCCGGCGTGTCGTTGTCGTTGGCGTTCAGCGACACACCCAGCACCAGGCCGCTAAATGGGGTAATGCTCAAATCGGCCCAGGGGATGGCGGCCTCCAGGTTGTAGCCAACGGCCGTCTTCTGCGCCGCCAGCGTGATGCGATGGCCGCCGGGCGCGTCTAAAATTTGCCCCTGGCTGGTCCCCTGAAAACGAAAGGCCGATGGGGCTAACCCGACAAAATCGCCTGGCGAAAAGGTAATCTGAAAATTGGATGGCCCCAACTGGCTGCTAGCCCGCGCCAGATTGGTTTCAAACTGCATGTCCACGCTGTCGCCGCGGAAAATTTGGTTACCCGTCTGGGTCTGCACGTGTACGTCATCGCTGACGGCGACGGCGATGTAGAGATTGGCCGCGTCCCAACCCAACCGCCAGACGGCCGTTAAGTCATCCGTGCCATTCCAGCCAGGGGCGCTGAATACCCGGTAGGTGGACTCATACGCGCCGATCCCCGCCCATTCGCTCAGGTCGCCGTTAATGGTTGGTGGGGAGGAAAGCGGGGCGGCCTGGACGCTGCCGGTAGGCGGTGGGATGGTGGCGACCGTAACGGTCGCCACCGTAACGGTGGCGGCCAGCGGCAGCGTGGCCGTAGCCAGAATAGGCAAGGTGACGGTGGCGGCGGGCAGGTTGGTGGATGAGGCGGGAACGGCCGTATTCGTCAACACAATCAATGGCGTAGGCACACTTGGTGTGCCTAGGCCAGGTGCGCCCACAACAGACGTAGCCATGCCGGGCGGCGGCAAAGGTGTAGACGTGCGCTGGTTAAACTGCCGCAGCAAAACAAAGAGGCTCGCCAGGCAAACAAAAAGCAAAATCACCCCGCCGATGATCCCCGCCCATACCAGCCCAGACCGCTGTTTGGGTTGCTCCGGTTCTAATCCTTGCCATTCATCGTCCAGGGACGGCCGTTGGTAGCCCATGGTTCACGCTCCTTCTAAAACCGCGAAGATAGTTTTTTGTCTGCCACCAGTATAGCGTGATTTGGTAAAGGATGTGTTTTATTTCGGCTAGAGGGACAGTCGCATCGGTCAGGGTGAGGGCGCCATTGTTGTAGATGCCGCCGCCGTAGCTGGCGTTATTGTTATCCAGGGTAACACGGCTGAGAACGGCCGTTCCCCCATCAATGCGCAGCCCGCCGCCAACATTGATGGCTGTATTTGCCGTGAGATGGCTGTCTGTCAGGGTCAGACAGCCGCTGGCAGACACCTGAATCACCCCACCCAAGTCCGCCTGACCTTGTGTCAGGGTGAGATGGCGGATTTCCACCGGATTGCCCGCTACCAGAAACGGCCGTACCGCGCCGCCGCCAGACAGAGTAATCAGATCGCCGCCATCTATGATAATGTCATCGGTCAGCGATTTGGTGCTGGTGAACTGGATGGCATGGGGATTTGCGCCGCAGCTAAACGTAATCGCGCCGCCCCTCCCCCAGCCGCTGCCAGCGCACTATCAAACACCGCTTCCGTACAGCTTGCCGGCGAGCCATCCCCCACCACCGCGTCCGCCGTGCCCTGCGGCCCAGGCCAGCATGAGTAAGAAAATGAGTGTCATGACTAAAAGTTGATTGTGTTTCATGTGTCTCCAGATGTTTTCGTAATCGGTGTTCCGTATTCCGTATTCCGTAATCCGTAATCGGTTCACGGCCGTACCGCCATCGGCAAATACACCCGCATCACATCCGCCCCATACTCCACCGCGCCCAGGTCGCACACCCCCACCCGGCCGCCGCCGCGCTGATCGGTAGCCCAGCAGGCAGTGGGGTCGCCGGCGTCAATCAGCGGGCTGCCAGCTTGAGGCAATAGGGTTTGCATGGCAAAATCGCCGCCGTTAAAAGCCAGCGAGCCGAGCAGCAGATCGCCGGAGTAGGCATCCTGGTCGGTGGGATGGCTGAGCGAAGCGCAGCTGCCCTGGCTGAGATTATGCCCCAGCGATTGGAACAAACCGCCATCACAATTGACCGCCTGCCCGAAGATGACGCTGTTGACAAGCTGCACCACGCCGGGTTCGGCCGGAGTCTGCGGCGAATCTTCATAAATGGCGTGGCCGGCGATGCCCGCCTGGTTATTGGCCAACGTGGCATTGGTCAGCACGGCATAACGGCCGTAATGATACAACCCACCTCCCAGCCCCGCCGCCACATTCCCGACGATGGTGACATTGGTCAACACCAGGTTGTCGTCGGACGCCTGGTAGATGCCGCCGCCGTTGCTGGTCGCATAGTTGCCCTGGATGGTGGCGTTGGTGATAAATGCTGTGCCACCGGCATGGTACAGGCCGCCGCCGTGCGGCGTGCCGCTGAGGCCGTTGGCATAATTGTTCACCAGGTTGACGTCACGCATTTCCAGCGTCGCGCCATAGCTGTTGACGCCGCCCCCTTCGTAGGCGAAGTTATTGGAGAAGGTACTTGTTTCGATAACGGCCGTCCCCCCATATTCCACAGCCCGCCGCCGCTGCCCGATGTATTGTTGCCGTCAAACAGGCTGTGCGTCACAGTTAATGCGCCGCTGTTTTCCACACCGCCGCCATAACCGGCCGTATTTTCGGTAAAGATGACGGCCGTTAACCGGGCAGTTGCGCCGCTGTCGTTATACAGGCCGCCGCCATCGAGGGCCGCGTTGGTCTCCAGGCGTGTATTGGTCAGCGTCAAATCCCCCAGTGGGCGATTCTCAATCGCCCCGCCCCGGCCGAAAGCGCCCAGCGCCTGGTTGCCCCGCAAGGTGGAGCCGCTGATCGTCATGGCGCAGCCATCGTTAAAAATGGCCCCGGCCGTGTCCGAGGCGTTGTGTTCCAGCAGGCTGTTGGTCATTGTCAGCGTGCCGTCGTAGCAGTAGATGGCGCCGCCGGCGACGGAACTGTAATTGTTGAGTAAGCGGACGTTTTGTAAAATCACCTGCGCCCCAGAGGCTTCAATGGCCCCGCCGCTAACCAGCGAATTGCCATCGCGCAGGGTGATATTTTGCAGGCGGAAGGTGACGCCGCTGCCGACAAAAAAGTGACGGTCGTTGTTGCTGCCGCTGAGGATGATGCGGTTCGCGCCGTCTATCGTCACGTTGCCCAGGTTCACAATTTTGCTCAGGCTAAAGGGGATGGTTGTCTCGGCCGCGCCACAATTGAAGGTGATGGTTCCGCCACCGGAAACGGCCGCTGCCAACGCCGCATCAAAGGCCGCCTCCGTGCAACTTGCCGGGGAGCCATCGCCCACCACTGCGTCCGCGGCGCGAGTCTGCCCCGCCCCCCACGCCAGCGCCAACAGACAGAATCCGACAACAAACCAAAAGAGGTGCTTTTTCATAAATTATTCCTTTGTTGCATGAAATTAAGAGCCGCCGGTTGAAAATTGACAATTGCCAATTGCCAATTAGCCATTGGCAATTGACTGTTTAGGGTTCCTGGCACGTCCAGGTTACTGTCAAATCCACCTGCGCGTCCGGGTCGGGGCTGCTGTTTTGCATAGAGGCCACTTCCACCAGGCCGGTAGCGGTGAATGCGCCGGAGCCATCGGCGGCGACTTGGGCAACGGCCGTTGCCCCCTCCCCGCGCTCAAACGTCCGGTCGCCAATTGACAGCACCGGGAACATATCCGGCAAAGCGCCTGTTTTGGTGTGCTGCATCGCATACTGACCCGGCCCGGTGTATTCGCCCAGCGCCGTTAACGCCACGATGACCACCGGCGTCTGCTCAAACGCCTGCACCATCGGCAAATCCAGGTGGCGCGACGCGCCCCCGGCGGCCCATTCGGCGCAGCTGGGAATATTGCCGCCGATGCCGCTGGTAAAATCGGCCGTGATGCTGCCGCTGATCTGGACATGGGTGCAAAAGGGGAAGTACTCTTCGCAGCCGGCGTCGGCGACCGGTTCAGGGGCGGCGGGTTGGGTGGTGGGAACGGCCGTTGGTGGGTTAACGGCCGTCTGGCTGCTGGCCTCCTGACCGCCCACAGCCTCCTGGCCGCCCATGGCCTCCTGGTCGCCACTGGCCTCCTGACCGCCCATGGCTTCCGAGCCACCACACGCCACGCCAGCGATCATGCTGCACAGCAACAAACACAAAACGAGAACTTTTTTCATCAGGCGTCACTCCTTGTTGGTTAATGGTGATCGTGGTCGTTTCGATTGTTTCAATCGTCAAAATCACCCGTTTCATTTCCATCGCGTTAAAATAACTGCTCCTTGCGTGACAAAGGTGACATTTTGTGACAACTGGCAGAGAAAAGATAGAATACGCGCCCAATGACACGACCAACCGGTAAACGGCCGTCTTTCAGGCAGTGCATCTCATCCAGCAGGTACACAAGAATATGACGCAAGATGTTTCTTCTATCATTCAGTCTATTGAACGGGGGCAAATAACGGCCGTTGCCCGCCAGGCCACCCAACGTCCCAGCCTACACGTCCAGGATTGGAAAGTGCGCCAGCTTGGCGGGGGTTTGGGCAACCCGGTCAGCGTGGGACTTTATCGCTTTGTCGGTGTGGGTCAGGATGGCGACGAGCCGGTAGACTGGTCGGTTGTGCTCAAAATCGTGCAGTCACCGGCCAATGTGGGCTGGGAAAACATGGGCGAAGGAACCGACCAGAGCCACTGGAATTATTGGCGGCGCGAACTGCTCATCTACCAGTCCGACCTTTTGCAGAGCCTGCCAGACGGCCTGGCCGCGCCGCGCTGCTACGGCACGGCCGAACTGCCCGGTCACATCGCCCTGCTCTGGCTGGAAGACATTCAAGACGCTTATGCCGGTGAATGGCCGCTGGCGCGCTATGGACTGGCGGCGCGTCACCTGGGGCGGTTGAATGGGCAATACGTGGCAGAACGGCCGTCTTACCCCTGGTTCGGCCGCCAAATCACCCGCCAATGGGTGACGATGCTCTCCCAATGGCAGACGATTCCCTGGCAGCATCCAGTCGTCTTGCGGCGTTATCCCCCGCCCGATACCAACTCATTCCGCCGCCTGCTGCTGGAAAACAAACGCTTTCTGGCGGCGCTGGACCAACTGCCCCACACCCTTTGCCACGGCGACACCTATCCCACCAACTTTATGTCGCGCCGTCTGCCGGATGGTCAGGAGCAAACAGTGGGGCTGGATTGGGCGCTGATGGGCATTGAACCGGTGGGTTACGACCTGGGCCAGCTTGTTTTTGGGGCGCATCTGAATTTAACGGCCGTGCCGCCAGGAGACATCACCGAAACCCTGTTTGCCCACTACCTGGATGGCTTGCGCGATGCGGTCTGCACCATTGATCCGCAGCAGGTGCGCCTGGGTTTTACCGCTTCAGCCGCCTTCCGTATTGGCCTGTTCCAGGTTTATTTGCTCAGCCAGACGCTCCACGATGCGCCTGAAGAAACGCCGGTCACGCTGCCTCCTGACTGCTTTGAACTGCTCATGGCCCGTGAGGCTTATAACCTGCTGTAAATCCGAAATCTATGCAACCAGCCGCTAACTTGCCTGACACGTTTGGCGCGGCGCTGCGCTTTTTGCGCAAACGCGCCCGCCTGACCCAAGATGAACTGGGGCGCGCCGTTGGCTACAGCCGCGAGCAAATCGCCCGCCTGGAAAACGGCTCCCGCCTGCCCGACCTGACCCTCATCGCGGCGCTGTTTGTGCCCGCGCTGCTGCTGGAACGGGAACGCGCCCTGGTGGAGCAGTTCCTGGCGCTGGCCGGGCAAACCCGGCGCGACCGGCAGATCACCATCACCCACACCAAAGAGACGCGCGTCCAACTGGTGCAGGAAACGATCACCACTTCCGCGCCCGGCCACACGCCGCCCGCGCCGCTGCTGCCGCTGCTCGGTCGGCAGACAGAGGTAAACGATTTAGCCCTTCGCTTGCAGACGGCCCGGCTCATCACTCTGGTGGGCGCGCCGGGCATTGGCAAGACGCGCCTGGCGCTGGAGGTGGCCCACGCCACTCTGGGGCAGTTTGCCGATGGGGTGGTCTTTGTGTCGTTGGCGGAGGCGCAAACGCCGGCCGACATTCCCTACGCCGTGTTACGCCAATTGGACATCGCCCCTGCGCCGCAGCAAACGGCCGTCGCCGCCCTACTTGCCTACCTTGCCCCCCGCAGCCTGCTGCTGGTGCTGGACAACTGTGAACATCTGCTGGAAAGCGCCACCCTCTTCACCGATTGGCTGGCGCAAGCGCCGCGCCTGAAGCTGCTTTGCACCAGCCGCACGCCCCTGGATTTGTACGGCGAACAGGAGTGGCCGCTGGCCCCGCTGCCTGTGCCCGATCTGGCGCAACGGCCGTCGCCCGCCTGGGCAGACACGGCGGCGATGCAGCTTTTGCTGGCGCGGGCGCAGGCCATAGACCCCGCCTTCGTCCTGAGCGACGATAATTTGCTACCCCTGGCAACGTTGTGCGCCGCGCTGGATGGGCTGCCGCTGGCGGTGGAATTGGCCGCCGCCCGCCTGCGCGATCATGATCCCGCCAATCTGGTGCAGCAGCTTCTCATGCTGCGCGGCAACAATCAACTCGCCTCTACCTGGTTGCAGCAGACGCGGCGCAACGTGGCCGAACGGCATCGCACGCTGCACGCGGCCATCGCCTGGAGCGCCCACCTGCTGCCGGCCGTCGCCCAAAACGCTTTTTATCGCCTGGGCGTTTTTGTGGGCGGGGGTGTGGCCGCGGCCGCCGAAGCCATTGCCCAGGCGGACGCCGCTTTGCTGGCGCAGTTGGCGCGGGCGAATCTGGTGTGGGTGAGTAACGGCCGTTTCCACCTGCTAGAAACCCTGCGCGCCTTCGCCCTGGAACAACTCGCCGCCGCCGGCCAATTGCCGGACTGCCAGCAGGCGCACGCCCATTACTTCGCCCAATTCACCCAGGAGGTGTTTGCCGGGCTGTTGGGCGATGAGCAAGGGGTCTGGATGGCACGGGCGCTGGCCGAACAGGATAACTTTTTGGCGGCGCTGCGGTGGGCGGTGGCGGTGGGGGATGGAGAAACGGCCGTTGCCATTGCCGGAAATCTGTGGTGGTTCTGGTATCGGCGCAGCCTGTTTGCTCTGGGGCGGGAACTGCTCACAGCCGCTTTGCAGCTTCCTTCCACCGACCTGTCGCAGCGCGCCCGCGCCCTCAATGGCCTGGCCTCCTTTTGCATGGAGCTGGGCGATTACGCCGCCAACCTGGCCTACCACGAGGAAGGGTTGGCCTTGCGCCGCCAGCTTGGTGACCGCCTGGGCATTGCCACGGCGCTGCATAACCTGGGCCTCAGGGCCTACAGCATGGGTGATTATGTCCTGGCGGCCGAGCGGCTGACAGAAAGCATGGCCGTTTACCCGGAAGGCGATCACGCCTCCGAATTGGCTCACTTGGGGCTGATTGCCCAGGAAACGCTGGATTTGGCCGGGGCGCGTGATTATTTGCAGCGCGCTTACGACGCGGTGCGAGAAACAGGCGATAGCTGGCTGCACGCCTTTGTCAGCAATTATCTGGCCGATGTGCTGCGCGAATTGGGGGATCTAGAGGCCGCAGAGCAGTTAGCGCAGGAAAGTTTGCGCATTTTCAGCGAGTTGGAAGACAGCCATTTCCAGCCCGACGCGCATCTGACGCTGGCGCAAATTGCCATGAATCGGGGGACGTATGACACGGCCGTTTCTCTGGCAGCGCTGGCATATGCGCAATATGCGGCGCGGGATGATGCCATCTTGATGGCCGCCGCCCTGTTGGTACAGGCGGAGTTAGCATGGGAAATAGGCGAGGCTGAAGAAGCGACGGCTTCATTTACGCGGGCACGGGCGCTGCGCCAGACGGGGAAACGGGACATATCCCCACACGAACGGGCGCAGTACACGATTCTGGCCGCGAAGTTGGGAGTGGCGGGTTAGCCATTTCTAGCAGCCTGTCGGAAAGAGAATTTTGGGACGCAGATTTGGCAGATTCACCCAGATTTTTGTCGCTTCTTGCCCCAAAATCAGCGTTTTTCAGCGTTTATGTGCATCCTATTTCGACTTCTCCGATGGGCTGCTAAGGCGACGGCGTGGACGACGGCCGTGGCGTGGGGGTAAGAGTAGGCGTCGGGGTGGGTACGGCCCCTTCCCAAACAAAAAAAGCGTCCCGGCTGCTTTGCCCGCTGTAAGTGTAAATGGGCAGGCCGTCAGCGCGCCAATCGGTAACGCGCACAATGCTGACCCCCCAGCGCAGACTGTGGGGTTCCGCCACGGGCGGCCGCCAGCTTGACGGAACTCGGAACGCATTGTCGCGCGTAAAGCCGCGATACGGCGCACTATCTAGCGCATTCAGATCGGTCAGCTCCACCATGTACCATTCATCGGCGGCCAGGTCCTTGACGGCTACCCATTGCAGCGCGACCGGGCTGTCGGGCGGGGAGATGACGGCATTCTGCACCGGGTACAACAGCCGAGGGCCGGACGGCGGTGGCGTCAACGATGGCGTCGGTGAGGGGCCGGGCGTGGGCGGCAAGGTAGCGTTGTAGACAATGGTCGGCACACACACAGTATCACCCGGCTGAATGATGGATTGGTTGGTAAGACGGTTGACCAGCAGGAACAAGTCGTAGTCCACGTCGAAACGGGCAGAGATGGCCGACAGCGAATCGCCAGAGACCACTTCATACCGCTGGCAGTTTGTCGGATCGGCGATAACCAGTTCGCCGTTGACCTCCACCCCCACGGGAATGAGCGGCGGCGTGGGCGTAGGATAAGGGATTTCCAGGGTTTGTCCGGCCAAAATGGGCGATTCGGGCGAGAAATTATTGGCGCTGGTGATAGACTCAACCGAAACGCGGTAACGCAGCGCCAGACCAAACAGCGTATCGCCGCTGTTGACGGTGTGCAGGCGCGGCGGCGGCGGCGTGTCGGTGGGGGCCGGCGTGTGGGTGATGGTCGGCGTGGCGCTGGGTGGCAGGGTAGCGGTAGGCAGCGGCGTGCTGGTTGGCGTGGTGGTGAACGTGGGCGGGATGGGCGTGGGGGTGGGAACGAGAGCCAGGACGAGGTTAGGGTCGCGGTACTGCCAGACCAGGCTACCCAAGACGAGAATGATCACGGCGAACACGGCCGTTAACCAAAACAGCGCCGACGACGGCCGTTCACGCAGCACCGATTCAAACACGTCGGGGATGGGCGCTGGGGCAGCGGGCGCTGGGGCAGCGGGCGCTGGGGCAGCGGGCGCTGGGGCAGCGGGCGCTGGGTCAGCGGGCGTTTCCGGCGCAGGACGCGCAGTCGGCGCCGTCGGTGGCTGCGCTGTGGTCGCCGCCGGACGGGCCGGAATAGCCGCGCCACACATCAGGCACACTGTCGCTTCGCCGGCCACCACACTGTCGCACCGGGGACAGCGGACCACTGGTTGGCTCACCGCCCCCTCGTTTTTATCACGCATACCAATCCTTTTTTCACTCAAAACAGGGCATTATACCCAACGTTGGGTGGGGTCACAATAACGGCCGTCCAATGCTTATGGGAACCTTATGCAGCGATGAACAAGCGATAAGCAAACAACGGCCGGGAACGCTGGCTGCCGCAAGCTGCCTTATACTACAGCCATGATGAAAGAACAAACAGATAACGGCCGTGCTGCGCAGCGCATCACCTACGTCGGTCACGCCACGGTGTTGATCGAAATGGACGGCGCGCGTCTGCTGACCGACCCAGTTTTACGCGGCCATCTGGCCCATCTGGCTCACCGCACGCGGCACATGCCACTGGCCGATTTCCAGGACATAGACGCCGTGCTGATCTCCCATCTGCACTGGGATCATCTGGATTGGCCGTCGCTGGACCGCCTGGGGCGGCACATACGGCTGATTGTGCCCGGCGACAGCGCGGTTTATTTTGCCCGCCAGGGATTCACCAACGTGGAGGAGCTGCGGGCGAATGAGGAAACGGCCGTAAACGGCCTGAAAATACGGGCAACCCCTGCGGTACACGACGGCCGTCGTCATCCCAAAGGCCCATCCGCTCAGCCCAATGGCTACCTGGTAGACGGCCGTCGCACCATCTACTTTGCCGGCGACACCGACATCTTCCCGGAAATGGCCGACCTGAGCGCGCAGCTAGACGTGGCCTTGCTGCCAGTGTGGGGCTGGGGACCCACATTGGGCAAGGGGCATCTCGACCCCGAACGTGCCGCCCTGGCCCTGACCCTGCTGCGGCCGCAAATCGCTATCCCCATTCATTGGGGGGCGCTGCACCCCATCGGCATGGGGCTGTTTAACCCCGCCTTCCTCCGACTGCCGCCGCTGGCCTTCGCCCGGCGCGCCGCCGAGTTAGCGCCTGAAGTCCATACTCACATTTTGTCGCTGGGGGATACACTTTCGCTGGTTGGCATTAACGCGGCAAATAACGGAGCGCCGGTAGGCTGACAAACGCCGCCAAACCGCTGATTAAAAAGGCTGTCGTCAGGCCATAACGGTCGGCCAGCAGACCAACCACCCAGATGGCGGCGGCGCGGATGAGGAAGTTGACAGCCAGATAGCTGCCATTTGCCAGAGCGCGGTGGTTGGGGAACTGGTCTTGGACAATAGCCAGGAAAACGGGCGGCGACGATAACACCGTCAGGCCAAGGGCCAGCAGCAGGGGCACAGCCAACCAGGAAGGGCCATACAAAAAAGCCAGAAGCAGCAAAGGCGAGACGGCTAACACGATGAAGAGGATGCGTTGACGGCCGTATTTATCACTCACCGTGCCGGAAATCAGAGCGCCGACCACCCCGGCCGCCTGCAAAATGGTCAACGAGGCGGCCGAGAGCCATAAGTTTGCACCCAATACATTGCTCATAAACAGGGGCAAATAGGTAGTCAGGGCCGCCTGAAGCAGCATCCCACCGGTGACAATCCAGGTCAGCGGCCAGAATATACGGCTGGCGGCCGGCCACATGTGCGAGACGGCCGTCAGCGCCGGATCACCGGCAGGCATCGCCGCAACGTGACGCAGGCGAAAATACAAAATCAACGACACCACCCAGCCGACAAACATCAGCCGCCACATGCCTTCCAGCCCCCACCAGGCGACAGCAGCGGCGGCCACCACCGGCCCCACCGTGCGGCCCAATTCGCCGCTGGCCATGAAGATGCTCATCCCCTTGCCCATACGGCGGCCGGAAATGTTGGCGATCATCGCCGGGGCGGGCGCGTGGAACGCGGCAATGCTGACGCCAGAAGCCAGCAGCAGCAGCGCCAGCGAAAGGTACGTAGAGGTCAGTCCCATGCTGCTCATCAGGGTAGCTGTTGCCGCCGGGGCCAGGATGATAAACCAGCGCAGGTTGGCTTTGTCGGCCAGGTAACCAATGAACGGATTGAGCAGACTGGGCAGTTGGGCGAAGATGGATAGGCTGCCCACCAGAGCATATCCCACGCTCAACCGCTCTTGCAGCACCGGCAGCAGGGGTGAGATGAAAGCCGTGTAGGTATCATGAACAAAATGACCACCGGCAATGGTCATCACCTGATCGGTTTGAAAGGCGTCGGCTGCGGCCGTTTTTTGCCCAACAATTTCGTCTATCGGCGCATCTAATTCCATGAGACATCCTTTTCCCAGGGCGCATTGCCGGGGGAGGGGAGTGTATCATAGACCGGATAAGCCTGGTAACGATTTGGTCGGCGCAACAACCTCAATGGCGGTCACCGGGCGTTTGCCTTGCACCTGCTCCAGGTGGCGGTTAGAATTTAAGCAACCCCTCAGAGTTCTCCGCAACCGCCCGGAGGAAAGACAAAGCGCCAGCAGGTTACAGGATTGCCTGACGGCCGTCTATCAGCCCAAGGAGATTAGCTCATGGATGATTCGGTAGAAACGCAACTCACGTCATCACCGAAAGAGAATATAACGCCAACTGATCTGAAAGGGCCACAAAGCAGCATACGTCCACCTATTTGGCAGCGAATCGCCTGGGGCAAAATTGGCCTCTTCATCGTCAGCTTGTTCCTCTTCATTTTAGGCATCACCCAAATGAAGGAAGGCGCACGCGACCTGGCGCCGCTGGTGCAAAACCAATTCGCCGTCACCAATGCCGTCAACAGCCTCGGTTTTGGTTGGCTCTTTGCCTACATAGTCATGAGCGGTTCACCGGTGGCTGCCGCCGCCCTAACCTTTTTCGACGCCGGGGTATTGGATGAATTGGGCACATTTACAATGATTACCGGCAGCCGGTTAGGCGCAAGTTTTATTGTGCTGTTTATCGGTTTCATTTACGTCTTACGCGGCCGGAACAAACGCGATAGTCTGGGAATGGGTTTGTTGTCGCTTTCGGTTACGGGCAGCACGTACCTGGTTGCCCTGGTTGTAGGCATTTATTTGCTGCAATCTGGTGTGCTGCATTCGTTTCAATTGCAATCTGGCGCACTTTTGAATTCTGTAACAGACCTGATTTTTGACCCCATGGTGAATTTTCTGCTGGCCCTGCTGCCGCGTTGGGCGCTGTTTCTGACTGGCCTGGGAACCATCATGGTTAGCTTCAGCCTGTTTGATCGCTGCCTGCCGCAGATGTCGGTGAAGGAAAGCCAGGTGGGCCAGATATCGCGGCTGATTTACCGGCCCTGGGTGATGTTTTTGCTAGGAGCTTCTATCACGCTCATCTCCATGTCGGTGAGTGTGTCGCTAAGTATTTTGGTTCCGTTGAGCCACCGCGGATTTGTACGGCGGGAAAATGTGATTCCCTATATCATGGGAGCCAACATCACGACGTTTGTTGATACCTTGTTGGCGGCCGTTTTGTTGAACAATCCCCCGGCTTTCACGGTGGTGCTGGCAGAAATGATCAGCATTACCATCGTATCTATTATCATATTGGCCTTTATCTATCAGCGTTATGCGCGGGCGATGTTGAATTTCTCTGGCTGGGTAACGAGAGATAACCGCAATTTAACATTTTTTATGATGTCTATTTTGATTATTCCGATTGTCTTGTTGTTGGTTTAAGGCGATGGGGTTGTTGGTTGGTTGACCAACGAACAAGTGAACCAACGACCTTGCCCGGTAATGGAGGAACACAACGTGATGCATATGTTGATTGCAACAGGAGGCGCACCCCATTCTGATACGGCCGTGCGCCTGGGTGGGCGGTTGACGGCAATGATGAATGGATCGGTTACGCTGCTGACTGTGGTGAAGCATGATAACAAAAGGGCGCAAGGCGCGGCCATTTTGGCCAACGCGGCCAATCTGCTGCCACAAGAAGGGATTACGGCCGTCGCCAGCAAAATTCGCATCGGCCGTGCCGTTGACGAAATCGCCCTGGAAGCCAGACAAGGAGCTTACAATCTGGTGGTCGTTGGGTCGCGCCCCATTCATCAACTGGTCAAACGCATGATCGGTCCGGTAGCCCAACGGGTGATGCTGCGCGCCGGCTGCCCGGTCCTCATTGCCAAAAGCGAACCGACCAGCCTGAACCGGCTGCTCATCTGCGAAAGCGGCCGCGAACCATCCCTGTTGCAGCGGCTTATGACACACCTGCCTAACTTGCTCCAAACAGGAGCAGACATCACCGTTCTGCACGTAATGTCCCAGATTGTCGCCGGGCCAGGCATTCCAGAATGGCAGTTGTATGCCAGCGCCGCCGAATTAATAGCCGAACACACTCCAGAAGGTGAACTGTTGAAAAACGATGTGGCGCTGTTAACGGAAAGCAAAAACGCGCCTCAGGTTAAAATTCGGCATGGATTGGTGGTGGATGAGATCGTCGCCGAAGCCAACTCAGGTGATTATGACCTGGTGGTGATTGGCACGCACATCGGCTCTGGCTGGGAGCGGCTCTTGCTAGACGACGTGAGCCACGCCGTGGTGACTCAGGTGAACCAGGCGTTGTTGGTCCTATAGGCGAGATGGGTCCAATCTGCGCAATTGGACTTATGGTTAAGCGTTGAGCCAACGGCCGACAGCGGACAGCACGGCCGTTTCCACCCCCACAGCCCCCATATCAAACCAGGTAATCGCCGGGTCATCTGGACGGAACCAGGCGCCTTGCTGCCGGGCAAAGCGGTGGGTCTCGAATTTGATGCGCTCGACCGCCGCCGCCAGATCCATTTCGCCATCCAGATAGGCCGCCAACTGCTGGTAGCCCAACCCACTCATCGCCGGAAGGGAACGGCCGTAGCCTTTTGCCCGCAGCGCCGCCACCTCGGCCAACAACCCATCGGCCATCATCTGGTCTACGCGCTGGTCAATACGCCGATACAGTTGATCCCGCTGGCGCGTCAGGCCAATGTGGTAGATGGCATAGGGTGGCGGCGTTTTGCGCTGCAATTCGGAGATGGGGCGGCCCATCACCAACGTCACTTCCAGGGCGCGAATCACCTGGCGGACATTGCGGGCATCTATGCGCACCGCCGCTGCCGGGTCTAACACGGCCAGCCAACGGGCCAATTCGGCGGCGGGCACGGCCGTTAACGCCTGGCGCAGCGTCGGCTGCGGCGCGACGCGAGGGATGCCCCACCCTTCCACCACCGCCCGGACGTATTGGCCTGTGCCACCGACCAGAATGGGCAAACGGCCGCTGCCCAATACCGCCTCAATCGTGCGATACGCCGCCTGCTGATAGTCGCCCAAAGTCATTGTTTCGTCCGGTTCACAGATGTCTATCAGGTGGTGGGGGACGATGGCGCGTTCGGCGGCGGTTGGTTTGGCCGTGCCCACATCCATGCCGCAGTAAAACAGGCGCGAATCGGCGGAGATGATTTCGCCGCCCAGCGTCTGCGCCAAACGCAGGGAGAGGGTAGTTTTACCAACGGCCGTTGGTCCCACAATGACCAGCAATCTGCCCTGCACCATCACCACCCCAACACCGCATTGGGCACATGGTCGCAGCGCAGCAGTTTGCCCGCTTTGTCCAGCTCCACTGCCACCAGATCAATACGCCAATCCACATCCAGATCATGGGCCAAAACATATGCCTGAGCGACGGCCAACAATTTTTTTTGTTTAACGGCCGTCAGCCCTTCTTCCGGCGTGCCCATATCATAGCCGCGCCGTGTTTTCACTTCGACAAAAACCCATTCCGCGCCCGCTTTGGCGACTAGATCCACTTCCCCATCACGGCAGCGCCAATTGCGGGCCACAATCTGGTATCCCTGGGCTTCCAGATAAGTCGCCGCCACCGATTCGCCCCATCGTCCCAACTTCTGTCGCTCATTCATAGGTCATCGTCTTATCCGTGGAAATTAGACCTTATGGGTTTTCTGAAGCCCTTAAAATCTTGCCCTACCGGGGCCAGCAGCAAACGATGCGCCAAACCGGCGATGTCTTCGGCCGCATGTGGCCGCGCCAACTCCCGACAAAGAGCGCGCATGGCCGCCAACTGGGCCGCATCAGTCAACAAGTCGGCAATCTGACCAGCCAGATGGTCAATTTCGGCAGCGCCAATCGCCGCGCAGCCTTCACCGGCCAGCCAAGCGGCGTTGGCCCGTTCCTGGCCGGGGCCAATGCCGGCCAACAGCAGCGGCAGGTCGCAGCTTAACGCTTCGGCCACTGTCAGGCCGCCGGGTTTGGTCAACATCAGGTCACTGGCGCGCATCCAATCGGCAACATTTTGCACAAAGGGCAGCAGCGTCACCGCCACCGGCAGCCGCCCGGCCAACCGTTGCAGCGCCGCCAGATTGTCCCGGTTTTGCCCGGTAATGACCACGATTTGCCATTCGGCGGCCAACGGCCGTTGTCCTCCAGCCCAATACTGAAACAACTGCCGCATCAGGCTGGCAATCTGCTCGTATGGTTCAATGCGCCAGCCACCGGTGATGGCTAACAAAGTTGGTTTGTCGGCCAGGGCGAACTGCCGACGCAGCGCGGCTCGCGGGCGCACCGCGCAGTGGAAGTGGTCGGCGATAGGGATGCCCAACGGATAAACCTGGTCGGCCGGAAAGCCGCGGGCAATCAGGCGACGGCGGGCCGCTTCGGCGGCGACCACGTAAGCGGCCATGCGCTCCACCGGCCAGAGGCCATTGACCATAAAATCGGTAGCGACATTAAGGGTGGGCAGAGAACGGCCGTCTTTTAGCCACAACAGGCTCAAAATCCGCGCCGGCAGGGCGTGGGTACACACACAGATGGCTGGCTGCATTTCGGCCAACATCTCGCGCATCAGACCTGGCAAATCGGCCAACAGCAGCAGCCGGTCCACGCCGCGCAGCGCCTCGTCATCGGCCCAATATTGATCGTAAAACGAGGCGGCTATTTTCAGCAGCAGGGCGCTCAGGCTGTTCGCCAGGTCGGGCAAGCGGGGTGACACAACCGATAACAAGTCTACTGTGTGGCAGCGCCAGCCAAACTGCCGGGCGAAGGTGTCGGCCAGGACTTCTGCGGCGCGCCGGTGACCGGAGCCAATCGAGACGTAGAGGATGAGCGCGTTCAAAAATAGGACCGGATGGTGATGAGTTGGTTGGTCACCAGGCAGATTCTGCCACAAAATCAAACATGGGTCAGCAGCCAGCGGTAGAGATGGGTCAACGCCAGGGTGCTGGCCCATTGATGAATATGTTCCGGGTGGCCGCCAAAGGAACGTTGGCTGACTGAAACGCCCTGCGCCGAAGCCAGATAGACGCTTAGCTGCACCCCACCGGGCATTATATCGTTGTAGATGAGGAGGGAGAGGTCAACGGCCGTTTGTCGCAGCATCATTTCCACCGCCCCACGACACCACTGAGACAGAGCCACAGCGGCGTCTGGCGCGGCGATGCCGATGGCCGCCGCCAGCTCGGCCGGGTGGGTGATTGGCAGGAATGTGACGCGGGGGGAGGGAACGGCCGTCTCTTCCCTCATCGCCTGCGCCAGCGCCTGGTCGGTGTGGCATTCGCCAATGGTCAGCGCGTAATCGCCTTTCGCCAACAGCGCCAGAACCACCGTTTCTAATCGGTCGTGGTTCTGCCCATACACATGGTCGCCTAAACGGGCCGATACTTCCTCCTGTAACTGGGCCAACTGCGCCTGTACCGCAGCCGGACTTTCGGCCACAACTCGCAGGCGCACATTGGTTTGCCCGGCGTAAGAATCAAAGCCAATCCATTGGTTCGGTTGCAGTGGTAAATCGGCCAACTGCTGGCGAAGGCTGCTCTCCATGACGCCGGCGGTGCGCAAAATGCGCAGGCCAGACTGCAAGTTGATTCGCGCCTGCAAATAAGGCAGCACTTCCGTTTCCAACAAATAAGACATCTCGCGCCGATCGCCAGGTAGGCAAACCAGTATGCCGGGCGCATGTTCCACAATAAAACCAACATTTCTGGAAGAAACCACGCCCAACTGGATGACGCCCACCAACGTCTGTTTTTGTGGGTCTATACGAATTTGAACGGCCGTTGCCACCGCCTGAGTCGTCAATTCATCAGGGCCATCCGCCAGACCGCCGGTGGTCAGCACCACGTCGGCGCGCGCCAGGGCAATGCGCAGCGCATCGGTGATGCGCTCCAGGTCATCACCCACTGTAACCTTGTAAATTAGCTCAACGCCCAATTCTTGCAGGCTGCGGGAAATATAAGCTGCATTGGTGTCCAAAACGTCGCTCATAAGCAGCCTGGTACCAATGCTAATGATTTCAGCTTTCATGGCCCCCTTGAAAATAGCTAGCAGCTTGTCGGAGAAGATACGTTTCTCCGAACAAAAATGATTTCGGTGTAAACTTTGGGTATGGCAAGAAAATTCAGAACTGCTGATTACGAAAAGACCCTGGACCTGCAAATCACCTTGCGCGATGTCCTGCCACCCGACCATTTGGCTCGCTTCATTGTCGCTGTCGTCGCCCAACTTGATTTGGGGATCATGTATAGAAAGTATAGCGAGCAGGGTGCGCCACCATACGCCCCGGAAGTGATGTTGGGATTGCTGTTCTACAGCTATGCCAGCGGCGTATTCAGTTCGCGCAAGATTGAACGCGCCACCCATGAGGTGATTCCCTTTCGTTTCATTACCGGTGACATGCACCCCGACCATGACACGATTGCGGCTTTCCGCCAACAATTTCTGGCTGAACTGAAAGAGTTGTTTGTCCAGATACTGTTGATTGCCCAGGCGATGGGCTATTTGCAATTGGGTAACGTCAGTCTGGATGGCAGCAAAATCCATGCCGATGCGTCCAAGAGCAAAGCGGTCAGTTACCAGCGGCTGTTGGCTATCGAAGCCTATCTGCAAGCCGAAGTCGAGGAGTTGTTCACTTTGGCTGAAGTTGCCGATGGAGGACAACTGCCCGAAGAGATGAACATTCCCGATGAGATTGCCCGACGCCAGCAGCAATTGGCGCGGCTGGCCGAAGCCAAGAAGGTGCTGGAGGAACGCGCCCAGGCCCGGTATGAAGCCGAGCAAGCCGAATACGAGGCCAAGATGCAAGCCCGGGCCGAAAAGACCGACCCACAGGGAAAAAAGCCGCCGGGCAAACCACCGCAGCCACCCACTCCAGGACCCAGAGATAAAGACCAGTACAACTTCACCGACCCCGAATCGCGCATCATGAAAAACGCCACCAACAGCGGCTTTGACCAACATTATAACGTCCAGGTAGTGGTTGACCATGACAGTCGTCTGGTAGTGGGCAATTGGTTGTGTGACCATACCAACGATAAACAGGCCGCCCTGCCAACTCTCGACACCGTACCACCAGTCGTGGGTCAGCCGAAAAAGGTCAATTTGGACACCGGCTATTTCAGCGAAAACAACATCGCCAGCTTGGAAGCGCGCGGCATTGACCCCTACATCGCCACCGGTCGCAGCCCACACCATCAGGGTTGGCGTGCCTTTTTCCTGGACAATCCCAACCCGCCACCCAATGATGCTTCCGTCAAAGAGCAAATGGCTTACAAACTGCAGACCACCCTCGGCAAAGCCACCTACCGTTTGCGCAAATCGACGGTTGAACCGGTTATCGGTATCATCAAGGAAACCTTGGGTTTCCGTCAGTTTTCT
This sequence comes from Candidatus Leptovillus gracilis, assembly GCA_016716065.1. Lineage (NCBI taxonomy): Bacteria > Bacillati > Chloroflexota > Ardenticatenia > Promineifilales (SeqCode) > Promineifilaceae (SeqCode) > Candidatus Leptovillus > Candidatus Leptovillus gracilis. The sequence continues at coordinate 983,502 of JADJXA010000002.1, read as the reverse complement.
CTGCGAGGCCTGGTTGCTGCCGGTGGCGAATGGACATTGGTTTGTCTGGCTTACAACTTGAAACGATTGCATACCTTGCAGGTTGGTTGATGGGGGCGTTATTGCCCCCTGCCTGATGCCCGAAAACGGGCTGTAAAACCGTGCAAAATTCATGGTAATGAGGCCAATATGAGTTGCAAACTGCTTGTCTTGATGCTTTGAAATCGTTATTTGTCTATCATCGGGCCTTCAGAAGATATTTTTCCGACAGCCTGCTAGAGCTAGAGCTAGAGCTAGAGCTAGAGTATTGCCCGAATTCTTCTTCTCGCTCCAGCTCTTCCTCTCGCTCTCGCTCTTCCTCTCGCTCCAGCTCTTCCTCTCGCTCTCGCTCTCGCTCTCGCTCTCGCTCTCGCTCTCGCTCTCGCTCTCGCTCTCGCTCTCGCTCTCGCTCTCGCTCTCGCTCTCGCTCTCGCTCTCGCTCTAACTTTTCATTTTGGATTGGGAGAGCATTAGCTGCAATTGGCGCACCGTCAGATCGGTGTTGCGGATTTTGAAGGCCAGGTCGGCGGCCAGATTTTTCATCAGTTTATAACCCAATTCGGGGTATGTATCGCACAACAGCATCAGCCGATGGCGGGCAATTTTAAGCAGGTAGGTATCGTCGCGGCTGACCCGCACCGTAGCCGAGCGTGTGCCCTGGTCTACCAGCGCTACCTCGCCTGTCACCTGGCCCTGGCGCAGTTCTGCCAGTTTGATTGCCTCCAGGCCAGGCTGCGGGGCATCGCCAACCAGGTCTGGGCTGACGTAAATCTCCACACTGCCACGGGCGATGACGTATAAAGCGCTGCTGTTTTCATATTCGCGCAGCAGCACTTCCCCCTGCCGATACGTCCCCGGTTCGCAGATAGCCGCGACCAGTTCTAATTGCGTGGGGGTGAAGCTGTCAAAAATGTCGGTTACGGCCAGGATTGCGACAATACTTGGTTGCATGTTCTACCACCTTTGCTGCCCGGCAGACGAGCGAGCTATAGCTGACAAGATGACATCTGACAAGGTGACAAAAATGTCAGATTATGACCCTTGCGAGTATAACAGCCTATACCAGAAAAGATTGTAGCATAGGCCCATAAGCGGGGGCAATTCACATTCGGGCACTGCCAGCACCAGGGAATAAATTCCCGGGCTAAAACAGAAAGTACGCCGAAGCATACTCTGGTGGCGCAGCTAATTTGCGATGGCTGGGCGGCGTTTGCTGGCAATGGCGTCCATGAGTTGGCTAAAGGAGTGGGCAAAGGCGTCTACGCCTTTTTCTTGCAGTTGCTCAGTAACCTGGTCAAGCGAGATATTTAGTCTGTCCAGGTGGTCTAAAACGGACTGGGCGGCCGGCAGGTCTTGTTCCAGGGTGTAGGCCACACGGCCGTTGGCCCGAAACGCATCTACTGTCTCCGGTGGAATGGTGGAGACTGTCTGTGGTCCGATCAATTCGTCTATATACAGGGTGGGTGAATAGGCGGGGTTCTTGGCGCTGGTGGAGGCCCACAGCAGGCGCTGCACCATCGCCCCGGCGGCGGCCAGGTCGGCAAAGGCCGGACCGTGAAACAGTTCCTTAAAGCGCTGGTAGACGATTTTGCTGTTGGCGACGGCCGTTTTGCCCATCAGCGCCGGCACAGCCGGATCATCACGTTGGTTCAGTTCGGCGTCTACGGCCGTATCCACCCGGCTGACAAAAAAGGAAGCCACGGACGCCACTTTGCGCGGGTCGCCGCCTTTGCCCACCAGGTGGCGCAGGCCGTCTATGTAGGCATTGGCCACTGCTTCATAATGGGCCAGGCTGAACATCAGCGTCACGTTGACATTGATGCCTTCACCGATCAATTGGCGAATAGCCGGGATGCCCTGGGGCGTCGCCGGGACCTTGATCATCAGGTTGGGGCGGTTGACGGCCGTAAACAAACGCTGCGCCTCAGCCACCGTACCGGCCGTATCGCGCGCCAGGTAAGGCGACACTTCCAGGCTGACATAACCATCTTCCCGCTCCGAGAGGACGTACAATTCGGCAAACAGGTCGCAGGCGGTTTGAATATCAGCCAGGACCAGGGCTTCGTAAATAGCTGTTTCGTCGGCCCCATCGGCCACGAGCTGTCGCAGTTGGGCATCATAATCATCGCTGCCACCAATAGCTTTTTCAAAAATAGATGGATTAGAGGTCATGCCGCGCAAGCCATCTTCCACAATTAAATGCTGCAACGTGCCATCTTGCAGCAGCCTGCGACGGATATTGTCATACCAAAAACTTTGTCCGTAAGCGTGCAGTTCTACCAGGGGATTTTCCATGTTGTTTGTTCTCCTTGCATGAGGTGCAGTCAGACCTGGCAGATTTCTGAAAACCTATCAGGTCTTGATCAACGAATGGTTACGGTGCGTCAACGCGCAGCAGCGTCAGGGTTAAAAAGTCGTCTTGGGTGATACGGCCGTTCGCCGTCACCAGTTGCAGCCGCTGAAACTGCCCATCTTCCAGCGTGTACAAGCCAATAATGATGGGATACACATCGGCCGGCGTGTCGGCCGCCAGCGTGAGGGACATTAAGGTAGATTGTACCTCACCCACCGGCCACTGCGACGTGGGTTTAGGCAAACTTTCAGACGGCAAATCTTGCGCCGCCCAGCGGGTGGTGTCCGGGTCTACCACCTGAGCGAAGAAGGTGTAATTTTTGCTCAACGGCCGTATCGCCCGCCAATACAGCGTCAGGTCCACCGTCTGCCCTGGCAGCGCCCGGCGCGGCGCCAATGCAAAACCGACCAGTTCTAGTTGATTGCCAAAGTTAACCGATGTGGGGTTGGGATATGCGCCAGGCACGGCCGTTAACGCCACAGCGCCAATCTGCGCCGCGTTCTGGTTTGTCACCACTGACGGCGCGGCGGCGGTGATGGGCAGCCGCTGGCAGGCCGGGCAGGTGGCGTAATCATACAGACCGACCATCACCTGTAAATCGGCCGGAGCAACGGCCGTTACCGGCACGGCCAACCGGTAGCGGTTGACGATGCGCTGTCCCGGTTCCAACAGCCGCGTCGCCAGCAGCCCTTGTCCGGGATACATGTCACGTTGGGCGATGGGACGGCCCAGTACGGGGTCGTTCAGGTGGACAAAAACAGTCCAGTCCCGGTCCAACGGGGCCAGCGCTTCCCATTCCAACGTCAGCCACACCGCGCCGCCAGGGGCAGCGGCCGTGTCTTCCACCGCATACCCTACCAGCCGCAGCGCATCGCCAAAGGTGACGGCCGGCGCGGCCGGCAAAGCGGCCCAAACGGGCGGCTGGTAAGCCGGTTGAATCCACAACCAGGGGGCCAGCGCGGCCACGCCAAACATGAACAGGCCCAGGCCGCCGACGGCCCAACGCGCCGGGCGGCGTGGCAGCCAGCCCACCAAACCTAAGACCAGTAGAATAGATAGGGCAGAAACGGCCGTAAACACCAGCCGCCCCTGCGACGACCAGGTGGTGGTGGCCCACTGCACCAGGCCAAAGACCACCGCGAAGGCGAACAGCAGGCAGACCACCAGGCCAAAGCGGGAAGCGACGAAGTAGAGGAGATTGGCGATTGGCAGGGGCAAAGCCGTTGCGCAGCGACATTGGCGGTTGACAGGGGCGAAGCCGTCGCGCAGCGACATTGACGATTGGTCCTGAGCTTGCCGAAGGATTGACGATTGGGGATTGCGTTTTTTTGCGCCGATTTCCAACCGCCAACTGCGCAGCTCTTGCCCCAGATAGACCAGGAAGCCGAATACGGCCGTTAGCAATACGCCATTCAGCACGGTGTAAATCCACAGCGGCATCGGCACATTCACGCCGCCAAACAGGCCCCAAAAAGACATCATAAAACCGACGCGCTCGTCCCAAAGTTGGGCCAGGGAGGCGGGCTGGGCGCGGGAACCAAGCACGGCGATAAAAGCGTTCCAGCCCAAAAAGTCACCATACAAAACGATGTTGCGGTAATACCACCAACCGGCAATAAGCAGCACCGGAACCAGGAGCAAGGCAAAGTGCAGCAGCGAGCGGACCAATAGGCTGGCAAGCTGGCGGATGGAGAGGGTACGGCCGTTCTCCCCCACCTGCGCCAACCACAACGCCATAAAAGTCGTGCCCCAGGCCAACGGCAGCAGCGCAAACGTCCCCTCTTTGGTCAGCAGCGCCAGACCAATAACCACGCCGAGAAGAAGTTGGTAACCGGGCGCGGCCAATTTGGCCTCAGGCGTTGAACGCCGCAGTCCGCAGTCCGCAATCCGCAATCCACAATCCGCAATCCTCTTCACCATCAGCCATACGGCCAGCGAAGCCAGCAAAATCGCCAGGTTGTCGTTGTTCACCGCCCCGCTGATGAAGAGAAACATAGGTAAAAAAGCGTTCACTGCCGCTGCCCCCAACGCCACTTCCGGCCTGTCCGGGGCAATGGTTTTGGCGATGAGATACGTCAGCAGCACCGTGCCGGCGCTTAAGAACACCGAAAAAAGGCGCACAATGCGCACCGCCAGCAGCGTGCCCTGCCAGGGGTTCCAGGATGGGTCATGGATCGCCAGGTTGATGTTGCCGTCTTCGGTGATGATGCCGTTGTCCACATGGGGATTCAGCCAGCGCACCTCGGCCATGTCTGAGGTGTCTAGCCAAAAGGTGAGGGCCGCGCCGAGGTAGTAATAGAGCGGCGGCTGGCTGGCTTCCTGCTTCCACGGCCCGGCCAACGCCGGGTCGAACACCTGCACCGGCAGCGGATTGCCGTTCGCCAGATGTTGGATCATGGGGTAATGCCACAGTTCGTCAGACGCTTCAAACACCGGGGTGACGATGGCGTAGGTGACGCCGAGCAGCATGAACAGGCCCAAAATGACGGCCAGCAGTCGTTTTTCACTCATAAGCGCCCGATTCTACCGACAACTGCCCAAGTTGCCACCTGTGGAATTGACACGTTTTACCTATAATCAGGTTGCAGTCTATTGAATATAATGAGGGCTTGAACAATTTTTCACAATCAAACGCGGTGTTGGCGGAGCCGATTGAGCAGCCAGCTAACTGCAAAATTAACAAGAGGAACCTGATATGACTTTAGAAGCCTGGCTGGTTCTGGGCATTTTAATAACGGCCGTCATCCTGTTTTTGACGGAAAAACTGCGGGTGGACGTGGTCGCCATCGGCGTGGTTGTTAGCTTAATGGTAACCGACGTTCTGACGCCGGCCGAAGCGATTTCTGGCTTTTCCAATACGGCCGTTATCACCATTGTCGCCCTTTTTGTTGTTGGCGGAGCCATACTGCAAACCGGGCTGGCCGGCATGATCGGCCGGCGGGTGTTAGCCGTTGCCGGGACAGACGAGAAAAAGCTGACCATTGTCCTGATTTTGGCGGTAGCGCTGTTGTCTAGCTTCATGAGCGATACCGGCACAGTGGCCGTGTTGTTACCGGCGGTCATCATTCTGGCCCGCTCGGCCCACATCAGCCCATCCAAACTGTTAATACCACTGGCTTACGGCTCGCTGTTAGGCGGGGCGGTCACGCTCATTGGCACACCGCCCAACATTATTGTTAGCGAACTGCTGCAAGAAAACGGTTATCGCCCCTTCACTTTCTTCAGCTACACGCCGGTGGGTGTGGTATTAGTGGCCGTCGGGGCGGTCTACTTGCTGTTTGTGGGGCGTAAACTGCTGCCGGCGCGGTTGAAGCCGACAGCCGAACCAGAGCGAGAATCCACGACAGAGTTGGTGGAACGGTATCGTCTGCCCAACAACATCTTTCGTTTGCGCGTGCGGCTGTGGTCCCGGCTCATCGGCAAATCGTTGGCCGAGGCCCATTTGGGCGACCAATCGCACATCACCGTGCTGGAGGTGCTGCGGCGCGAAGAACCACGCCCGGCCTTACGCATTGTGCGCGGGCGCAACGGCCGTAACAGTCACCATCAGCCCCAAGAAATCCGCCGCCGCGCCCTGGTTCCAGAGGCCGACACGGTGTTGGAAGTGGATGACATTCTGGTGGTTCAGGGGGAAGGACGCCATGTGGGACACGCTGCGGCCGTCTGGAGTCTGGGCGTCCAGGCCATCAACAGCGCCGGCAGCGGCGAACACGAGTCGCACCTGGACGAGGAAGTCGGCGTGGCTGAAGTGCTGCTGCCGCCGCGCTCCAACCTGATTGGTCATACCCTGGTAGACACACGCTTTAGCAAAACATATGGCCTGAAGGTGTTGGGCATCAAATCGGCGACGGGTCAGGATGAGACCGACCTGCGCGAGCACAAAATGGAGTTTGGCGATACGCTGCTGGTACAAGGGCGCTGGCAAGACATCGTTGCCCTGCGCGACCGGCGGCGCGATTTTGTCGTCGTTGGCCAGCCGGAGACCATGCTGGCCCAACCCAAACGGCAAAAAGCGATGATCGCTCTAGGGGTGCTGCTGCTGATGCTGGTCTTTATGATTGGCGAAGTCTTGCCGTTGGTGACGGTAGCCCTGGCCGCCGGTCTGGTGATGATTCTCACCGGCTGCCTGACGATGGATGAGGCGTATCAGGCGATTGATTGGAAAAGTGTGGTGCTGATCGCTGGGATGATTCCGATGAGCGTGGCGCTGCAAAAAGTGGGGTTGATCAGCCTGGCGGCCACTGGGCTGGTAAACGCCTTCGGGCAATTTGGCCCGCTGGCGATTATGGCCGGGCTGTTTCTATTAACTTCGTTGTTTACCCAGTTTATCTCTAATACGGCAACGGCCGTTGTTGTGGCCCCCGTCGCGTTAGCCTCTGCCCAAACATTGGGCGTGGAGCCTTATGGCTTTCTGATGGCTGTGGGCATTGCCGCTTCGATGGCCTTTGCCACGCCGGTCGCCTCGCCGTCCAATACGCTGGTGATGGGCGCGGGTGGGTATCGTTTTTTTGATTATGTAAAAGTGGGTGTGCCGCTCATCTTCCTGACGCTCATCGTTACCCTGCTTATTTTGCCGCGGCTGTACCCATTTTAGCGCCGGCCGCCCTACCTGAGGAGACTTCATTCATAAGGAAGGAAAATCAAACAATAGACGTCCAGATTGGACCAATCTTGAAGATTGGTCCAATCTGGGCCATGTAATTTCTAGTTGATCATAAGTGGGCTGAACCCACCACCAGGAATGAATATCCACAGATTTCACAGGTGGACACAAATTTTTAATCTGTGAAATCGGTGTAATCTGTGGACTATTTTCAGGATAGAAAGCATTTAGCGGCCGACGAGCAGCGCGGCCGCGTTGTGAACCTCTAAACCGGCGCAGCGGCCGTGTCCTGCATACAACTCGCGCTCATGGCCGCCTTCCAGGGCGCAAAGCTGCACGTCTATGGCGGCCGTCAGGGTCTCTTCGACTCGTTTACCCATTTCTACCGTGGTCGGCCCTTTCAGCAGGCCGTACAAACTGGCCGCACCGCGCCGCGCCAGGATAGACAGTTGATGGCGTTTGTCGCGCAAGACCCACTGCACCGTCTCATCCGTCACGGCCAGTTCGGCCACGTGGGCGCCGGTGTAGGTGGCAAAACGATAGAGACGGCCGTCCAGCCACAGCCCCACGATAAAACCGGTAAACGTCGCCCGCTTCCAGGGAATAATGGCAACAGACCCGGTCAGGCAGACGCCTTGCCGCTCGAAATGGTTGCTTTGCAGCCACACCCACGCCTGCGGAAACGACTGCCCCCAATCCTTCTCAATATAGCCGCGACCGCCGTTGAAATCCACCCGTTCGCCATCCACCTCCAGGCCACCATGCAGCCCATGGTCCAGGCTGATGACGCCGTGATAACATTCCATCGTCGGGACCCAGGCATACCAGCCCATAATACCCGGCGCAGTCAGCGCCACCGGCCAGGGGACCAGGTCGCCCAGGCGTACCTCGCCGCGAATGGTCTGCGTGGGCGTGTCAACAGCCAGCGTCAGCCCATCGGCCGCAAATCGGCTGCCGCCAATGTGAATCTCAAAGCGGTTGTCGGACGCCCAAAACATCTCCAGGGGAAAGCGGTGATAATGGGCGGCGCCTGTTTGCCCGTTGAGCACCTGAATGAAGGCGTGGGGGTCCTGGCTCTTAAACACGCCGGGGATGATGGCATAACGCTGCTGCGTGGCCGCGTCTACCAGCTTAAAATACCACCCCTCAAAATAAGGCGCGCGCCGCCGAAAACCTTGATACCAGGCAGGATTTAAAATGGTGTGCATGTGTTTTAACATAGACAACGGCCGTCTCGACTACTGGTTTTTATGGGTCTCTGATGAATTCTGTGGCAGCCACAGGAAAGCTCAGAGAACCATTTTTATCTACAGTATGATACCAAACAAACCCCAATCCGCCCCCTCTCCCCTTCTCCCTGTCCCCTTGTCACCTTGTCTGCTATATTCTCGCCGTATGACAAAACCCACCTACCAGATACGGCCGTTCCACCCTACCGACCAACCAGCCGCCCAACAGCTCATCCTGGATGGTCTGCACGAACATTGGGGCACGCTGGACCCCACGCGCAACCCCGACCTGAACGACATCATGACCAGCTACATCCACGCCGGGCACGCCTTTTTTGTGGCCGAAGAGGCTGGCGTGTTAATTGGGACTGGCGCGCTGTGGCTGGAAGCGCCTGGCGTCGGACGCATCGTCCGCGTTTCCATCCGTCCGACCCACCGGCGGCGCGGGTTGGGCCGGGCCATTTCCGAACACCTCATCGTCGAAGCGCAGCGCCGCGGCTGCCACGAACTGCTCGTCGAAACCACCGATACATGGACGGCAGCCATTCGTCTCTACCAGGGATGCGGCTTTACCCCTTACGCCTGGGTGGATGGGGACGTGCATATGAAACGGCCGTTATATGCGCAAAGGGTAACATCTCCATAATCTGGGGAGCCTCTGAGAGGCTTGTCGTTACCATCACGGTCGTCTCTAGCCCCGTTTACGGGGCGTCGTTTTTTAGCCTGGGGCTTTAGCTCCAGGCGCAGCGAACAACCGGCGACGACCAGCGCTAAAGCGCCGGTCTACAAAACAAAGCCGGGTAAACCCGGCTTTTACCCCATCACCTTGCCAAATGTCACCTTGTCATCTTGTCAGGTATAGTTTAAGGAGTTGGTAAGAGTCTGCCGGCAGCCTTTGGGCGGTTGGTTGACTGCGCTATAATGCCCCAGGTTGGACACAAGGCAAATGAGCAGAAGAATCATCCTCCTACTAATCCTGATGGGAACTGTTTTGCTTGGCATACTGGTTACGCCAACGGTTTTGCGCGCTGTGCCGCCGCGCTATCTGGCCCGGCTGCCCAAACCGATTCAAGACATCGGTGCGCCGCCGCAGAAAGTCGCCATCCTGCCCACCGTCGCCATCACCGCCGACCTCAGTTTGCTGCTGAACCCCATCGCCACACCCGCCCCGCCAGCCACCCTCCTGCCGCCGACCAACACGCCGTTAGCCAACGCCAGCCAACTCTTGGCGACGGCCACGCCACCCGCCAGCCCTACCCTGCCGCCGACTCTGCCGGCCACCTTCACCCCACCACCGCCCACGCCAACGCTTATACCCATTCCCAGAACGGCCCGGCTGGAAGGCATCACCCATCAGTTTCAAGAGTGGAACAACTGTGGACCGGCGACTCTGGCGATGACCTTGAGCTATTTCGGCATCCGCATCAATCAGAACACAACGGCGGCCGTGCTGAAGCCCAATCCTGAAGACCGCAACGTAACGCCGCAGGAGATGGCCGCCTACGTGCAGAACCAGACCGACGTGGAAGCCATCACCCGCGCCAACGGCGACGCCTTCACTGTCCGCCGCCTCATCGCCGCCGGCTTCCCGGTGATCCTGGAAATTGGCATCGAGCCGCCAGGCGAGTTTCGCTGGATGGGTTGGTACGGCCATTACATGCTGGTGGTTGCCTACGACGACGACCGGCAGCAGTTCTGGGTCTACGATTCCTGGCTGGGCACGAGTGATGAACCTTTGCAAAACGCCGATGTAGACGGCCGTGACCTGCCCTACAGCACCGTCGCTGAATTCTGGCCGCACTTCAACCGCAACTACATCGTCCTTTACCCGCCGGAACGCGCCGCCGAAGTCGCCGAAATCATTGGCGAAAACATGGATGACGCCACCATGTGGCAAAACGCCCTGTACGCCATTCGCGCCGAAACGGCCGCCAACCCGGACAATGCCTTCAACTGGTTTAACCTGGGCACAACCTACAACGCTTTGGGCCAATACGCCGAAGCGGCCGCCGCCTTCGATCAGGCGCGGGCCATCGGCCTGCCCTGGCGCATGTTATGGTACCAGTTTGGCCCCTACGAGGCTTATTACCAGACCGGCCGCTACGACGACATCATCTTGCTGGCCGATGTGACGCTGGAAAATCGTCCTTATTTTGAGGAATCTTTTTACTACAAAGGTCTGGCTGAAGAAGCATTGGGCAATGTGCAATCTGCCCGGCAAAACTTGCAGCAAGCGGCCAACTTCAACCCCAACTTCGCTCCGGCCGCCGCCGCCCTGTCTAAAATCGAAAACGGAGGTAGTTGATTTACAATCGTCAATCCTTCGGCAAGCTCAGGACCAATTGTAAATCCTTCACGCTTATGAAAAATCGTACACGAAATCTTATTCTATTGATTGTTGGTATTCAGTTTGTGGTGATTATGGGGTTGTTGGCCCTACCCCGCGTGGTCCAGGCAATTCCTGGCCGTTACCGGGTGGCTTTGCAAGAACGCAGCCCGTTCCTGGGCAGCATCAGCGAAGGGGTGATTAAGCAGGTTGCGCCGGTGGCCGCGGCGCTGCCGGCCCCGGCGGCCGCCGACGCGGCCAGCCAGGTAGACATCAGCGCCCTGGTTGCTGCCAGACCAACGGACGCGCCGGTGGAGGCACCAACGGAAACGGCCGTACCCACCCAACCACCGCAAGCCGACACGGAAACGGCCGTAGCCGCCACCCCCGAACCCACCCAACCACCCACCGCCACCCCAACACCCACCCTCACCCCGACGCCCGAACCACTGCCGGAGCGGGTACTCCTGCCCGACATGGGTGTCATCAAACAAAGCTTTAACAACTGCGGTCCGGCCAACCTGACCCAGGTCCTCAACTGGTATGGCAACCCCGTCACCCAAGATCAGGTTGCCAGCTACCTGAAACCCAATCCCGAAGACCGCAACGTCAGCCCCTGGCAAATCGCCGATTATGTCAATGAGTTTACACCCGGCTTTAACGCCATCGCCCGCTCCGGTGGCTCGCTGGAGATGGTCAAGCGGTTCCTGGCGGCCGGCTACCCGGTAGTCGTCGAAAAGGGGTACGAACTGCCGGAATCTGGCTGGTGGGGTCACTATCTCACCGTCTATGGCTACGATGATGTGCGGCAAGAACTGTACAGCCAGGACAGCTATCTGGGTCCCTGGGATGGCAGCGGCCGCACCGACAGCTACGACGAATTAGTCGGCTATTGGCAGCAGTTTAATTACACTTTCTACGTTGTCTACAAACCAGAGCAAGAAAGTGAAGTAGCCGCTATTCTGGGCGAAGTGATGTTTGACGATCTGAAGATGTGGCAGTACGTCGCTTCCCTGGCCGAATCGGAAACCAAAGCCACCCCCGACGACCCCATGACCTGGTTCAACCTGGGCACAGCCCTGACACGCATCGCCAGCCTGACCGGCGATCAGCAATATTACCAGGGTGGCGCGCAGGCGTATGATCGGGCGCGAGAAATTGGGCTGCCGCCGCGCATTCTGTGGTATGAATTCATGCCCTACCTGGCGTATTGGAAGGCTGGTCGCGGCCAGGACGTATTGGACCTGGTTCAAGCGACATTGGATACGCAGGGGGGCCGCAATGTGGAAGAAACCTACTGGTATCAGGGGCACGTCCTACTGGAGTTAGGCCGCATTTCCGAAGCGCGACAGGCGTATCAATCGGCTCTGGCCGTCAACGAAAACTTCTACCCAGCGCAGATTTCGCTGGACTACATTGATTCCTTAGGCGGATAGTTTCAGTGTTCAGTAATCAGTGTTCAGTAGACTGAACACTGATTACTGATTACTGATTATTGATTACTGAACACCGTCCCCCCGCCCTACTCCAGCCCAATCGAAAACATCGCCGCCAGATCATGTTCGGAAAAGACGCGGAAGGCGATGAGCGTTTCCGAGTTGGTGATGCCGGGCACGCTGTGCATCTTTTCCGTCACCAACTGGGCCATTGTGTCATTGTCTTTGACGCGGATGATGGCTACCAGGTCATAACGCCCACCCACCGAAAACACCTCGCTAATGCCTTTCAACTCCGCCAGACGCGCCCCCACCTCGTTCACCTGTCCTGGTTCTACATTCAACAAAACCACTGCGCTTACCATATTGTGCCCTCTTTTATAGTTAATAGTTATTCGTCGTTTGTCATTCCTCGTTCAATGTTGATTATACCTCTACAAACGGCCGTTTCCCCAATCCCCATTTTGGCTATAATTAGAAAGATACGGGGCAGCCGCCCAAATTGCACACCAGAGGAAAGCGGCCAACACTTTTCAATCCGAAATCCGCAATCCACAATCCAAGATTTCACAAGAGGTAACGCATGACCCAACTATTTGACCCCTTTGGCGCGCGCGCCAAACTCCCTGGAACCGACGTTTATTACTATCAACTCAACAAACTAGGCGACGTCAGCCGCCTGCCCTTTTCCATCAAAGTGCTGCTGGAAGCGCTGCTGCGCACCTGCGACGGCTACCAGGTGATGCCGGCCGACGTGGAAAAGCTGGCAAAATGGCGCGCCGACCAGCCGGCGCAAGACGAAATCCCCTTCAAACCCGGCCGCGTCATTCTGCAAGACTTCACCGGCGTGCCGGCCGTGGTAGACCTGGCGGCGCTGCGGTCGGCCATGGCCCGCCTGGGCGGCGACCCCAAGAAGATCAACCCCACCGTGCCGGTGGACCTGGTTATTGACCATTCTGTGCAGGTGGACCAGTTCGGTTCCGCCGCCGCTCTCTTTTTCAATGTGGAGCGCGAATTTGTGCGCAACCGTGAACGCTATGAATTTCTGAAATGGGGCAAAGAAGCGTTCCAAAACTTCCGCGTTGTGCCCCCGGCCACCGGCATTGTCCACCAGGTAAACCTGGAATACCTGGCCAGCGTTGTCATGACCAAACCAGAGGGCGACGGCATCGTGGCTTTTCCCGACAGCCTGGTGGGTACCGATTCGCACACCACCATGATCAACGGCCTGGGCGTGGTGGCCTGGGGCGTGGGCGGCATCGAAGCCGAAGCGGTGATGCTGGACCAACCCATCTACATGCTCACTCCCGAAGTGGTTGGCGTGAAGCTGACCGGCAGCCTGCCCGAAGGGGCTACGGCCACCGATCTGGTGCTGGTCGTCACCCAACTGCTGCGGCAAAAGGGCGTGGTGGGCAAATTTGTGGAGTTTTACGGTCCCGGCCTCAGCAACATGACCCTGGCCGACCGGGCGACCATCGCCAATATGTGCCCGGAATATGGCGCGACTGTCGGTTTCTTCCCCGTAGACGCGGAAACGCTGAACTACTTGCGCAGCACCGGCCGCTCTGAGGAGCTGGTGCAGCTTGTAGAGACGTACACCAAAGCGCAGGGCCTCTTCCGCACCGACGACATGCCCGACCCGATTTACACCGACACGCTGGAACTGGACCTGGGCACGGTGGAACCAAGCCTGGCCGGCCCCAAACGCCCTCAAGACCGCATCACCCTGGCGGACATGAAGCAGCAGTACCGCGAAACGCTGTTGGCCCCCATGGGGCCGAAGGGGTTGGGCTTGAAGGAGGAAGATTTGGACAGAACGGCCGTAGTCGCCAACAACGGCCGTACCACCACCATCGGGCACGGGGCTGTCGTCATCGCCGCCATCACCTCCTGTACCAACACCTCCAACCCCAGTGTCATGATTGGCGCCGGGCTGCTGGCCAAAAAAGCGGTTGAAAAAGGGTTAACTGTGCCGCCTTACGTCAAAACCAGCCTGGCCCCCGGCTCACGAGTGGTTGAAGACTACCTGAACAAAGCCGGGCTGATGCCCTACCTGGAAGCGCTGGGCTTCCACATCGTCGGCTTCGGCTGCACCACCTGCATCGGCAACTCTGGCCCGCTGCCGGAACCCGTCGCCAACGCCATCAAAGAAGGCGACATCGTGGCCTCGGCCGTCCTCAGCGGCAACCGCAACTTTGAAGGGCGCGTCAGTCCCCTCACCAAAACCAACTACCTGGCCTCGCCGCCGCTGGTAGTGGCCTACGCCCTCGCCGGAGCCACCGACGTAGACCTGATCAACGACCCCATCGGCACAGGCAACGCCGGCGAGCCAGTCTATCTGCGCGACATCTGGCCCAGCAGCGCCGAAATTCAGGCGACAATGGCCGCCTCGCTGACGCCGCAGATGTTCAACGAGCAATACGCCAATGTCTGGGACGGCAGCGAAGAATGGAACGCCATCCCCGTCAGCGGCGGCGAGATTTATGATTGGAACGAGGAATCTACTTACATCCAAGAACCGCCTTTCTTCACTGACCTGACGCCGGAGATCAAACCCATCAGCAATATCGCCGATGCGCGGGTGCTGGTAAAAGTGGGCGATTCGGTAACGACGGACCACATTTCCCCGGCTGGCAACATCGCCCAGAGCAGCCCGGCCGGCCAATTCTTGCTAGAGCGCGACGTGGCGCCGCAGTATTTCAACTCCTACGGCTCGCGGCGCGGCAACGACCGGGTGATGACGCGCGGCACGTTCGCCAACGTGCGGCTGCGCAACCAGATGGCCGCCGGCACGGAAGGCGGCTGGACCACCTATCTGCCCAGCAGCGAGGTGATGACCATTTTCGACGCTTCCTTGCGCTACAAAGATGACGGCACGCCGCTGGTGGTGCTGGCCGGCAAAGATTACGGCATGGGCAGCTCGCGCGACTGGGCCGCCAAAGGGGTCTATCTGCTGGGCGCGCGCCTGGTCATCGCCGAAAGCTACGAGCGCATCCACCGCAGCAATCTGGTGGGCATGGGGGTGCTGCCGCTGCAATACAAAGCGGGCGAAAACGCGGCCACGTTGGGGCTGGACGGCACAGAAGCATTCTCCACCCTCAACCTGACCGATGAATTGAAACCGGGGCAGGAGATTACGGTGCAGGCGGTGAAGGAGGACGGCACGGCCGTTACCTTCCAAACTGTCTGCCGTGTAGACACGCCGGTAGAAGTAGATTATTATCGCAACGGTGGGATTCTGCACACCGTGCTGCGGAATTTTTTGAAGAAATAGCGGGTTCAATCGTTAATCGCCATGACTGAACAAGAAACGGCCGTTACCCAACTGTGTCACCAATACCAGGTGCAAATCCTTTACGTCTTTGGCAGCCGCGCCAAAGATGTGCGCGCCTGGGTGAAGGGGGAAACGGCCGTTCTTTCCCCCGACGATTCAGACGTAGACATCGGTGTGAAAACGGCCGTGTCTCTTACAGTCAGGCAAAAGGTCTTGCTCACCCAGGCGCTCGAATCGTTGTTTGGCGTGCCGCGGGTGGACCTGGTCATCCTGAACGATGCCGACCCGTTCCTGGCCGCCAACGTGATCCGCGGCGAACAGATCTTTGCCGACGATGAGTACCTGGCTGCCGAATATGATTTGTACGTGCTGCGCCGCGCCGGCGACCTGATACCATTAGAGCGTGAACGTCAGCAGCTTATCTTACAGGCCAAACGATGACGCCAAATTTCATTCTTAAGCGCTTGGTAATTGACCGACTCGATTGGGTTCAGAAAATGGTGGTCGAGATTCAAGCATTACCCTTGCACGATCCACAGCAGTTCTTTGCCGACAACCGCAACATCTGGACGGCCGAATCCTGTCTGCGCCGTGCGCTGGAAGCGCTGCTAGACGTTGGCCGTCACATTCTGGCCAAAGGATTTGCCAAAGGGGTCAGCGAATACAAAGAGATTGCCGATGAGCTGCAGCACGCTGGCGTATTGACTGATCACCAGGCAGGTTTACTACGCATGATGGCCGGGTATCGCAACCGAATGGCCCATTATTACCACGAAATCACGTCCGATGAAATTTACGAGATAGTCGCCAACCACCTTGAAGACCTGACCATCGTTCAACAAGCTTATTTGGCCTGGCTTGAGGCTAATCCTGACAAATTGGATGATCGGCTGTAACGGCCGTGTAAGCGTTCAGTCTCTTTTGGAATAGTACACAGATGAACACAGATTTCGGCTGACTTGAATCTGTGTTCATCTGTGAAAATCTGTGTCCCATTTATTTTGAAGTGAACGGTTACATGTCCGTTTGCTCAACCTATCTAACCTGACCACAGACGGATAAGCGCACGGTTTATCGCTTATCCGTCTTGTTGTGAAAACCGAAATAACGAGGGAGTTCTATGCGTAAATGGAGTTTACTGCTTCTGCTGGGCCTGGTGGTACTCACCGCCTGCGGCCGCAACCGGGATGGCGACCCGCAGGCCGCAGGGCCAGAAGCCTTTTTTAGCGCCAATTTGCGGCGAGACGGGGTGGCCGAGACAACGGCCGTAACCAACCCCGCCCCACCCAAATGGCAGTTCACCACCAACGATTGGGTCTTCACCGCCCCAGCCGTCGTCGAAAACACCGTCTACTTTGGCAGCTACGATGGCATCTTTTATGCCGCCGACGCCAGCACCGGCGCAGAAATCTGGCAGGCTGCCATCGGCGCAGCCGGCGACCCGATTATCTCCTCCCCGGCCGTATCCGGCGATGTTGTCTACGTGGGCGGCATGGATGGCGCGCTGTACGCTCTCAACCGCGCCGACGGCCAGGAAGTGTGGCGTTTTGCCACCCAGGGCAGCATCACCGCCTCCCCGGCCGTCGCCAATGGCCTGGTTTACGTCGGCAGCGAAGATGGCAACTTGTATGCCATCAACGTTCACAACGGGCAAGAAGCGTGGCACGTCGAAACCGGCAGCCCCATTTCCTTTGAAGCGGCCGTGGCCGACAACCTGGTCTATTTTGGCAATGGCGCTGGCGTCCTGACAGTCGTCAAGGGGATTACCGGCGAAAAAGTCTGGGAGTTCGTCGCCGACCAGGCCAGCTTCACCGCCGGCCCGGTGTTGGGCAGCGACGCCGTCTACTTCCCCATCTCCAACGACATGTTGATTGGCGAATTGCTCGCGGTTGATGTGGCTTCGGGCGAATTACGCTGGCGCATCCAGATGGGCGCCGAATCTTACGCCTCGCCGGCCGTGTGGAATGGCCTGGTATATGTGACCAGCCTGGATGGCAAGCTGTACGCCTTTGAGGAAAAAAGCGGCGTGGAACGCTGGCAGTTTCCCACCTCCGGCGTGGTCTTTTCGTCACCGATTATTGCCGAGGGTATTGTCTACTTTGGCAGTTGGGACCAAAATTTGTACGCGGTAGACGGCCGTAACGGGCAGCAGCGTTGGCTCTTCACCGCCAGCGGCGGCGTCTCCTCCCCCACCATCGCCGATGGTGTGGTCTATGTGGGCAGCGATGGCGGCGTGTTGTATGCCATACCGCAAGCAGAGCAGTAACCCATTTTGTGAATGCAAAGCACGGACTGTGGAACGTATGACAGATACATTAACAGCTATTAAACAGGCGGCGGCGGGGTTTAACGGCCGTTTTGCCCTCTCCGCCCTGAATTTACAGACCAACGAAACCATCCGCCTGCGCGCCGAGGAGATTTATCCCACGGCCAGCATCATCAAGCTGCCGCTGCTGCTGACCCTGATGCAGCAGGTGGAAGCGGGTCTCTACAGCCTGGATGCACCGCTGATGCTGCGCCGCGCCGACAAAATCGGCGGCAGCGGCCTGCTGCAACACCTCACCCCTGGCCTGACCATGCCCATCCGTGACTGGGCCTTTCTGATGATGAACATCAGCGACAATCTGGCGACCAATGTCCTGATTGACCATGTTGGGCTGGAAGCTGTCAATGAGTGGCTGCGCGAAAATGGCTATGAGGATGTACGGCTCCAGCGCAAAATAGATTTTGGCGCACTCGCCAAAGACCAGCGCAACCTGGGCACTGCCTCGCCAGAGAGCCTGACGCGGATGATGACGGCCGTTTTCCGCCGCCAACACGTCTCCCCGGCCGCCTGCGACGAGATGCTGCGGCTGATGGATGGCGTGGGCGCGGACCGGGTTGGCCGCTATTTGCCGTTCTCGCCCTATAGCTCAGAGGAACCGGAAGAAGAGAAGCTGCGGCTGGCGGGCAAAACGGGGTCGCTGATGGGGATGCGGGCGCAAACGGCCGTTGTCTGGCGCGGTTCCGGGCCTCAGGCGCAAGGTTTCGCCCTCACCGTCATGGCCGCCGACGACCCCACCCCGGAACGCTGGACCCCCGACGCCCCCGGCGTGCTGCTCATCGGCCGCATCGCCAAAGTCATCTACGATGTGGTTTGCGGAATTTAATATAGTGGAGACAAAAGCACAACGGGACAAACAAACACACAATAATCAACAATCCAAATCACGGTTAGGAGGTCGGTTTGAATAGACAAAGCAAGGGTGTTCTTGTGATTTTGCTGGCGCTGGGTATGGTATGCGGTCTAGCCGCTTGCGGCGGTGAAGAAGCGTTTTACGACGCAGACTCCACCGCCGACTGCCTGCCGGGCGACGAATTTGATCCCGATGAACAGGTCTGTTACGTGGGCGAGGCGACGGACGGCGTTGTGGCAGCAAGCAGTGAGTGGTGGGCAGACTACGCCGAATCGCCAGAAGATTGTTATGAAGATGAAGTGTACGATCCCGTTGACCAACTCTGCTATCTGGCTGATGGCGCATCGGCTGATGCATCGGCCGAATATGGCAGCCTGTTCGACGACATCCTGGCGACGTTTTGGGGCGACGAGCAAGATTATGCCGACATGGAAGAACTGGGCGAGAATGTCATCATCACCTATGAAGTGAACGGCAACACCATTGGCAGCCCGCAGGAAACGGCCGTTACCAGCGACCTGCGCCCCTACCAAACTGATACCGCCACCCACGAAGCCATTTGGATCTATTTTGCCAGTCTCATCCCCGTCGAACAACGCACCTACGTCAGCAAATACGCTATCTTCACCGATGGGCCAGAAAACGTCTACGCCGCCGTCACCCAAGACGGCGACAACCCCAACAGCTGGGTGCTGGCCATAGACATCGTAGACGCCACCGACCAGCAAGAATTGACCTACAGCCTCATCCATGAATTCGGCCACCTGCTGACGTTGAACGACTCACAGGTCAATCTGGACCCCACCCTCTTTTATCAGCAAGACGACGAAGCGCTGTACAACGAAGCCTAC
The DNA here is from genome assembly GCA_016716065.1 of Candidatus Leptovillus gracilis. Classification (NCBI taxonomy): domain Bacteria; kingdom Bacillati; phylum Chloroflexota; class Ardenticatenia; order Promineifilales (SeqCode); family Promineifilaceae (SeqCode); genus Candidatus Leptovillus; species Candidatus Leptovillus gracilis. The sequence continues at coordinate 964,236 of JADJXA010000002.1, read as the reverse complement.
GCTGCCTGCCCCACCTATTTCCCCGGCGAAGGGTGCAGCCGCCCAGACTCTTACATCAACCTGTTCTACGACCGCTTCTGGGCCGATTTGGAGGACGAGGTTTGGGAGCTTGAGGCGATTGACGATGAAGGGGAATATGAAGAGGCTGTGTTCGCCTTTTACGAACGACACGCCGACCAGTTTGTCACCGACTACGCGGCGACCAATGTGGGCGAAGACATTGCCGAGTCGTGGACGGCATTTGTGCTTCAGAGTCGGCCCACGGGCCGCAGCATTGCCGAGCAGAAGGTATTATTCTTCTATGAATTCCCCGAACTGGTAAGACTGCGCAGTGAAATTAGCGCGCGCACTTTTTCGCGCTTGCGCCAACGGTAACTGCCTCAGGACCAGGCAGGTTCACGAAAGCCTGCCTGGTCTAATCGGGGCGCCTTACGGCCGTGCCGCAAACCAGCGCCGCACCAGTTCAACCTGGAAGCAGTAACCATCCCCGACAGCTTCGATGAGTTCACGCCGCTGCAAATAGACAAGTGATTCTTCCAGGGCCATCAGGCTGGGCACATAGGCCACCAGCTTTTGTCGCGGCGTGACCTCACCCTCGCCAGAGGTCGCCATCAGGCGCAGCACCTCCCGCCCCACCACATCCACCTGGTTTTGTTCGATGTCGGCAAAGAAGAAGCTGCCATGCTGCAACGCTTCGGATACGGCCGTTTCCACATCCGCCACCCGCGCCAACCGGCGCATCTCCGGTGGCTGCTCATTCTTCAGCGCCACAATCTCCGCGCACAACAACTGCACCAGAAACGGATGTCCTCTGGTCAGGGCGATCACCCGCTCTTGCGCCGCCGCTTCGTAGCGTAAGGCAAAATCACTCACCGGCTGGGTCACCAACTGGCGCGTCTCCGCCGGACTCAGGTAGCCGATATGGACTACCTGGACATTGATGAGATAACCCGCCCAACGCTGAAACTCATCCAACGTATGTGAGCCGGAAAGCAGCACCTTAAAACGGCTGCGATGTTGGATCAGATGGCGCACCATGCCCATGACGGTTACTTCGTCAAAACGCCTGCGCTCCAACGCATCGGCCAACACCTCGAACTCGTCCAGCATCAGCAGGGCCAGGCTGTCACCCAATGCCAACTCCACTGCGTCCAGCCATTCCTCAAACTGCGAAAACGGGTCAACCGCCAGATCATCGCGGGTTAGGGGTGGCAGCGCCAGGTCGCGCTGCCCGGCCGAGCGGACCAGAGCGCGGGCCAGGTTATACAAAAAACCGGCCTCGTCGCTGGCTCTGGTGGCCGGCCCTTGCAAATCCACAAACAGGGGGATGATGGTGCTGGGCAGCAGGCGGCCCAGGTTGTTCAGCAGCGAGGTTTTGCCCACCCGCCGCTGGCCGTAGAGCAGCAGCGGCGGCTGCCGCCGGTCCAACAAAAGCTGCTCAATGCGGGCGCTGACATCAGCGCGGCCAACAAAAATGGCCTGCCGCTCTGTCAGCGGCACGCCAATGATGTAAGGGCTGTCAATTTCCTGGCGCAGCTCGGCCTCGGCCACCAATTGTTGATGGGTCCCGGCGACCACTGCACGCCAGGCGGCGGCGATGGGGCGAAAACGGTCGGCGTAGCGCTCGCTGCTGCGGGTTAGTTCACGCAGCAGGCCATCCAACCGGTCTTCGACGGCATTGAGGGCCAGCCGTTGGTTGTAGGCGCTCTCCTGGTTCAGCGCGGCGGCGACGTCGCGGCTGATGCGGCTGAAGCTGCGCAGCAGGGCGCTGGCCGGGCCAGAAAGCTCGCCGGCAGCCAGAGTCTGGTATACCGCGCCAATGGACTGAATGTCCTGGCACGCGGCCAACTGGCGAGCGTCGGTCTCGATCTGCACCGCCTGGGCGGCCCAACGCTGCCGGCCATGACCGAGAAACTCCATTACGGCCGTGCCCTCGGCCGGGTCATACTGCCGCAGCAGCAAAATGTGCGTATCCAGGCCAGACAGCGGCAGCCGCTGCAACTCATCCCAAAACGCCGAATGCCAGCGAATGAGCGACGGCCGTCCCTGGGGCAAACGGCGCTCATCCAGGCGCAGCAGCAGCATATTCCACCCGGCGATAAAAGGATAACCCACCACCGGCCGCCACCAACCGAGCGTCAGCCCCAATAAAATGCCGGCCAGCGTAAACAACACAATGGGACCATACGCCTGGGTAGACGAAGCCAGCAAAAACAGGCCGCTGCCGCTGCCCAAGACCCCGGCCAACGCCCCAGCCCAGGGACCGGCGATGCGCTCGGCCAGCACATAGGGCAGGGCAAACAACGCCAACATCGTCGCCCCCAGGCGCAGCACGATTAGCGCCGCCCCCCAAAGCCCGGCTTCGGCCGGCGACAGTGCCAGCCCGGCGACCAGAGCGACGGCCAGACTGAGCAGCGCGCCCCACACCAATCCACGCCGCCAACTACGGGTACGCCAGCCAATTGCCAGGGCAAAGGGCAGCCCCAGGGCCAACCCGGTCAGCCATGATTCCGTCAGGCCACCCACGATAAAACCGCCGGCCATCCCCACAAAAACGCCCACGATGACGCCGCTAATCTGGCGCGGCAAGGAGTAAGCGGGGGCAAGATCGCGTAAACGGCCGGTAACGCCCATCGTTACGCCATAGGCCAGGCCGCCAGACAGCCCGCTGGACAGGCCAATCACCGTACCCAGCACCAGATCGAGGGAGAAGTTGGGCACGGCCGTCAATGGATTAGCCGCCTCGCCCAAAACTAGACCGGCGGCGATACCCGTCACCACGCCGGTTCCCAGGCCAACGGCCGTGCCGATGACCAGGCTGCCCACCAGACTGGCGGCCAGACTGGCCAGCAGCGCCACCCCCACGCCAACAATCACGCCCAGAGCAATGCTCTGCGTCGGCAGCCCCAACAGCCACAGGCTGGCAGCCACCAGCAGCATCAGCAAAAAAGGCCAGGCCAGAAACAGCATCACCATCAGCCGCCAAAAAGCGGGCCGCCGCCATTGAGCGCGGCTCAGTTCAGCCATACAAAAATCGGGCGACAGATGCGGATCAATAGCGGCGATGTGGGCGCGCCAGGCGGCCGGGTGAAAAAACAGCCAGAACAGCAGCCGCCAACTACCCGGCAGCAACCCGCCCGACAGCGCCGGCTCATCGGAATAGGCGAAGCGCGCCTTCATATTCAATCGGCCACTCTGGGAGGGCCGTCTGGCTCTTGCTCGCGGCGAAACGGGGCAATTTGGTACAGGGCATCGGCGCGCCAATCGTCGCCTGTTTCACCTTCGGTCAGGGAGAGCAGGCGCTCGCGGCAGAGAATTTGCAGCAGCATGGGCCAGCCGCCGCTTTCGGCCAGCATCCACTCCACGTCGGCGGGTGGGAAGGCGCGGGGCGAACTGGCAATAAGGGCGCGGGCTTCCTCTTCCTTGAGCGGGCCGAGGTTGGCGACGTAGCCAAAAATGTTAAAGAATGGGGAGCCGTGGCCGCTTTGGTTTGCCAGTTTGTCCGGCGTTTCAGCGGCGGACAGCACAAAAGCCAATTGGCCGCCAACCTGATTGGTCGCCAGGGAACGCAGGCTTTCCCAAAAGGCATCATCTAGCTGCGGATAGCGCTGCAAAGCGACGCCAATCTCGTCGAACAAGATGACGGTAGGGGCGCGCAGTTCATCGCTCACGATATCTAAAAATTGGTCCAGACCGCATTTTTCCGGCGCGGGCAGCTCCATTTGGGTGAGCAAGCGGTGCATGAGGGCCTGAGGATCGCCGAGGCGAGTGTCCTGAAAATCTATGAAGACCCAGCGGTAGAGTTGGGGCTGGGGCAGCCAGGCCTGGGTCTGGTCGGGGCGAAGTTGGCCGGGAACGGCCGTGCCGATGCTCTTCAAGTAATGGAGCAGGGAGGTTTTGCCGCTGCGGCGCGGCCCGATGATGGCCGCGTTTTGCATGGGCGCGTGGCGCAGCAGGTTAAACAGGCGCTTCAATTCCCGTTCGCGGCCAAAAAAGCGCGCCGGGTGGGTGATGGGCGGCCCGGCAATAAAGGGCGGCGGCGTGGCCGGGGGAGGCGGGGGGGACACAAAGACAGAGAGACCAGGCGCAGTGGAGAAGGGGAGCAAAGTATCGGTGCGGATTTGATCGCGCAGGAAAATAGTTTCGGCGGCCGGTTCAATGCCCAGGTCGGCTTGCAGGAGGTCGCGGCAGCGGTCGAACTGGTTGAGGGCGGCGCTGCGCTGGCCGCTGAGGGCCAACAGGCGCATGAGCTGGCGGTGGGCGGCTTCGTCGGTGGGTTCCAGGTTGAGGTGCAGGTGGGTAGCGGCAATACCTTCTTCATAAGCGGCTGTTTGCAGGCAAACGGCCGTCAGGGTTTGCAGCGCTTCCAGCATCAACTGGCGCAGCTCGGCGCGCTGCTGCATGACCCATTCTTCAAATGCCGGAGCCTGACGCAAATGAAAATCCTCCAGGAAGTCGCCCCGATAGAGGCCAACCGCCTGGCGCAGCTTTTCCGGCTGAGGCCGGGAACCAGCCGGCCGGGCCAACAGCGCCCGAAAAGTCTCCACGTCCAACGTATAGGCGCTGTCGCGGTTAAAGGCCAGACTGTGATGGCTGATCAACAGGTGGGGGTCTAAGTCCTGGCGCAGTTTCAGCACCACGCCGCGCAGGTTGCGCCGGGCGTCGGCTTCGGGCAGGTCGCCCCACAACAAACCGGCGAGAGCCTGACGGGAATACGGCCGTGCGGCCACCGCCAGGTAACAGAGCAACGCCTGCGCCTTCACCGAGACCAGTTCATGCAGCGGCAGGGCATCCTGGCTGATATGGATCGGTCCCATGACCGATAGGTTTAGTACTTTTGTCATGTGGCGATTTACCCAAACTCTACAAATAAACGCTTGATCAACGCCAGATCAACACACAAGCGACAGTGACTTGTTAAGATAGTATTCAGGTGAAGTTATTTAATAGCTTAAATCTAACACGCATCCAGCAAATAGGAAAAATTATCTATTCAACAACACTGGTTATCAGACTGAATTCATATATTATCATGGTAGCGAACAACTCTGCTGCACTCACAATGCCCACATTCGCGCCAAAAATGGAAACCCTATGATTAAAAGACACAAACACCCACGTTTTAGAGGCCAGGCTCTTGTTGAATTTGCGGTGATTGCCGCCGGGTTCCTCATGCTCATTTTTTTGATCATTGAGGCGGCGCGCATTTTATGGGCCTGGGGGACTGTACAGGCGGCGGCGCGCGCTGGCGCCCGTTACGCCGTTACCGGCAATTTTGACCCCACCTGCTCCACCAGCGGCATTGCCAAATACGCCAATCTGTGTCCAAACGTTGAATTACGCCGCCCCGCTTCGGTAATTAGAGCCGCTCATGACAGTCTGGCCGGTTTGCCGCTGAACGAGAGTACAACGGCCGTGTTTGAAGACATGGAATTTTACAACATCGAGGTGTTTGGCGTGGATCGGGTGGGGCAAATCCGCGGGACCAACCTGGCGCCGCCGATTGGGCCGGAACCATATGCCGGCGCGCCCAACCAACCGGTGATCGTGCGCGTGACCTATCGCGTGCCAATTATCACGCCGTTTTTCAGCCCTATCCTGCCGTCCATCCCCGTGTTTGGGCAGACGGTGTTGTACAATGAACCGTTTGGGCAGTTGGGGGGAACTGGGCAAAGCGCCGGCGTGCCACCACCCATCCCGCCGCTGCCAACCCCTGGCGTAACGCCATCGCATACACCCACACCGACGCCGGGAGCCACCAGCACCTCGACGCAAACAGCCACGCCCACGGCCACGGCCACCGTAGAAGCATGTCCCGTCCGGTACGTGTCTAGTCTGGTAGCTACCGTGCGGTTGGCGAACGTCACCGGCTTGTATGCCAACGGCGGTGTGCCTTATACCGTATCGTTTTATAACCTGACGGTGAATCCGAACGTAGTTATTGGTACGGCCGTGATGGTCCCCGATACCGGCAATATCCACGCCTGCGATGGGTTTGGCTCGACGGTGCTGCCTTTAGGCAGCATCAGCGGCGGCCACGTGGTGGAAGTGCGCCACCCGGATGGCAGTTCGGCGACCATCATCGTCCAGGCCGACCCGGACACACCCACGCCTACGCCTACTAATACAGCAACAGCAACCGTTGGCCCCACGCCCACCAATACACCTACCATTACAGCCACGCCGAACACGCCTTTTATTCAGGTTATCCCCAATTCTTGTGCCGTCGTGCCAGACGGAGGGGCAATCCCCGTGCAGGTGTTTGGTTATAACTGGGGAGCCGGTGCATCTGTTTCCGTCTTCATGAATTCGCAGTTGATTCAGACAATCGCCGCTGATTCGGAAGGCACATTTACGGTTTCCTGGACGCAAAGCATTGCCAACGGCAATACTTATACTATCCTGGCGCAAAAAGTGGGCGCTTCTAACACAAAATCCTTTTTTGTGCCCTGCCTGAACGTGACGCCGACGCCGGTTCTGGTGCCGCCAACACCCACACCTGTGCCGGCCGATCTGGTCATTGGCGAGTTGGTGATTGTCAGCACACCGCCAATTGTGGAATATTTGCCGGTGGATTTCCAGGTGGTCATCACCAATACCGGTGAAGTGGATGTCAACAATCAGTTCTTTGTGGATGTGTTTATTGACCCACCGACCGTGTACCCCGAATATATTCCCATTGGCGACAACCCGGCTTATATTGCGGTGGATGCGCTGGCGGGTGGGGGAACGGCCGTTCTCAACATCACTTCCTTCAACGGGTTTACCGGTGGCGCGACAGACCGGCAAGTGTACAGCATGGTGGATTCTTTGCGGGCCAACGGTGAGTCCAGCGAAACGAACAACATCGTGGGTCCGCTAGATGTGTCGGTCATCCCCTCGACGCGGCAGCCAACACCGACGCCCAATGGCAACCAGATCATTAGCGGCATTGTGCGTTCGTTTGTGGGGCAGGATTATGTGCCGCAACATCGGGCCATCGTCTGGCTGAAAAACGACACGACGGCGCAGTTGATTGCCGCCACCTCTACCAATGGCATCGGCTATTACCAATTCGCCAACGTGCCATTGGGGTCCACGTATACCGTGATTGCCTGTCTGCCACGCACGGCAACGCCGGATCACCCGGAGTTGTACTATGCCGGTGAGCGGCCGGGCGTCACGCCGCCATATACATTTGCCAGAGTGAATATGAATTTGTCGTTTGTTTGCTCGGCCAATTAGTACCGTATTCGGTAATCCGTTAGAAATTACATGGCCCAGATTGGACCAATCTTGGAGATTGGTCCAATCTAAAAAACAGGAAGTTATTCTTAGACGATTACTAAGGGTTCATTTGCAATTAACTTTGGAGTTTCCAGATTGGTCCAATCTCACCAAGTTAAAAACATATGAACCCTAAGATGAGGAAAAGTCTCTTGATAAACCAGGCGAAGTTTAGAGTACCGGCATGGCCAATCGTTTTGGCGTTGGGGCTGTTGGTGGCCGTATTGACCACCTATCGGACGACAACGGCCGTGCCTGCCGCGCCCGAAGCCAACCCGGTTTGGGGAAACGCCACGCTCCTTTCGGGAACCGGGCAGGATGGGCGCAAGCCGCGCATCGCCGCGTCGCCGGATGGCTCGCGCGTCCTGGTGGTTTACATCAATGAAAACGATGATGACCCCTATTACACCATCTCCACCAACCAGGGACAGACCTGGCCGCCGGCGACCAAAATAAATGCTTCCATAGATGTCTCGGCCCAGGTCATTGGGGCCTTTGATGGCAGCAACAAAGCGTTTGCCATATGGGTCGAAAAAATTACGCCGCAGCTAAATCGGCTGGTGTTTGCCAGCAAAACAGGCAGCAACAATTGGACAAGCCCGGTGATTATCACCACATCTTATGAGATTATCGATCCCAGTGTTTTTCTCGATCAACGGAACACGCTGCATCTGGTGTGGGTGCAAGAACAGCCGGCGCGGGTGCATTATGCCTATCTGACAAGCGGGTCCAGCAGTTGGTCTACGCCGATCAGCGTGGAAAACGTGCCGGGCGGCGACTCCAGCGAACCGGCGGTGGTGGTGGACCGTAACGACCGTCTCTATCTGGCCTGGTCTAATGACGCCGGAACCTTCGGTGACGAGCAAGAGGTTGTTTTTTCGCGCGGCACAGTCAGCGGCACGCCGGCGGCGCCGGTCTGGAATCCGCAGATTCAGAACTGGCCGCTGTCGCCAGCCGACATGCCCATCGCCGCCCACGCCGTCATGGGCGCATCCGGGAACAACCTGCATATCGCCTACACGCGCAAAATAGACATCCCAGACCCGACCGCCAATGACAAACAAGACATTTTTTACGCCACCTGTGCCATGCCCTGCGATACATTAGACAGCAGCGATTTCCGCACCATTTCCGGCGCTCTGGTGGAAGTGAACGGCAGCGATCCGTCTGAAGTGGTGGCGGCCCTGGCCGTTGACAGCCAGCGGGGAGCCGCGTATATCACTTTCAGCGGTATTGTCACGACCCTACTAAATCCCAATGAGGTGATTCAGGGGATACAAAGCTGCGATGGTTGGGCGAGCGGTTCTCTGCCTTACATCATTGAAAACAACCCGGATTACCGGTTTATCAAACCGGCCATGACCATCAGCCAGGGATGGATGCACCTGGTGTTTGATCGGATTAGCAGCGATACGACGCACGAAATTTTTCATCGGCGGGCGTCTGTTAGCTGTCCGGCTACGCTGTTACTGCCGATAATACGTAAATAAGAAGCGAGCTATGAGCCGATTTGAATGGATTTTAGGTGGGTTATTGGTGGTGCTGCTGGTGTTTGTGGCCGGGCTGGCATTTACGCTGTGGTTACGGCCGTCGCCAACCAATACCACCATCCAGCCAGTGCCGGGGGCGACAACCGGCGGGCAAACAGCGCTGGCGGCCCTGGCGGCGGCCAACAACCAGGCAGCCGCCTGGCAGCCCGACGCCCAACTGCTGAAGGCGACGGCCACCTGGTCGGCGCTTGACGGCCGTGCTTACATCAGCGGCGCCTCTTCCTGGGCATTTACCTATTACTCGCCAGGGGAAACGGCCGTCGCCCAAATCACCGTCGTGGAAAACAAACCCAGTCCACCGCTGGTTAGCCAGACAGATGTGCCGCTGACGCCCATGGACATCAGTGGTGGTTGGCGCATAGACAGCCCAACGGCCGTCAGCCAACTGCTAGACAACGGCGGCGCCGCTTTCCTGAACGGCCGCGGCGACACATCTATTACCCTGTCGCTGAATACTGTGACGGATAACGGCCGTATGGAATGGCTCGTCTCCTTATTCGATGACCAATCAGACGATTTTGTCGCCATGCGATTAGACGCAACCTCCGGGGAAGTATTAGAAATTGTACAAAAACCGTGAGTTATAGAAGGCAAAGATATGAACAAACAATCTCACCACCCCTCAACCTTTAGCAAAAGAGGACAAAGCCTGGTGGAACTGGCTCTGGTCCTACCCATCCTGCTGGTGCTGATCGCCGGCACAGTCGAGGTGAGCAATTTATTGATCACCAAAAACCGCATCGAAACGGCCGCGCGCGCCGCCGCCCGTTTCGCCTCCGATGGTGGCGTGGACGTGCATATCATCGCCCTCAACTCGGTCACCCAAACCCTGGACCTCAGCGAAGGGGTGTGGGACATCTTCACCATTCGCGGCCGTATCAACAACCAGGGGACTGCCTTCGACAACGCCAGTTGGGAAGTGGTGCATTTTGGCCTGGGGCAAACACGAGTCTACACCGATGTCTTGGCCCGGATAGAGGCTTCTTGCACCACCGACTGCCTGAAAGCCGAGATGATCGCCGAACTGCAAGGCAACCGGCAGGGAGTGCAATCTCAGGCCCTGGCCGCCGGGCTAGAAGTTGTCGGCGTCTACGTCATTCACGACATTGACTCCATTCTCGGCCTCAACGCCTTGCCCGGACTGGCGGGCATCAATTCCGTGCAGGGCTTCGGCGTTATGCGCCGCGCCAGCCTGACCAACATAGATCAGACCAATGGCTGCACGGCCGTTTTCCCCCTGGCCGTCAGCAATGGCATCCGCTCGATCACGCAGGCAGAATATACCACTGCCTTCAACAACATGACGTACCCCGTCCCCAAACCCACTTACGCCAGCTTCACCCAACATCGTCCCAACATCGCCCTGTCCGACGCTACCGAAGGGACCGTCTTCTTGTACGACATGGACCCGCTGCAGCTTGTCTTTCCTAAATGGAACAGCGGCATCGCCTCTGGCAACACCACCCTGAGCAACAGCCTGGTCTGGCCGGGCAACATAGCCAATTACACCAATTACAACGACCCCGGCGTGCCCATTCCCGGCATCGGCCATGTCGTGCGCGGTTTCGTGGAAGTGGGCGATCCCACAGATAGAGCCATCCACATTGCTGACCGCGTGGCGGTAAACGGCGATATCAGCAACTTAAATGGCATTACCACCCCCTTACAAAATCACATCACCAACCGTCGGACGCTGCGCCTGCTGGTGCTGAACAATACGGCGGAACAATATATCGGCGGCGTACCCTTTTACCAGGTGGATGGCTTTGCTATCTACCGGATCAGAGGCTACAGCCTGACCGAAAACTGGCTGCTGTTGGAGTTTATCCGCTGGGATCGATCTTGTGGTCAATCGTAGCGCCATTCGTCACGCGCGGTTGTAAAACGATTTGAAAAATCGTTTTGTGGGCGGTTTGGACAATCGCCTTACAAGCTGATTGCTGTAGTTGCAAAGAAGCGCACAAACGGAACAACCGACGTTCGCAGAACAAGGTGAAATTATGAATGAGCAAGAAAAACGCAGTAACAAAAAACGGATTGGTAAAGAGGAAGGACAAAGCATCGTCCTGGTCGCCCTGATGATGATTGGTATTTTGGCCTTTGTGGGCATCGCCGTGGACGTGGGTCTGATTTTTGCCCGGCGGTCACAGTTGAGCAAAGCGGTAGATTCGGCCGTGTTAGCGGCCGTTACCGAAGTGGAATCGTTAAGCTTGCTTAGCCGGGCCGACGATAAATCCGCCCAATTCCTGAATTCCAACCTGCCCCTGAGGAGTTCATTGGCCACCGCCCCGTCCCCGGCGCCTATCACTTTTGTCAGCGGCGCCGAAATCAATGAACTGGGGGCGTACCAATACTCTCTGACGGCAACCTGGCCGGTTGACCTTTATTTCCTCTCGGTCATTGGCCTGGATAACTTCGATGTGATGGTGTCGGCTGCGGCCGCTTATTTTCCTATCACCGATGTCTATGCCAGCCGCCGCGTTGAAGATGGCGCTCTTTCTACGTCGAATCAGGCTGTGTTTGGGCCGAAGATTTGCAGCGCCAATGGCGACCCGTTTTCACCTGATCTGCCCAACTGGACGCCGCTCAGTGAATCGGCCAAGTACAATGGTCTCTATTCTTACGAATACCGCATTCTCATCCCCGCCGATTACCCCAGTGATATTGTGCGGGTCGAGTTGTTCGATCCCGATTCCATCAATAAGCCCAACAACAATGGCAGCAGCTACCGCGCCGATGTGTCCCATACACAAGTATGGATAGATTCAGGAAGACCGGCCGTCGAAAATCTGACTTGTAGCAGTATTCAACAAAACCCCTGTCTGATTAACACAGGCGAAGTCGCTCAATTGGGGCTGCCCCTGGACATGGTCAACCCCTGGTGGTTTGTCCGCATTGATGAAAATCGTCGGCCCCGTTCTGACTGCGGCGCCGGCGGTGCTTACTCTGCCGCGGTGAACACCCAAACCACTTACGAACTGTTTTATTACCGGGAAAACATCTCCGATGGAACGATTATCAAAACCGATCTGGCGCGTTACACCGGTCAGACCGGGGATGGGGTTCGGGACAATGGCGGACACCTGACCGACATGCACTGGGTATCTCCTGGCGCGCAGATGATTTATGATCAACCGGCCAACGTGCCCACAACTGGTCCTGGTTCGACGGCTGGTGATTATGGCAGTTTTGAGATCAGCATCAGCAACGATCTCGTCAACATTTTGCGCGACCCAGACACAGGCTACCGCTATATTTACCTGGACGTCACAGCCATCACCGGTTCCTCGGAAAACGGGTTCGAGATTTGGGCCGGCCCTCCCGACTATGTTAATACCATTTCTAGCAATGTGAACTCGCGCAATGTGCAGGTTATTAACAATCCTGGCTCACATAGCTCCAGAGGGGTGACAGTATTTGGGTTAGGCAATTTGCCCATGAACTCCAACTATACGGCGCCGGTGGATATTCCATTGATTTACGTGCCGGCGGAATATGCCGGGCAGGAGATCAGCGTCAGCCTGTTCGATTCAGATTCGGGCGCACAGCCGCCGGTGGTCTTCTTCTTTGACTCTGTCTCTGAGGCGGATTGGAGCCTGACTTTTTCGGCCACCAGCAATCCAACCCAAGACCCGGACCATGACCCGGTGAATTATCCGACCAACGGCCGTTGCCGCATTGGCGCCTGCCAGAATGTGTGGATAGACCCACCTTACAAAATTATGGTGCCTACCTACGACCCGGCGCTGTGCAGCGCCAGCCCGACGAACAAAGCAGTGTGTACGCCATTTTTTGGCGGTCGGCTGGTAGCCCGCTACAAAGGCGGCCAGGACGACACCTACGGCTGGCAAATTCGTCTCAAAGGTTTGCCCTATCTCATCCGTTAAGTTTTGGACAAAAGACCCTGAGGGTTTCAGAAACCCTCAGGGTCTAAAAGATTCGGTTCTTCAGGATTTCACGGGGTAGACACCAGATGTAGGGGCGGGTCTTGTACCCCACGAGATCCGAAAGACCCAAAGACCACCTTCCTAGGGGACAAATGGGGCATAGGCAATCATCGTACAATTTTTTACACTTACGGCAGAATTCATTCAATCAGGTGTAATCTCATGGATAATCATTGCAAGTCCAAATCAAACCAGAAGTCGTCAGGACGAAATAGGGATCGTGGGCAGGGTCTGACTGAGTACGCGATACTGCTCTCACTGGCCGGTCTGGTCGTTTTTGCTATCATCACCCTGTTGGGGCCACAAATTCAGGGCGTGTTTTCGCGGTTGGTGCGCCAGGCGCCGGTGGGACCACCGTCGCTCATCTCTTACACCCCGCCACCCACCGCCACGCCAACCAACGGGCCGGGCACATATACGGCCACGCCCACCATCACCCAAACTCCCACCCAAACCAACACGCCAACCGTTACGAACACACCGACGCAAACGCCCACATCCACCAACACACCGACAAGCACGGCGACGGGCACGGCCACAAACACGCCAACCAATACGGTTACCAATACACCAACGAACACGCCCACGAACACGCCAACTAGCACAGCGACCAACACGCCGACCAGCACGCCGACCAGCACAGCGACAAATACCCCCACGAGTACGTCAACACCCACCAGCACGCCCACGGCCGCGCCGGTAACAATCGAAATCACAGGCAATGCCACCAATGATGGGTATATAAGAGCGACAAATAACACCAACACGACCGGCGGCCCAGTTACCAATAACAGCACCGATATACGGGTGGGTGATGACAGCAGCAATCGGCAGTTCAAAGGTATTTTGAGCTTTGATATGTCGGGTATTCCCGCCGGAGCGACCATTATAAGCGCGCAGTTAAGCGTCACCCGTAGGGGCACCAGTGGCACGCCGTATAGTTTGGGCAGCATACGGGTAGATGTGGCCCCTCTTGCCGGCTTTTTCGACAATCTAGCGCTGCAAGCAGAGGATTTCCAGGCAGCGGCCGCAGTAACCAACGTGTGTACCCTGTCAGCGGCGAATAGTAATAACGCGGCGGCAACCTGCACATTGGTCAGTGGCGGCATAGGCGCAATTAACAACACGGGCGCCGGGCATACACAACTCCGCCTTTATTTCTCAACTGCCTCAGACAGTGATAATGGCAATGATTACATTAACTTTTACCCGACCGAAACTGGTACTGCCTCGCGACGGCCGAAATTAACCATTGTGTATCAACCGTAACAACGGCCGTCTCCCCTCCTCCCACCATCTTCAATAAAAAAGGGCCGCTGGATAGAAATCCAGCGGCCCTTTTTAGCGCCTGCGCTAACTGGCGCGGCGCTGCCACCATACAACACCCCACAGCAAAACCAGCACCCCCAGCGCCGCCGCAAAGAACCAGTATGACGACACACCAGGCACGGCCGTTGGCGCAGCCGATGGGGCAGGTACGGCCGTTGCCATTATTTCTGTCGCCGTCGCCGCCGGCGCAGCCGTCTGGGTGGGCAGCGGCGTTTGGGTCGCCGTGGGCGTCGGCGTCTCGCTCGGCAGCGGCGTAAGCGTTGGCGTGCTGCTGGGCGTGGGCGAGGGCGTATCCACCGGCGTCGGCGTACTGCTCACCAACGGCGTCGGCGTAATTGTCGCCAGCGCCAGCGGCGCGGTCAACGCCGGAACATTGGTGATGGGCGCGCGCTGGTCGCGCTCCACCAGATAAACCGGCGGGCCGCCGATGTCGCACTCGCTGCGATAACATTTGCCGCCTTCCAATGTGAAGGTGTAGGCCCCATCTACGGCCGTTACCCCCAGCCGATGCCCCATATGCCCCACCAACTCCGCCTTGTCGGCCTGCGCCGGGATGTTGACGGTGACGGCCGTTGGCCCCTTGGCCCACAGCAGCCGCACCAGCCCATCGGGCATGGGAAACGCCACCTGGAAATAACCGCTGCCGCCGCCCGCCGCCTGCATCGTCACCGGGCCGACAAAGCCGCCCAACTCCTGCACCATCACCTGATAGGCGCGGTAAGCGGGACGCTGGCTCTTATCCGGCCGCAGCAGCCCCCACGATTCACCGCCCGGCGGCAGGTGAATATCAATCAACTTATAAAAGCCGGCCCGCTCGGCCCCGGCGGCAAACGCCAGGCCAAACGCCTGCGGCGTGTACCACGCCTGCTGCTCTAAATCCACAAAGAAGCGCACAACCTCCACCGGCCACGCCGGGTCCAGGCTGGGGCGGGCGTTGGTCTCGTTCATCCACACCGGTTTGGGCGGGTCTATGCCCAGCCCGGCCTGAATGTCATAGGCTTCTTCAATGAGGGTGGTGATGGTCTGCGGCCGAAAGTAGATGTGCAGCGTTAAGATGTCGAAGTAGTAATTGTTGGCTGCGGCCGTTGGATCAGCCGCCACCATCGTCAAAAATCGGCGCAAAAAAGAAGGGTCGTGCCAATAGGTCAGCGCTCCCAGGTGGATGACAGCTTCCGGGTCGGCCTCTTTCATCACCAGATAGGTCACTTGCAGCAGGCGATAATAGTCGGCCATGCTGCCGCCAAACTCGTGGCCGTAAGCATCGGCGGGGATGTCTGGCTCGTTCCACACAATCCAGTTGTGGACGCCCAGCGGCCCGTAATAGTCGGCGACGCGGCGCACGTAGTTGGCCCACAGGTTGTCGGGGTCGTCTATGGGCAAATCGAGGCCGCGCGGCACGCCGGCGTAGGCTTCGCCATCGGCCGCCCAGGGGGGCGTGCTTTTGAGCAGGCCAACAACGGTACGGCCGTTCTCTTGCGCATCCACCAGCCACTCTTCCAACACGTGCAGGGTGTTCCAATCATCCGGCCCGGTGGGCTGAATCTCATGCCATAGAAAGAGGATGCGGTCCCAGCCCACTTGTAAATCGGCGGCTTCGGCCGGTTCCCAGAAGGCTTCGACGACGCCGAAGCGATTGTCCGGGGGGACGGCCGTTGCCGTTGCCGCCACGCCAGACTGAGCGTTCGCCGGACGAGCCAACGCCAATCCACCCCACAAAAGCAGCGCCATGCCGCTAAATGCCAATACGCTTTGAAATCCTTTCATAGTATGCCACATCCACCAAATACAGAAGATTGGACAAATCTCAGGAGATTTGTCCAATCTAAACGTGTAAATTATTTAAATCTCGTTCCTTAGCCATGCGTTCGCAAAGAAGTGGCATTATAATACGAACAAACAGCAAGTGGTAAACGTTGCTAATGGAAGCAGCAATTCTCGATGGGATGTGTTTCAAATGAGTTGAGCAGGTAGGGGCGAGACAGGCGGGACGACATCTTTGCCAATCACCAATACCTCGCCCCCGCCTGTGTCGCCCTCTTCTTTGCCCGGCATAGGTGTTTGTTGGACGAGATGGCGCGGAGAAAATGCCGTCCGCTGCGGCGAATACCATCCCGCCCCAACCCAAGACATCACTGAAATGAAACACACCCAATGGCAAATCTGACATGATGAACTTACGTCCCGCCCAAGCCGATATTCTAACTTACCAGAACGGCCGTCTGGCCATCAGCGCCGTCCCTGGCAGCGGCAAAACCTTCACCCTCTCCCTGTTGGCGGCGCAAATCATCGCCGACGGCCGTATCACCGCCAGCGCCGGGCAGCAGGTCCTCATCGTCACCTACCTCAACAGCAGCGTCGACACCTTCCGCGCGCGCATCCGCAAACGGCTGGATGAGATAGAGCTGCCACCCACCGGCTTCGACGTGCGCACCCTGCACAGCCTGGCCCTGGAAATCGTGCGCCTGGCCGAAAGCGGCCTGGGGCAAGAGAACCCCGGCCCGGAGGTCTTAGACGACGTGCGCAGCGGCAGCGCCCTGGCCCAGGCGGTCAACCAATGGATCGAGAGCTATCCCGACCAGTGGTATGCCTTCCTCGATGAAGACACACCACAAATGCGCGCCCGCTGGCGCGACGTCACCGAACGCACCGCCCGCGCCTTCATCCGCGCCGCCAAAAACGAACGCTACCACCCGGAAGACATCTTGTCCCGCCTCTCCCCCTCTCCCAGTCTCCCAGTCTCCCCCTCTCCCCTACTCTTCATGATGGCCGGGATTTACGGCCGTTACCAAACTCTCATCACCCGCCAAGGGGCGTTGGACTTTGATGACCTCATCTGGCAGGCGGCCGATTTGCTGCAGCACCGCCCTCACTTCGCCGACGAACTGCGCCGCCGCTGGCCCTACGTCTTGGAAGATGAAGCCCAAGACAGCGTGCCGCTGCAAGAAGTGCTGCTCAACTTGCTCACCGGGCCGCAGGGCAACTGGGTGCGCGTCGGCGACCCCAACCAGGCCATCACCAGCACCTTCACCGCCGCCCACCCCCGCTTCTTCAACGCCTTCATAGACCGGCCAGACGTCGTTGCCCGGCCGCTGCCCAACAGCGGCCGCTGCGCCCCGCTGATCATGGGCGCGGCCAATGCCATGCTCCATTGGGTGCTGGACCATCATCCGGTGGACGAAGTGCGCGCCCACACCTTCCGGCGGCAAGACATCTTGCCCACACCGCCCGGCGACGCCCAACCCAATCCGCCGGACAGCGAAGCCCACATCGAGTTGAAGGTTTACAAACACCGCGAAGACGAAGAGCTGCCGGCCGTCGCCCAAAAAGCGCTGCGCTACGCCCAGGAACACCCCGACCACACCCTGGCCGTCCTGGTCCCCACCAATCAGACCGGCTACACCCTGGCCGACCACCTGGACGAACTGGACGCCGACTACGACAACCTGCTGCGCGGCGGCGGCCACGAACGAGAAATCGCCGCCGCCATGCACGCCATCCTGGCCGTGCTGGCCGAACCCCTGAGTACCAAAGCGCTGCTGGCCGCCCACGCCAGCCTGCACGAACTCCAGCACCCGGCCGCCTTATGCCCGGAGGAAGACCTGCCCCGCCTGCACACCATCCTGCGCAGCGTCCACCGCCCGGAAGCGCTGCTCTTTCCCTGGGATGGCGAGGATGTGGGCCGCGCCCTGCCGGCCGGTGTCGCCACAGAAGATGACCTGACGGCCGTTACCCGCTTTGCCACCTTCTTACAACGCATGTTTGCCCTACGCGCCCTGCCCATAGACGATCTGGCCCTCTCCCTGGGCGACGAACTATTCGCCAGGGGCGATGTTCACGAAGTAGATTTGGCGATTGCTTACCAGATTGCCACCATTTTGCGCCGCTGGCGCGACGAGCAGCCAGATTGGCGGCTGCCTGACCTGGTGGCCCAACTGGAGGATGTGGTGCAGGGTCGGCGCGGCCTGCCCATCACCGCGCCAACCGACATGGGCTACGAACCCAGCCCCGGCCGCATCACCCTGACCACACAGCACAGCGCCAAAGGGTTGGAATGGGACGCGGTGTTTCTGGTGGGTATTGATGGCTTTTGGATTCCTGGCAGTCTGGAGGCCCCTTTCCTGGGCGTGCATGATTTTCTCGGCGGCGACCCGACGGCCGAAGCCGTCGCCCAACTGCGTTATTGCATGGCCGGAGACGCGGGGATTTATGACGGCCGTTCGGCCACCGAGAGCGCTCACATCGAAATTATCAGCGAGCGGCTGCGGCTGCTCTATGTGGGCATTACCCGCGCCAAACGCAGCCTTTTCCTCAGCCGCAGCCGGGCGACGCGCCAGTTCAATAAGGACCGCGACGCGGAACCGGCGACGGTGTTGGGCGTTATCTACCGCTACCTGAAGACGCAAGCATAACGACTAACCGCAAGACACAGAGAGCGCAGAGAAGAAAAACGGATAACGGACGACAGATAACGGATAACGCCAGCGCATTTTACGAAAAGCGGGAAGCGCATTAAAATAGGATGCATGAGTACAGTCAATCCCTTTTACCATCGTGGCGCAATCCGGCAGGCAGCCCACTTTCACGGCCGTCACAACGAAGTCGAACAAATTTTAGGTCTGCTGCGCAACGGACAGAGCGTCTCGCTGATTGGCCCGCGCCGTATTGGCAAAAGCTCGCTGCTCATCCACCTTTGCCGCCCAGAGGTACAGGCCCAATGGAGCCTGGACCCGGCCAAAAGCTGGCTGATTCTAACCGACTGCCAGGAACTCGGCGGATCGCCGCCGGAAGAGGTGTACGAGACCCTGCTCAACGGCCTGCACCACGCCGCCAGAGAAGCAGGCATCGAGCTGGATGAGATGGGCGACGGCCCTGGCACATACCGCGCTCTGGACCGGGCGCTGTATCAGGTCAGCCAGAAACAGGTCAACGTGGTGTTTTTATTAGATGAGTTTGAGCTGCTGGCGGCCAACGAACACCTGACCCCCTACTTCTTTGCCCGCCTGCGTGGGTTAACGACCAAATACGGCCTGGCTTATCTGACAGCCAGTCAACGGCCGTTATTTGCCATCACCGCCGCCGAAGAAATCCTCAGTTCCCCCTTCTTTAACATATTTGTCACCCTGCCGCTGGGGCTGTACAGCGACGACGAAGCGCGCACCTTGTTCGACGCCCGGTTGGCAAACACCGACATTACCTTTAGCCCCATGCTGCGCGATTATCTACGCTTTCTGGTAGGGCCACATCCGTTTTTCCTCCACATTGCCGGTTATCACGCCTACCAGGCCGCGCTGCAAGACGCCAACCTGGAATCACCCGAAGCCCTCAGCCAGCTAGACCCCTCCATTGAAATGGAAGCCGACTCCCACCTGGGCTATCTGTGGCAAAACCTGACCACCGAAGAGCAGTACGTCCTGGCGATTGCCGATGGCTCCATAGACACCCTGCGCCTGTTGGAACAACAATGTTTGCTGGTCCATCAGGACGGCAAATATGGTTATGCCAACGAAATTCTGCGCCGCTACGTGCGCCGTCAGGAGGTGCGCGGCCTCATTCAGGCCGGGCCATTTGTCATAGACCAACAGCGGCATCAGGTATGGGCCGACGGCCAGGAGATCAATCTAACCACGTCGCAGTTTAATGTTTTGATCCGCTTGTGCCAGCATCCCGGCCAGGTGGTGCATGGCGACAGCCTGGAAACGGCCGTCTGGGGCGATGTGCTGGTAGATGACCCAGACCGCCTGAAGACCCTCATCAAACGCCTGCGCCGCGCCGTTGCCCCCTACGATGCCTGGATTATTAGCGAGCGAGGGGTGGGTTATGCGCTGCGCCCCCCGGATTAACCTCCTGCTGCCGCCTGTTTTGTCTTCCCGGCGCTGGCTGACGGCCGTTCCCCTCTTGCTGCTGGTCCTGCTCTGGCACAGCTTGCCGACTGTGGCGGCGCAGACGCAGGATGAGATCGTGCCGTATTGGCAGTATGCCGCTTCTGCCCGCCTGAGCCATCTGTGGCCGCTGGACGTGAACAACGACGCCAGCGATGAGCTGCTCATTGTAGATGAAACAGGGCGCGCCACCTTGCTGCAAGCCTCTGGCACGCGGCAGTGGACGTATGAGGCACAGGGGAGCGTAACGGCCGTTGGCGCAGTCCAGGCCGGGCGCAACAAAGCCATCGTTTTGGGCGGACCCAACCGGCTGATTCTGCTGTCCGATTCCGGCACAGAGGTATGGCAAAGGGAGCTGACGGCCGTCACGCCGCCGCTCTCCCTGTTCACCGCCGCTGGCGAAGAAGCAGCCCGCGTCTGGCAGGCGCAATATCCGGCCATCCCGGCGGCCATCCTACCGCTGCAATGGCTCCCGGCAGACAGTTCGTCACCTGGCGCTGCATCAACTGAGGAAACGCCACCCAATACGCCGCCGACCGCCGCGCCATTAGGCGAAACCCCGCAAAGCGACGCCAGCGAATATATTTTGGTCGTTTTGCAATCTGGTCAGATGCAGGTATGGGATGCCCTGGGCAACATGCAGTGGCGCTACACCCGCAACACCAACCCATCGCTGGATGCTTCGCCCCATGTCCTGGCAGCCGATATGAACGGCGACGGCCGTTCGGAAATCATTCTGGGCAGCTTTAACCCCCGCCGCTTCAGCCAACTAACCATGTTAGACGCACAGGGCAAGTTGATGTGGGAGCAGAACATCTCCGGTCGCATCACCGCGCTCACCACCATCCA
Source organism: Candidatus Leptovillus gracilis (assembly GCA_016716065.1). Classification (NCBI taxonomy): domain Bacteria; kingdom Bacillati; phylum Chloroflexota; class Ardenticatenia; order Promineifilales (SeqCode); family Promineifilaceae (SeqCode); genus Candidatus Leptovillus; species Candidatus Leptovillus gracilis. The sequence goes on along the minus strand of JADJXA010000002.1, from coordinate 943,416 downwards.
CTTCAACGGCGTGCCCTACGTGGCCGCCAGCACCTCGCGCGGCGAAATTCTGGTCTACAACCAGGCTGGGCAGCGCCTCTGGCTGCGCACGCTCAACAAACCGATCACCAGTCTGGTGACGATGAACCTGCCGCAAACGGCCGTGCTGCTGGCCGGTACCGAAGTCGGCACAGTGGTCGCCTTCACCGACGAAGGGCAGCGCCTCTGGACGCGCAGCCTGGCCCCTGAAGCCAATCGCCCCATCATTGCCCTATCGGTGTCGCCCACCGTTTCCGCGGAAGGCCAATCGCTGTTGTCGGTTATTCTGGGAGGGGCAAACAGGAGCAGCAGCCCGGCCGATGTGCTGCTGCTGAACCAGGAAGGGCGCGCCCTGACCCAATTGTCGGCTGTAGACACCACCGGCCTGACGCAGTTGGTAGACGTAAACCACGATGGACAAAGTGAAGTGCTGCTGGCCCGGTTTGCCACAGTGGAGCTGTTGGGGTTGAGCAGCGGGGCCAGCACCATCGCCAATGAATGGAATTATTCGGCGCTGTTTGCCGCGCCCAGCGCTGTGTTGGTGGTGGATTTTGACCAAGACGGCAGCGATGAAATTTTTATTGGGGCGCGTGACGGCCGTCTGCACCGGCTGGACAACGATGGCTCTTTGCGCTGGATTGCCGAGCCGGGCGGGGTGATCGTCCACCTGGACGCCATCGTGCAAAACAATGGAGAGCCGCCGCTCATCGTTGTCATCCACAACGACAGCCAGCCCGGCCTAAACAGCCAGGAACGCATCAAAGGGGTGATTGAGCTGCGCCAGGCCAACGGCGACAAAACGTGGCAGCACGAAGTTCCGGCGGAGATAACCGCCGTTCTCGTGGCCCAGCTCCAGGGTGACGATGCGCCGGAGATTATCATCGGCACGGCCGCCGGCAGCGTTTATATTTACGACCTGAACGAGCAGCGTTTATGGTCTACGGCCATAGACGGTCTGGTGAACCAATTTGTTGTGCAAACCAACCCCAACTTGAAAGCGCCAGAGCTGTTGGCCGTCAGTCAGAATCTTATCTATCGCCTGCGCGAAGGGCGGATTCCGGACATTATCACCGCTTATCCGGCCAATATCAGCCAGGTTTATCCAGCCAATCCACTAGCACCGGCGGTCGGCGCTGCCCTGATAGCCATAGGGCAAAATAACACCGTCAGCGGCCTCGATTGGCGCGGCGTTCCGTTGGCTCAGTGGCCCATTCATCTGTCCAGACGGCCGTCTGTCAGTCTGCCCATCACCATCCCCCCGCCAGACACCGACGAAAGCGTGGGGGCCAGCAGCGAAGCGCTGCTGATTGCCACTAACACCGGTGAGCTTCTGTACCTGGCGCTCAGCCCGGACACACCGCAAATAGCCTGGCGGCTGCCCGATTTGCCGGGTATCACCGCGCTGCATTGGGGCGATTTAGACAGCGACGATTTGCCAGAAATTGTCGTGGGCGACAGCAGCGGCAATATCTCCTTGTATACCACCACCGGCAACCCCACCCTTGCGACACGGCTCAACGTCCTCAGCGGCGTCCACAGCCTGAAAGCGCTGCAATCGGCCAGCCGACAAAGCGCCGACCTGCTGGTGGTGACGGAAAACGGCCTGGTACAGCTTTTCCGCGCCAAAGAAAACCGGCCGCCATTGCTCACCCATCCCCGCGTAGACCAATCGCAGACGTTGTATAACTTTAGCGTCGCCGTGCAAGACGTGGAACGGGACAACGTGGCCGTGCGTTTAGAGCTGTTTAACGCGGCTGATGATAAGTGGACGGCCGTTACCACCCAGAGCGTCAGCGGCAGCGGCACATTGTTCTGGCAAGGCGTGGACCCGCCGGGCAAAGAAACTGGCGTTCAGTACCGCCTGGTATACGACGATGGCTACCATGTGGGCGTTCTAACACCCCCACCGGCGTCGCCGCCGCCGGCCATCGGCAGCCCACCAGCGGCATCCCCTTTGGGTCTTGTTGCGCTGGGCGTTGTCCTGAGCGGAGGTATATTGTTCTATGGAGTACGCCAATCACAAACGGCCGCTGCCCGTGCCAGCCGCTTTTACCGCCAGCTGCAGCAGCAGCCCACCCAAACCCTGCTGCTGTTGGAAAACCAGTACACCCACAACAGCAATTCCACCGAGTTTCTTTTGAATTTGTCTAACCAGGCGCGCCAGGACAAAAACCCACTGCTTACCAGTCTTAGTGAAGGGCTGTACTTATTGTCGAACCGTCCCCAAACAGGCATGTCGCTCATTAACGTCTCCCTGGAGGACATTGCCCAACAATCGCCCCCGTGGGCGTGCTGCGCGCGCTGGACAGCCACCTTTAAGACCGGTCAGGCGTTGTTAGATGCGCCCACCATCACCGAATTGAGTCTGTTACAGCCGCAGTTGGTGGCCTTACTCGACGTGCTGGAAACAGCAAAGCGTCCATCACCGGTGATGGACGCCCTGCTGCCCATTCTGACTAACCTGCGCGACAGCCAGCGGGTGGAACGCAGCGATGACCGCCTGGTTTACCTGAATGAAGCCAACTTGCTGGTAGGGCTGCTGCGTGAGCAGCTGCCTGATTTTTCGACGACCATCGAGTGGATGCTGGCGCGGGCCATCGTTAAGCGCTGGTCTGGGCTGCTGAGCGCGGAGATTGAGGAGCTGCGTGGGCAGGCCGACCTGACGGTGCAGCTAAAAACAAAGCGGCTGGCGCCTAACGGCCGTACCGACATCGTCCTGCAAATCAGCAATAACGGCCGTGCCCCGGCCGAAAATATCCTGGTCATGTTAGACGAAAATCCGGCCTATCAGGTGCTGAGCGACCCGCGCCTCATTTCCAATTTACTGCCCGGCCAGAACTGGCAGGTCAGCTTCAACCTGGAACCGCGCGTCAAAGACCGCTTCCGCCTGGCCCTCAGCATCACCTATAACGACCGCAACAAGCGCGACAAACAAGTCGCCTTCGCCGATATGGTGCAGCTAATCATCCCCCAACGCAGCTTCAGCGCCATCCCCAACCCCTACTTGCCGGGCACGCCCCTGCGCCACGACAGCCTGCTTTTTTTTGGGCGTGAAGAGCTGTTCACCTTTGTCGCCGAAAACGCCGGGCGGTTCTCGCAGCGCAACGTGCTGATCCTGATCGGTCAGCGGCGCACCGGCAAAACTTCCTTCCTGCTGCGTCTGCGCCAAAATTTGCCGCAGCATTTGCTGCCCGTATATCTGGACTGCCAATCGTTGGGCGTCATCGCCGGGATGCCCGCATTCCTATACGAATTGGCCTGGCAAATTGCCGACGCCCTGGCGACGCGCCAACTCCAGATCAGCGTACCCGAACCCCATGTCTGGCAAGACGACCCGACCATTCATTTTCAGCGCCGTTTTTTGCCAGAGGTGCAGGCGCTGCTGCCGCCGGGAACCATGCTGCTGCTGGTGTTTGACGAATTTGAAGCATTCGAGAATCTGGTCAATGATGGGCTGCTGCCGCCGACCTTTTTTACCTACATGCGCCATCTGATGCAGCACAGCGAAGGTTTGAGTTTTGTGTTTGTGGGCACGCGCCACCTGGAAGAGATGAGCGCCGATTATTGGTCGGTTTTGTTTAACATTGCCCTGTATCAGAAAATTGGCTTTCTAAACGACACGGCCATGACGCATCTGATCTGCGACCCAGTGGCGCCCAATCTGGTATACGACGACCTGGCGCTGGACAAAATCCGCCGGGTAACGGCCGGACATCCCTATTTTTTGCAGTTGGTCTGTTATACGCTGGTCAAGCAGGCCAATTCGCGCCGCGCCAGTTACATCACCATTTCCGATGTGAATGCGGCGCTGGATGAGATGATGCGCCTGGGGGAAGTGCATTTTGCTTATTTGTGGCAGCGTTCTAGTTTTGCGGAACGGGCGGTGTTAACGGCCGTTGCCCATCTGATGGACGTGGAAATGCTCTTCCGCCCGGAAGACCTGATGCACTACCTGGGGGTGTATGGCATTGACCTGACGCCGACCGAAGTGACGACAGCGCTCAATTCGCTGGTAGAACGGGAAATCCTGGCCGAAGCGTCGGCCGGCGTCACGACACAGTATGAGCTAAAAATTGGGCTGGTGGGTTTGTGGGTGGCCCAACACAAGAGCCTGAGCAAACTGCACGCGGAGAAAGAGGCCAACCGCGCCCCTCTCACAGCTCTTTAGGCAGCCAGGTGGCTTTTAGTTGAGCCTTCAATTCGACCGTCGCTTCAGGCGCTACGTCTTGCCAGCGATCGACATGCAGGGCCACGTGGGCCAGCGCGGCCGTCGCCATGCGGACAAACTCGCCGGTTAGCTCTTCCACCAGCTCTTCCATGCCCGGATTATGCCCCACCACCATCACCCGTTGGTAACGGTCATCCAGGGTGGCCAGGACTTCCAGGTAAATCTCCGGGTCGGCATGATAAAAGTCCCGCGTTACGACAATTTCGTTCTCATAATCGCAGTTGCCGGCGACCAATTTGGCCGTAGCCAACGCCCGCGCCGCCGACGACGAGATGATCAGGTCGGGGACCAGTTCTTCGGATTGCAGCAGCCGCCCTATGCGCGGCGCGTCGGCTTTCCCTCGTTCGTTTAACGGCCGTTCATGGTCCGCTAGATAGGCGCTATCCCAACTCGACTTGGCGTGGCGCAAAATCAACAAACTTTTCATGGCAACTCCGTCAGACATCGTTTAGCAACCGGTAAGATTGGGCATGGTTCATCGGGCGAAACATCTTCTTTACAAATTTACGCGGCATTGTCATTCCTTCGGCGTTGCTCAGGACAAGGTCTGAGCGGAGTCTTCGGCCCTGAGCAACGTCGAACGGGGAAGCATCCCGCTAACGCCAGAGGAACGGGATGCTTCGGAGGATGCTTCGGCTTCGCTCAGCACAGGCTCTCAGCATGACACGCTTTTTTGCTAAATTTGTAAAGCACAAATCAACTGAAATGAACCATGCCTAAGATTGTAACATTGATTGCTGTTTTCGACAGAGCAGGCGGGTTGTAGTAGGAGGGTTGGCATATGGAACGGCCGTGTGATAGGTGGTATATTGGACGAAATTGCCGCCTATTATGCTTTAAAAAATAACCCGGTAATCGCCGCTCCACCCGGACGTAAACATCCGGGTATGAAACAACGCCGGGTAAACCCGGCTTTTGAGCCTTATTCTACAGATGCCAAAGCTTCTGTAATATACCGGCCCTCCTGATACCGGTTAAAGAGCAATGTCATGATTGAAGAATTAGCCAACCCAGATGACGCTATGCGCCGACAAGCGGAAGCAGCAGCCGCAGTTGCACTCCCCCAAATACCCACAGACCCGGCGGCTCTGTCGCCCGAAACGCTTTACCAGCTTCTGCACGAGCTGCAAACCAACCAGATGGAATTGCAGTTGCAAAACGAAGAGCTGCGCCGGACGCAGATGGAACTGGATCAGTCGCGGGCGCGTTACGCCGAACTGTATGATCTGGCCCCAATTGGGTATGTCAGCCTGAGCGAACAGGGGGTGATTTTGGAGGTCAATCTCACCTTCGCCAATTTGTTGGGGGTGGCGCGCGAAAGTTTAGAGCAACGGCCGTTTAGCCAACTCATCCTACCCGCCGACCAGCACATCTACTTCCAGCACAGCCGCCAGTTTTTTACCACGGCCACGCCCCAGGTCTGCGAACTGCGGCTGGCGCGGGCCAACAGCGATTTCTTTTGGGCACGGCTGGAAGGCGTGCAAGCACAAAGCGCCGACGGTGCGCTGATATGTCGCGTCGTCATCAGCGACATCACAACGCACCGGCAGGCGGAGCAGGCGCAGCGCGAAAGCGAAGATCTATTTGGCGAATTCCTGCAGCACAGCCCTATCTACGTCTTTTTTAAAGACCAGGAGATCAGAGCTGTCAAGTTGAGCCAAAATTACGAACACCTGCTTGGCAAACCCATCTCCGAGTTGTTGGGGAAAACCATGGACGAGCTTTTTCCATCTGCTCTGGCAAAAAGCATGGTGGCCGACGACCTGCGTGTGCTGCACGGAGGGAAACAGATAGAAGTCGAAGAAGAGCTAAATGGACGCTATTATTCGACGGTCAAATTCCCCATATACCGCGATGGGCAGCCGCGTTACCTGGCTGGCTTCACCAAAGACATCACCGAGCACAAGCTGGCAGAGTGGGCCATTCAGCGCAGCGAAAAGCGGTTGAAGGAGGCCGAAGCCGTTGCCCATGTTGGCTATGGGGAGATGGACCTTATCAGCGGCAAAACCTTCTGGTCTGAAGAAATCTTCCGCATCTTTGGTCTGGACCCGGCCGGCGACCCGCCCCCCATCACCGAATACCCGTCGCTTATCCACCCAGAGGATGTTGATGGGCTGTTTGCGACGTTTGCGGCATGTGTCCACACCCAACAGCCGTATGATCTGATCTACCGTATCTATCATTCCAGCGGCGAGATTCGCACTGTTCACAGCGTTGGCTACCTGGAAACCAATCCCACCGACGGGTCCATCAAACTATTCGGTACACTGCACGACATCACGGCGCAAAAACGCAGCGAGATGGCCCTGGAACAAAGTGAAAAACGGTTCCGGGCGCTGATCGAAAACGCGCCCGATGGCATCAATTTAATCAGCGCCGATGGACAACTGACCTATGCCAGCCCGGCGGCGCTGCGCATTCTGGGGTATACGGCCGACGATGTGCAAAACACCAATATGGCCGCCCTGACGCATCCTGAGGACTTACCGTCTCTCTTCCCCTTGCTTGCCGATTTAATCCATCATCCGGGCAAAGTGATTACCACAGAGTACCGCTTCCACCACAAAGAGGGGGATTGGCGCTGGCTGGAAAGCACCATTACGAACCTGCTCGCCGAACCGGGTATCGAGGCCATCCTCTTCAATTTCCGCGACATCACCCGGCGTAAACAAGCTGAAGAGACAGCCCAGCAGCAGCGCGAACAGATGCAGTTTCTCTACAGCGCCAGCCAGCGGCTCAACCGCACCCTGGACCTGGATGAAATTTACCGCACGATTTTTGACTTTTTAACGGCCGTTGTCCCCTGCGATAGTCTGCTTATCTCCGCCTTCGACCCGCAAACCGGGCTGATTACCTGCCGCGCCCATTGGCTGGAGCAGGGAATACGCAAGGATGTCAGCCAATATCCCCCCATTCCATTGGAAGCGGAAGACCAGGGCACGCAGAGCCGGGTGATTCGCACGGGGCGGGCGATGGTGGTCAATGATTATCAGGCGCTGTTAAAGAACACTCAGGCTATTTATTACATAAACGACGACACCAATGAGGTCTTGGTCGAAGCCGACCCGGAAGAGGAAGCAGCCCGTTCGGCGCTCATTGTTCCCATTAAAATTGGCGAACAGGTAATCGGGGTCGTCCAGGTGACAAGCTACCGGCTGAACGCCTACACGGAAAATCATTTGCAGTTTGTGGAGGCGTTGACACTGCATATCAATTCAGCCCAGACCAACGCCCTGCTGTATGCCCAGGTACAAAACGAGCTGAACGAGCGCAAGCAGGCCGAAGAGGCGCTGCAAAGAAGTTACGGCCGTCTGGAAAACGTACTGGACGAACTGCGCCAGACACAGGCGCAGCTTATTCAGCAGGAGCGGCTGGCGGCCGTGGGCCAACTGGCGGCGGGAATTGCCCACGACTTCAACAACATCCTGGCGGTTATCGCCCTCTTTGTGGAAATGAGCCTGGACACCCCTGATCTGTCTCCCCAACTGCACCAACGCTTAGAGACCATTAGCTACCAGGCCAAACGCGCCGCCCACCTGGTGCAGCAAATCCTGGATTTCGGCCGCCGCGCCATTCTACAGCCCGATTCGCTAAGCCTGACATTGTTCTTGCAGGAGCAGGTTGAATTGTGGCGGCGCACCATACCGGAATCTATCAAGATTCATTTCGATGCCGGGGCCGCCGATTGTGTCATCCATGCCGATGCGACGCGCATCCAACAGATGTTCACTAATCTGGTGCTGAATGCCCGCGACGCCATGCCTCAGGGTGGCGATTTGCGCGTCAGTCTGGCGCAGGTGCGGTTGAGTGACCAGGACGCCGCGTCCATGGCTGGGATGCCGGGCGTAGGCGATAACTGGGTGCAAATTATCGTCAGCGACACAGGCACAGGCATTGCCCCAACCATTTTGCCGCGTATTTTTGAACCATTTTTCACCACCAAAGAGCCAGGGCTGGGCAGTGGGCTGGGGCTGGCCCAGGTGTATGGCATTGTCAAGCAGCATCAGGGGCATATTGATGTGCGGACGGAAGAAGGCCAGGGCACAACCTTCATCATTTACCTGCCAGGGCTGGCAGTGGCGGCGCAGAAAGAAACGGCCGTTCCCACAACAAAACCGCTCCAGGGCCAGGGCGAGACTATCTTAGTGGTGGAAGACAACCCGGACTTGCGTGAAGCGCTGACCAGTGTGTTGAATTTGCTGAATTATGAGACATTGGCCGCAGCCAACGGCCGTGAGGCGTTGGCAATTCTGGAACAACAAAGCGTGGCTCTGGTGCTGAGCGACCTGATCATGCCAGAGATGGGAGGCAAGGAACTGCTGCAAGCGCTGCGCCAACGGGAGTTGAATCTGCCGGTGATCATCCTCAGCGGCCATCCGTTGGAAACCGAACGACAAACGCTGCAAAACGAAGGAATCGCCGACTGGCTGACAAAACCTCTGGACATGAACGATCTATCCCTCTCGTTGGCTCGCGCCTTGCGGGCAGACGAGAAACTATAGCGGCCGAGTTTCGAGTTCCGTTTTACGGATTACGGATTACGAACTACCGAATCAAAAAAACCGCCGAGGTCTAGTAGACCTCGGCGGTTTGTGCGTCAGCAGCTTATTGGACGCGCACGATGTTGGACAGAATGACCGGGCGCGATTGCGTCTTGTGGTAGAAGAAGTTTTGCAGCGTCTCGCGCACGGTGTCGTCGTGGTTACGGCCGTTGCGCTTCAACTCTCGCTTCAACTCCTGCCGCGCCGATTCCATCAACGCCATAGAGCTGTCCATGTGCAAGAATCCACGGCTGATAATAGTCGGCTCGCCAACCAGCTTTTGCTTTTTATCCACCGGCACGTAGACCACCACAAAGCCATCTTGTGCCAGCCGTTCACGGTCGCGCATCACCAACTCGCCAATTTCGCCCACCAGCGAGCCATCCACGTACACATCTTTGGCCGAGGGATGGAGCTTTCTTGCCACGCTTTGTCGCCATCTGTCACCCAGGTGGCCCCATTGTGCAGAATAAAAACATCCTCTGCCTGCATGCCATTGTCCTGCGCCAGACGAGCGTGCAGATGCAAATGGCGACCTTCACCATGCACAGGAATTAGAAAGCGCGGTTTGACGGCTTCCAACATGATGCGCATGTCTTCGCGGCTGCCGTGCCCGGAAACATGGACCGTCGCCAGCGAACCATAGATGACATTGGCGCCGCGAGCGAACAGATTGTTCAACATGCGTCCCACGTCTTCCTCGTTGCCGGGGATTGTGCCGCCAGAGACAATAATGGTATCGCCCTCATGAACCTGAATCTGGCGATGTTCGCCCTTAGCCATGCGGTTGAGCGCGGAGCGGGGTTCGCCCTGCGAACCGGTGGATAGGATGACCAGTTTGCCATCCGGCACGTTGTCGGCCACATCCACCAGCAGGTTTTTCGGCACTTTCATGTAGCCCAAATCGCGGGCCAGTTCCACATTTTGCTGCAAACTGCGGCCGGTGAGGGCGACTTTACGGCCGTATTTTTCCGCCAGCCGAATCACTTCTTGCAAACGCGCCAGCAGCGAAGAAAAGGTAGCGATGATAATGCGCGAGCCGGTCGCCTGGGCAAACAGCGTGTCCAGGGTATCGGCCACCAATTGTTCAGTGGGGGTACGACCGGGGCGGTCAGCATTGGTGCTGTCGCCCATCATGGCCACTACGCCATTGGGGGTTAATTTCCGCAGCCGCTTAAAGTCGGTAGTCCGGCCGCCGGTAGGCGTCTCGTCCAGCTTATAGTCGCCGGTATGCACCACCGCGCCGACGGGCGTATCTATTACCAACCCGACGGCCGCCGGAATGGAATGGGCGACGGCAAAGGGGCTGACGCGAAACGGCCCCAGGTGTAGGGTTTGTTTATCGTCTATTACTTCCAGGGTAGCGCGTTGGCGCACCCCGGCTTCTTCTAACTGGCGTTCCACCATGCCGATGGTTAAGGCAGTACCATAAATTGTCGTTTTGATGCGCTGAAGCAGGTAAGGTAAGCCGCCAATGTGGTCCATGTGTCCGTGCGTCAGCACGATGCCGCGTAGAATGTCCTGGTTTTGAACCACGTAGTCGAATTGGGGCAAGACCAGGTCAATGCCATACATGTCGCTTTCGGGGAACATGACTCCGCAGTCAATGATGATTTGGTTACGGCCGTATTCCAACAATGTCATGTTTTTGCCAATTTCTCCCAGGCCGCCCAGGGGAATGATCTTCAAATTTTTCGTCATAGTAAATGTACTTCTAAGTTTTCCTTTATCGTTTATGATTTTTTATGTTTCGTTTTAGCGTGCCCCGTCAGGGCACGGCCGTTTTTCAATGTGCAGCCCAGGCAAACAGGCAAAACAAATGGACCTGGGGCCTGGTTAATCAAAAGTTAAATACCTTTGCGGAACTATCGTTGGGTGGAATCAACTTGCGTTTGCGGAAGGCACGTTTTGGTACAACACGTAAAGGACTATACCACAAAATGATAAGTGTGGCATTAGCAAAAGAAAACGATAAGCCAGCGCCGCCAGGCCGCCGCCTAAGACCAACCAGACAGAATTGAGCTTAAAACGCAGCAGTAGAATGGCGGCCAGCAGCGCCAGCAGCGCGGTAAACCAATCCACAACGGCCGTGCGCCCTAACTGCCAGGTGACAGCGGCCATCAAGCCCAGGGCGGCCACATTCACGCCATCCAACAGCGCCGCCAACAGATCAGAGCGGCGCATTCGGGGGATGAGAGGGTTTAGCAGGGCGACAAACAAGAACGATGGCAGGAAAATCCCCACTGTCGCCACCACCGCGCCGGGAAAACCGGCCACCACATAGCCGACAAAGGTGGCTGTGGTGAACACTGGTCCCGGCGTAAATTGGCCGATGGCGATGGCGTCTAAAAGCTGTTGGTCGGTCAGCCAACCCAGGTTAACCACCAAATCGTTGCGCAAGAAGGCCAGCAGCACGTAACCGCTGCCATAGAGCAGCCCGCCAACTTTGAGAAAGACAAGAAACAAACGCCCCAGACTCACCGGCGCGTTTTGGGCCAACACAACCGTCGCAGCAGTCCCTAACCAGAGCATTGGAGCCATCATCGGCAGAGAACCCCGCGCCGCCAGGCGACGGCCGTACTGAACGGCCGTCACCAAAACCCCCGCGCCAAACAGCAGCAGCAGTTCATTCAGGCCCAACAAATACAAGACAAAAACAGCCACACCGACCGCGCCTAAAAATGGCCCCTTCACCGCCTTGCGCCCTAAACTCCACAGTGCCTGAAGCACAATGGCAATGATGACCGGCTTGATGCCATACAACAGCCATTCGGCGGTTGGCGTGGTCCCGTACCTCACATACAGCCAGGCCAGCGCCAGCACAATGGCAAACGCCGGAGCGATAAATCCGACGCCGGCAGCTATCAGCCCGGCATATCCGGCGCGAATATGGCCGACGTGGATCACCATTTCGGTGGAGTTGGGGCCGGGAATGAGATTGGTCGCCCCCAACAAATCCAGAAAGCGCTGTTCGTCCAGCCACCGCCGCCGCGTCACCACCTCGTCGTGCAGCATGGCGATGTGCGCCGCCGGGCCGCCAAAGGCGGTAAAGCCCAATTTCAGCGCCAGCCGGGCCACTTCGCCCACGGAGCCATCTGGCAAAGGAGATAAGTCATCTTCTGGCCGATATTCGATCATGAACTGTCCTCCGCAAAAGTGATGCAGGCATTTGGTAATTTGGCAATAGTACCAACAACAACCAATTCTACAACCAGTCATCGCGCATGATACAGCGCGCATGATACAACGCGCATGATACAGCGCGCATGATACAACGCGCATGATACGGCGCGCATGATACGGCGCGCACGGCCGTTGCCACTGCCCCATACGCTTAAGGGGATATGAAGCCGGACGGGACGGATAAGCCCGAAAGGTCAATTTGTGGGATAATGGCATTAGATACCATTAGTCTTGAACCAATTCTGGAGAAAACAGATGAGTCGTGACCCAAATGACATCCCCGAAGTATTCCGCCGAGCCATGCGCGACGCGGGCTGGGATTATGGCAATGAAGAAGATGAGGGCGGCCGGCCGCCATTTCCACCTCGACCTGAACGCCCCAGCGAACCGCTGCGCCCGAATCGCACGCTCTGGATTCTGGGGATCATCTTCCTTTTGATTATCAGTTTCAATTGGATAGTGCGCACGTATACGGATTGGCTGTGGTTTGGCGAAACGGGGTACACCTCCGTCTGGCTGACGCAGTTTGGTTGGCGCGTGGCCTTGTTTGTTATTGGCATGGTAACGGCCGTACTCATATTGTGGGGCAACTGGCATCTGGCACGCCAACGAGCCATCCGCAGCACATCCCCCTTGCAGCCGCAGCTTCTGAAAATCCCCGGCGCGCGCTGGGTTATTGCCGGCTTCGCCCTGTTTTTAGCTTTTGGCTTCGCCTCCAGCCTGTCGGCGCAGTGGGAAATGTTCCTGTTGTTCCTCAACCGCGTGCCTTATGGCGCCAGCGATCCAATTTTTAACCGGGACATCAGCTTCTACCTGTTTGTACTGCCCATTTACCAGCTGTTTCAGGGCTGGTTTGGCTCGCTGCTGTTTATGACACTGCTGGGCACAGCCGCCTTGTACGCCGGTAACAGCCTGCCCGATATTCAGCAAGGACGCTGGCGGCCGCAGAATATTCCGGCGGTGCGCCAACATGTGGCTATCCTGGTGGCTCTGTTGTTGGCCGTCTGGGCCGCCGGTCATTGGCTGAACATTTACCAACTGCTTTACTCGCCGGGCGGCGCTGTGTTTGGGGCGACGTATACGGACATCAATGCCAACCTATGGGCGCTGCGGGCGCAGCTGTTGTTCATGGCGTTGGCGGCTGTGGCGGCGCTGTTGAATGTGGTTCGCTTTCAGACACGGCCGCTGCTGGCGGCGGCTGGCTTGTGGCTGGCGGCGACGGTCATATTAGGCGGCCTGTATCCCGGCCTGTTGCAGCGCTATGCGGTCGAGCCAAACGAGTTAGAACGAGAACGGCCGTACCTGGCCTACAACATCAATTTCACCCGCATGGCCTATGGCCTGGACAGCGTACAGACGCAGCCGTTCGATACAGTGGCTATTCTGGACGAAGAGATATTGCGCGAGGAGAAAACGGCCGCCATTTTAGACAATATCCGCATTTGGGACTACCGTCTGCTGGGCACCGCTTACGAACAATTACAGGCGTTACGGCCGTATTACCAGTTTGGCGAACCCGATATTGACCGCTACCAGGTGAACGGCGAAACCCGTCAGGTAATGCTGGCAGTGCGCGAACTGAACAAAGCCAACCTCAACAACCCCACCTGGGTAAACCGCAACCTGGAGTTCACCCACGGCTTCGGCCTGGTGATGAACCCGGTAAACGAGACCACCACTGAAGGGCAGCCGCGCTTTTTCATTCAAGACATCCCCCCGGCCAGCGTAGCCGAAGAACTGGTGGTCACGCGGCCCGAAGTATATTATGGCGAGTTAATGAGCGATGTGGTGTACGTCAACAGCACCCGCCCCAGCTTTAGCTTTCCCAGCGGCAATGAAAACGTAGAAACCATCTACACTGGCGACGGCGGCGTGCCGCTGAACTCTTTCGTCAAGCGGCTGGCGTTTGCCGCCCGGCTGACCGACACCAATGTCATTCTGAGCGACGAAATAGACGTCAATTCGCGGGTGATGCTCTATCGCCAAATCCGCGAGCGCGTTACCAAGATTGCGCCGTTCCTGTCGTTGGACCGGGACCCGTACATTGTGCTGGATGATAACGGCCGTCTCTTTTGGATTTTTGACGCCTACACCCTCAGCGACAAATTCCCCTACGCCACACCCACCGCCCAGGGGCAAAACTACATCCGCAACGCCGTCAAAATCACCATAGACGCTTATAACGGCACGGTGACGTTTTATATCGCCGATCCGGCCGACCCGATCATTCAATCCTATGCCGCCGCCTTCCCCAACCTGTTTCAACCGTTGGAAGCCATGCCCACCGACCTGCTGGCTCACGTCCGGTATCCCGAAACGTTGTTCCGCATCCAAACCCAACAATATCTGAAATACCACATGACCGATGTGCGGGTTTTTTATAACCAGGAAGATTTGTGGGAAGTGCCCAACGAAATTTTCGATGGCAAACAGCAGCCGATGGAGCCGTATTATGTCAACATGCCCTTGCCGGGCACGTCGGAAGCCGAATATCTGCTGATTCAACCCGTCACCCCGGTAGGCAAATCCAACATGATCGCCTGGATGGCCGCCCGCAACGACTATCCAAATTACGGCCAGGTGCGGGTATACGAACTGCCCAAACAAGAACTGGTATTTGGCCCGCTGCAAATCGAAGCCCGAATTGACCAGGACCCGCAAATTTCGCAGCAGTTTTCGCTGTGGGACCAACGCGGGTCGCGGGTGATTCGCGGCAACCTGATTGTGATCCCCATCAACAACAGCTTCCTATACGTCGAGCCTGTGTACCTGCTGTCGGACAACAGCGCCTTGCCCGAACTCAGGCGCGTCATCGTGGCTTCAGACACGCGCATTACTATGGAGCCGACCATTGAGCAGGCATTGGCCGCGCTGCTGCGTGCTGCGCCGGGCGAAGTGGTGGTGGATGAGAGCGGGGAAATCGTGGCCGTGCCGGTTGAAGAAAGCACAGAACCGGGCCAGATTCAACTAGACGGCACGATAGAGGAATTGATTAGCGCCGCCGACCGCCACTTTGCCGCGGCCGAAGAGGCGCAGCGCAATGGTGATTGGGCAGCTTATGGACAAGAGCTAGAAGCGCTGCGGCAAACGCTGGATCAGTTGATGCAGCTATCGGAGCAGTAAAGAGTTATGCGTCATACGGCCAAAGATGTGACGTATGACGCATAACTTTATTCGCCCATAACTTGCAAGACCAGTTCGCGGCGGCGGGGGCGGTTGTCGAAATCTATAAAGATAATTTGCTGCCAGGTACCCAGGGTAAGACGGCCGTCTACAAACGGCACACTCAACGACGGTCCTAACAAGGCCGCCCGCACATGGCTGTGCCCATTGCCATCCCCCCAACGCGCATTATGCGCGTACTCCCGTTCCGGGTCTACAATCTCATCAAACAAGCGACGCAAATCGAGCAAACAGCCTGGCTCATATTCAATCGTTGTTACGCTGCTGGTAGCCGAGGGTGAAAAAATAGTCACCACGCCCTGCCGCAGCTTGGTTTGCTGCACAGACATCACCACTTCGTTGGTAATGTCCAATATATCGCCATGTCCTTTGGTGGGAAATTGAAGCACGTCAGTTTGCACAGTCATAAGAACCTCCTGAAAGAATTATCATCCACCTACCACATCCTGACAATGCAGACGTGACATGTTACCTATTTTCCGGTGACATACCTCACTACTCTTTTCAAAGGCCGCCTAATAATATAATGTCTCAATTGGTCGCCGCGAGGCAGCAGAGAGACGGCCGTGTCTCTGTTTCGAGGAGCCGTAAACCATAATCCGTTTTCCGTAATCCGTTTTCCGTGAACCGTTTTCCGTTAGCAGTTACCCGCAGCCGTGGCCCACGGACTACGGATCACCGATTACCGATTACGTACCAAGTCTTTCTTTTGTGGTTCATATGTCCCTGGAGGCATTCATATGGATGTAATCACCCTGGCTAGAATGCAGTTTGCCATCACCACCGTATACCATTTCTTTTTCGTGCCGCTTACGTTGGGGCTGTCCATCATCGTCGCCCTGATGCAAACGTTGTACGTGCGCACCAACCGCGATGTCTACAAACAGATGACCAAGTTTTGGGGCAAGCTCTTTGTCATCAACTTTGCCATGGGCGTTGTCACCGGCATTGTGCAAGAATTTCAGTTTGGCATGAACTGGTCAGAGTATTCCCGCTTTGTTGGCGACATTTTTGGCGCGCCGCTGGCAATTGAAGCGCTGATGGCTTTTTTCCTGGAGTCCACTTTCCTGGGCCTGTGGCTGTTTGGCTGGGACAAATTGTCCAAAGGCGTACATCTGGCGACCATCTGGTTAGTCGCCATCGCCTCCAACCTGTCGGCGCTTTGGATTCTCATTGCCAATTCCTTTATGCAGCAGCCGGTTGGTTATGTGTTGAACAACGGCCGTGCCGAAATGACCAGTTTCTCCGCTGTTGTCTTCAACCCCAACATCTGGACCCAATTCCCCCACGTCATCGCCAGCGGATTGAGTACGGCCGCTTTTTTTGTCCTGGGCATCAGCGCCTACCATCTGCTGCGCCCCTTGGCTAACAAAGACCTCTTTCGCCGCTCCTTCCAGATTGCCACCGTCGTCGGCTTATTGGGCGTAGTGGGCGTGGTGATGAGCGGCCACAGCCAGATGCAGCACCTCGTCGGCAGCCAGCCGATGAAAGTAGCCGCCGCCGAAGCGCTGTGGGAAACCGAAGACCCAGCCGGCCTCTCCGTGCTGACCATCGGCAACTTGCAAGGGGAAGAGGTTTTCTCCATCCGCGTCCCCAATCTGCTCAGCCTGCTGGCGCTAGACCAGGTGCAAGGCGAAATACGCGGCCTAAACGATTTACAGGCCGAGTTTGAAGCGCGTTATGGCCCCGGCGATTACACGCCACCTGTGTTTATCACCTACTGGAGTTTTCGTAGCATGGTCGGCGCGGGCGTGGTCATGTTGTTGGCGGTTGGTTACGCTTTGCTGCTAACCATGGGTGAGCAGCTAGAGGAAAAGCCCAAATTCCTGCGCGCCTTCATCTGGCTCATCCCCCTGCCCTACATTGCCAACACGACCGGTTGGTTCCTGACCGAGTTTGGCCGTTATCCCTGGATTGTGTACGGCCTGATGAAACTGGAAAGCGGCGTCTCGATCAGCGTGTCGGCTGGCATGGTCGCCCTGACACTAATCGGGTTTACCCTGCTCTACGGCGCACTGATGGCTGCCACCATCTACCTGCTGGCAAAGTATGCACGCTTACCCGGCCAACCAAAACTGGCCGACGAGATGGCGCCAGGGCAAACGGCCGTTGCCTTGATTGGCGAGTAGCGGCCGGCCGTAAGCCGTAACGGAACACGCACACAAACGAGGTCTCTCATGGACTTAAACGTACTCTGGTTCATTCTCATCGGCGTATTGTACGCCGGGTTCTTCCTGCTAGAAGGTTTCGACTTTGGCGTGGGCATCTTGCTCCCCTTCCTGGGCAAAAACGACAAAACCCGCCGCATGATGATCAACACCATCGGCCCCCATTGGGATGGCAACGAGGTTTGGCTGCTGACGGCCGGTGGCGCAACTTTCGCCGCTTTCCCCCATTGGTACGCCACCCTATTCAGCGGCTTCTACCTGGCCCTCTTCCTCCTGCTGCTCACCCTGATTGTGCGCGGCGTGGCCTTTGAATTTCGCAGCAAAGACGCCAACCTCAGGTGGCGCGCCCTGTGGGATTGGAGCATCTTCGTCGGCAGCCTGGTCCCACCGCTGCTGCTGGGCGTCGCCTTCGCCAACATGATACGCGGCATACCCATAGACGCCACCATGACATACACCGGCGGCTTCTTCAATTTGCTCAACCCTTACGCCCTGGTCATTGGGCTGATGGCGGTAGGCATTTGCGTGCTGCACGGGGCAATCTTCCTGTCGCTGAAAACGGCCGGCCCACTGCAAGCCGCCAGCCAAAAAACCGCCTGGCGCGTCTGGCCCGTCGCCGTTGTGTTGGTGGCGCTGGCAATCATCGGCACATACCTCTCCACCGGCATCGTCGCCAGCCTGGGCGTCAACCCCGGCATCGAACCTATTGCGGGAATGATAGCCCTCTTGTCGGCCGGCTATTTCATTCGCAAGAAACAAAACGCCTGGGCGTTTGTCATGACCGGCTTAACCATTGTCCTGATAGTGATGACCGCCTTCATGATTATGTTCCCCGCCGTGATGGTCTCCAGCACCGACCCGGCTTACAGCCTGACCATCTACAACGCCTCGTCCACCCCCTACACCCTGCGCGTCATGACCATCATCGCCCTGATTTTTGTGCCCATTGTGGTGGGTTATCAGGCGTGGAGCTTCTGGGTTTTCCGCGAACGTATCACCGAACAAAGCGCGCTGGAATATTAGCCAGCAGTTAGGCCAGGGGCTGGAGAGCAACCGCCCCAGTCCCTGGTCCCCAATCTCCGGCTCCCATCACCATGTTTGATCGGCGTTTGTGGCAAGAGGCGGAAAACGGCCGTTTCCTCCTCTTCCTCACCATCCTGCTCAGCGCTCTGGGCGGCGCGGCCACCATTCTGCAAGCCTATGGGTTGAGCCAGGTGGTGGCCCGCGTCTTTTTAAGCGGCGCAGCTCTGGCCGACGTGCGCGGTCCGATGGCGCTGCTGCTGACGGCCGTCATCGGGCGAGCGGCGCTGGCCTGGGGGCGCGAATGGGCGGCCAACCGGTTGTCCAGCGATATCAAAACCGACCTACGCGACCGGCTTTTTACCCACCTGCGCGCTTTAGGACCGGGCTATGTGCAGGGGGAGCAGACGGGGGAGTTAACGGCCGTTCTCACCCACGCCCTGGACGCCCTGGACGCCTATTTCAGCCAATACCTGCCGCAACTGTTCATCGCTGCCCTTGTCCCGCTTTCCATTCTGCTGGTCACGCTGCCTGCCGATTGGCTCTCAGCGCTGGTGCTGCTGCTGACCGCGCCGCTAATGCCTCTGTTCATGGTGCTGATCGGCCGTTACGCCGAGACGTTGACGCAGCGGCAGTGGGGACTGCTCAGCCGCATGAGCGCCCACTTTTTGGACGTGCTGCAAGGTCTGACCACGCTCAAACAGTTAGGTCAGAGTCAGCGTCAGGCAGCCAACATCGCCACAATCACCGACCGTTTTCGGGCGACGACGTTGGGCGTGCTGCGCGTGGCTTTCCTGTCGGCGCTGGTATTAGAACTGTTCTCGACCCTCAGTGTGGCGATTGTGGCGGTCTCTTTGGCGCTGCGGCTGCTGAACGGCCGTTTCCCCTTCGAGACCGCCCTATTCATCCTCATCCTGGCCCCAGAGTTTTACCTGCCGCTGCGCCAATTGGGACAGCGCTTCCACGCCGGCATGGATGGCCTGGCCGCCGCCGCCCGCGTATTTGCGTTATTGGCAGAGGGTTCACCACGGAGGCACGGAGAACACGAAAGGGAAGATTTTAAGAGCCTCGGTGCCCTCCGCGCCGCCGTGGTGCAAATCTCCTTTCACAACGTCAGCGTGACGTATGCCGGGCGCGGGCAGGCAGCGCTGCAAGAGGTGAGTTTTACGGCCGTGCCCGGCCAGACCACCGCCCTGGTGGGAGCCAGCGGCGCCGGTAAATCCACCATCGCCGGGCTGCTGCTGGGTTTTGTGCCGCCATCCGCCGGGCAGATTATGCTAAACGACAAGCCACTGGAATTGTGGGACACGGCCGTTCTCCGACAACAGATCGCCTGGGTCCCACAGCAGCCTTACCTGTTCGACGATACCATCGCCAACAACATTCGCCTGGCTCACCCCAGCGCATCGCTCGACGAGGTGATAGCCGCCGCGCAGCAGGCCCACCTGCACGATTTCGTGCAAAGCCTGCCTGACGGCTACGAAACGCGCATCGGCGAACGTGGGGCGCGTCTCAGCGGCGGGCAGGCGCAGCGGCTGGCTCTGGCCCGCGCCTTCCTCAAAGACGCTCCGCTGCTCATCCTGGACGAGCCTACGGCCCATCTGGACCCGCGCACCGAGGCCGACATCCAGACCGCCATGCGCCGCCTCATGGACGGGCGCACTACCCTGGTCATCGCCCACCGCCTACCCACCATCCGCCACGCCGCCCAAATCATCGTGCTAGACAACGGCCGTATCCTCGAAAGCGGCTCCCACGACGAACTGATGCAGCGCAACGGCCGTTACGCCGCCATGCAAACAGAAAATGCAGAACACGGAACGGGGAACACGGAACCGAGAACACAGAACGCGGAATCTTCCCCGCCTCGCCCCGCCTCCTTGTCGCCCGTTCTCCCCCTCTCCCCCATTCCCCTCTCCCGCCTCCTCCGTTTCCTCACACCCCATGCCCGATGGGTGGCCCTGGCGGTGCTGCTAGGGGCGCTGACGGTGGGCAGCAGCGTGGCCCTGCTGGCGACTTCGGCATACCTGATCAGCGCGGCGGCCTTACGGCCGTCCATCGCCGATTTAAGCGTGGCGATAGTCGGCGTGCGCTTTTTTGGCCTTAGTCGCGGCGTGCTGCGCTACCTGGAACGGCTGGTGGCCCACAATACCACCTTCCGCGTGCTGGCGCAGATTCGCGTCTGGTTCTACCAGGCCATCGAACCGCTGGCCCCTGCCCGTCTCCAGTCCTATCGCAGCGGCGATTTGCTCAGCCGCATCGTCGCCGACGTAGAAACGCTGCAAGATTTTTACGTGCGCGTCGCCGGGCCGCCGCTGGTTGCCGTCGTGGTTACAGCGGCAATGATGCTCTTCATGGCCGCCTTCGATCCAATGCTGGCACTGGCGCTGCTGATCGGATTGCTCCTGGCCGGGGCAGGCGTGCCCTGGCTTAGTCACCGTCTCAGCCGCGCCGCCAACGAAACGGCCGTTTCCCTCCACGCCGACCTGCAAACCAGCCTCATAGACGGGCTGCAAGGCATGGCCGATTTGCAGGCTTATGGGCAAGACCATGCCTGGGCCGACAAAATCCACCGGCAGGGCACAGCCCTGGCGCAAACCGAAAAACGGCTGGCGGCCGTCAGTGGTCTGCAAACGGGGCTGTTGGAACTGCTGACCCAGGGCAGCATGCTCCTGATTGTGGCGCTGGCCGTGCCCCTGGTTGCCACCGGACAGATCAACGGCGTTTACCTGGCGGCATTAGCAATGGCCGCCGTCGCCAGCTTCGAGGTGACGCCACCATTAGCCCAGGCCGCCCAGCAGCTGCCAGCCAGCCTTGCCGCCGCCCGCCGCCTGTTCGCCCTGGCCGACGCCTCTCCCGCCGTGCAGCCACCCGACAAACCGGCAAACCCGCCGATCGATCCGATCCACCTCAGCCTGCGTCATGTCGCTTTTCGTTACGAGACGGCCGTCCACCCCACCCTCCAAGACGTCAGCTTTGATTTGTCACCGGGCAAGCGGCTGGCCGTCGTAGGTCCCAGCGGGGCGGGCAAATCTACCCTGGTAAACCTGCTCCTGCGCTTTTGGGAGTATGACGATGGCGAGATTGTACTGAACGGCCGTTCTCTGCACGACTACAAGCCAGACGACATCCGCGCCTGTTTCGCCGTCATCCCGCAGCAGCCCTACCTGTTTAACGCCTCCATTTGGGACAACATCCGCATCGCCCGCCCCGAAGCCAACCCGGAAGCCATTATCGCCGCCGCGCAGCAGGCGCAGCTGCATGAGTTTGTCGGCCGGTTGCCGGCGGGCTACCAGACCAATGTCGGCGCGTTGGGGATGCAGTTGAGTGGTGGCGAGCGCCAGCGGTTAGCCATCGCCCGCGCTATTTTGCGCGACGCCCCCATCCTGCTGCTGGATGAACCAACCGCCAACCTGGACCCAGTGACCGAACAGGCGGTGCTGGACACAATTTTCCGGCTGGCAGAAGGCCGCAGCCTGCTGCTGATCACCCACACTCAAGCCGGGTTGGCGCAGATGGATGAAATCGTCAGGCTTTGATGCGGGTCATCGGGCTGCTGAGGACGGGTCAGAGGTTCGAGTTGGTGGCGCGGACATCAGGGCTGCAAAACCAGGCACGCCTCGCGCTGGAAACCAACAACAACCGTATCGCCGATGTTGGGCAGCGCGAGATGGGGATTGTTAAACTCGTCGAGGAAAAGGGCATTTTCTTGTAACCGCACCTGAATGCGCACAATAGACCCCAGGAAGGAGATGTTTTCCACCTGACCAGTGAGTTGATTTTCGGTTGGGGCATGACCGTTCAGGGAAAGCATTTCGGGGCGCAGGGCCAGGGAGAGACGGCCGTCATGCTCCATCTCCCGCTCCACCGGCCGGGCCGCGTGAATCTCCTGCCCATCCACCCGCACCAGGTCAGTGCCCGGCTGCACAATTTCCCCCGGCAAAATGTTCAGCGTGCCCACAAACGAGGCCACAAACAACGTAGACGGAAAATTGTAAATCTCAAAGGGCGTCCCCACTTGCTCGATACGACTTTCATTCATCACCACCACCCGGTCAGACAGCGACAACGCCTCTTCCTGATCATGGGTTACATAGATGGTGGTGATGCCCAACTGCCGCTGGATGGCCCGGATTTCCGTGCGCAGCGACAGGCGAATTTTGGCGTCCAGCGCGGAAAGGGGTTCGTCCAGCAGCAGCAGCTGCGGCCGAATTGCCAGGGCGCGGGCCAGAGCCACCCGCTGCTGCTGCCCCCCGGAAAGTTGATACGGATACCGGTCACCAAACTGCTCCAGTTTGACCAGGGCCAGCATCTCGGCCACCCGCGTCTGAATGTCGGCGCGGGGCTGCCCGGCCACTTTCAGGCCAAAGCCGATGTTTCCGGCTACCGTCATGTTGGGGAACAGGGCGTAAGATTGGAAGACCATGCCGATCTGGCGTTGATTCGGCCGTTTGTGGGTGATGTCCGCGCCGTTCACCCGGATTTTTCCCGATGTGGTCGTTTCAAAACCGGCGATCATGCGCAAGGTGGTGGTTTTGCCACAGCCGCTTGGCCCCAGGAAGGAGATAAACTCACCGCTCTCCACACTGAGGTTGAAATCGGTAACGGCCGTTACCTGCCCATACTGCTTGTTCACCCCACTCAACTCTAACGAACTCATGTCCTTTCCTTACGTAAAACCAAACAGGTTTGGGCAAACCTTGTAGGTTTGGGCAAACCTGCCAGGTCTAAATCCTCTTAATGTGTGCCGGCCAACTGGCTGCCCGCCTGACGGCCGCGCCCCAATAAATAAATCAGCCCCATCGCTACCCATGTCAGAGAAAAGCTCATAATCGCCAGGGCCGCCGGTTCATAAGCCCGGTCTTGCCCCAGCAGCGCCATATAGGGGCCAAAGGCGGGCCAGGAAAGCAGCGACGCCAGCGTAAACTCGCCAATGACAATCGCCACCGTCAAAAACGCGCCGCTCAACAGCGCCGCCCGCAAATTGGGCAAAATAATGCGGAACAAAATCGTCGGCCAGCCTGCGCCCAGGCTTTGCGCCGCCTCTGTCAGGCTGCGCACGTCCATGCTGCGCAGGCCGGTATCTACCGCCCGGTACATATAGGGCAGCGACAATACCACATACCCGGCCACCAACAGCACCGGGCTAGTTACCAACGCAAACGGCCCGCGGCTGTAGGTGCGAATCAGCCCAAAGACCAGCACCACCGCCGGAATAACAAAGGGCATCAGGGTGACTAATTCCACCACCGGTCGCAGCCGGGGCAGGCGCAAATGGACCCAATAGGCCGTCGGCACAATCAGCAAAATGCTGACAATAATGCTGATGAACGCCATTTCCAACGAAAAGGTGAAAGTGCGCACAAAGCGGGGGTCGCCCAAGACATTTTCATAAGCCAACAGACTCAGGACGCCGCGGCGCGCTTTTAGAGAAAACACCAGGGTAGCGTAGAGGGGCAGCAAAAAATAGAGAACCCCCAGGGCAAACCAGAACCAGGACCAGAGCCGCGCCCGTCTTGTCATGCCAGCCACCTTGCCGTGCGCCGCTGTAACAGCGAGTACAGGGCGATAGATACGGCCATAATCACCACCATGCCCAGGGCCAGCGCATACCCCAGACCGGGATTATGCAGCACATCGCCGCGAATTTGCGCGCCGATGAGAATAGGAACCAGGTTGAGCGAGCCGCCGGTGAGGGCATAGGCGGTGGCATAAGCGCCAAAGGCGTTGCCGAAGAGCAAAATCATGGTCCCCAGCAGAGAGGGCAGCAGCACCGGCAGGGCCACATGCCGCCAATATTGCCAGTTAGACGCCCCCAGGTTTTCGGCCGCTTCGCGCCATTCGCGCTTTAATCCCTCCAACGCCGGCGAGATGATGAGAACCATCAGGGGGAATTGGAAATAAAGATACGTCAGGCTGAGGCCGACAAAACTGTATAAATTGAAGCCCTGGTCGTAAATGTTGAAGCCAAACCACTGCTTAAACAGCGTGGTCACCAGACCAACCCGCCCCAGGGTAGCGATGAAGGCAAAGGCCAGGGGCACACCGGCAAAGTTGGAGGCCACGCCAGAGAAGGTAAGCAGCGCGGTGCGCGTCCAGCGGGGCAGGCCGCCCAAGACGGTGGCGTAAGCCAGCAAGAAGCCAAAGAGGCCGCCAAAAACGGCCGTTACCGCGCTAATCTGAATCGTCACCCAATAAGCCCGCAAAATGAACGGCTGCCCCAACGCCCGCACGTTGTCCAGGGTGAAATTACCCTGCGTATTCTGGAATGCCCCCACAAACAGCGATGTTGTCGGGGCAAACAAAAAAGCCAGGGCAAACAGAAAAAACGGAACCACCCCCAGCCACGTCCAGAGAGACTGAACGGCCGCAGGGCGGTTCATTTGGTTTCCTTCAACTGCTGTTGTTGCCATGCACAATAGCCTGTAATGAAGATGGATGTGCGACGCACTACAGAAAATGCGTCGCACATCCAGGTTTATCCAGGATGTGATTTTACTCGGTTACGTTGACGTTTACCACGCTGTCCCACTGTTCGGTGATCAAAGTTTTAGCCGTGTCGAGCTGGGCGATGGTGGGGAAAACCGCCTGGGCGTACAGTTCCGCCGAAGGCAGACGGTCGGCTATATCCTGTGGGATTACATTGCGGGCGACCAGGTCGTTGTAGCGGATGGGGTGGCAGTAGCCTTCCAACCAAATCAACTGCCCTTCATCAGAATAGAGGTATTCCATCCACAATTTAGCCGCGTTGGGATGGGGCGCGTAGGCGCTGATGGCCTGTACGTAAACGCCGCCCATAACGCCACTGGCCGGGACAACGATTTCCGTGTTCGGGTTGTCGCCAAAAGCGTCCTTGTCTGTCAGAACCAGGTAATCCCAACGGATAACGATGGGCGTTTCGCCGGTAGCCAGAGTTCCCTGTTTAGCGATCACCGGCACAAAGTTGCCCGCCTGATTCAGATCGCCAAAGAAGGCCAGCCCCGGCGCGGCATCGTCGAGAGACCCCCCATTCGCCAGCGCAGCCGCATAAACGGACAAGATGGCCTGGTTAGATGTGCGGGGATCGCCGGCCAGGGCTACCTGGCCTTTATATTCCGGCTTCAGCAAATCGTCCCAATCTTGGGGCAGTTCAGATACTACGTCTGTGTTTACCTGGAAGGCCAGGACGCCGTAATAGTCGCCATACCAATAGCCATCCGGGTCTTTGAGATCGGCGGGAATGGTGTCCCAGGTGGCGACCTTGTAGGGCTGGATCAAGCCTTCGGCCTGGGCTTGCGGACCAAAGGCAAAGCCTACGTCAATCACGTCTGGAGCCTGGGGGCCGGTGTTGTTTTTGTTGGCGCGAATGGCTTCCAGTTCATCACCCGATCCGGCGTTGGGGTCCAGTTCGTTGATGGCGATGCCATACTTTTCGCTGAAGGAACTAATCATCTCGCCATAGTTGCACCAATCATGGGGTAGAGCGATGGTGGTCAGGGTGCCTTCTGCCTGGGCAGCTGTGATGAGGGCGGCCAGGGCGTCTTCGGCGACGGGAGCGGTCGTTTGAGTGGTTGCCTGGGCAGCCGGTTCGCTGGTCTGGCTGCCGGAGCAGGCGACCATAATCGCCAACAGCGCCGACAGCAGGGCCAAACGGCCCAAAACGGACAATAGTTGTTTGGACATAGTTCTTCTCCTACAAACATAGAATTTAAGTTAAGGTTAACGGCCGTTACTATACCCCACCTTGACAAAAACGTGTCAACAACAGGTTAACTAATTGTTACGTTCCTGTTAACACCGGGGCAAGTCCTGGCTCATTGGTCGCAGCGCCAGACAGCCTTGATCTGGCTGGTTGACAGCTTAAATCCCGCTGTGCTATCCTGCCCCAGGTAAAAAGCTCACCAATTCCCCAAAAGGAGACCCCATATGCAAACAATTGATTGTCTGGAAACCTTAAAACATGGCCTGCCGACCACCGGCGCGCCGCCGCGCCATGTCATTGTGGTGGGTGCGGGCATGGCCGGGTTAACGGCCGCACTGCTGCTGCAAGAAGCCGGCCATACCGTCACCATTTTGGAGGCGCAAAATCGGCTGGGCGGCCGGGTCTATACCTATCACGGCTTTCCCGATAAGTTGTATGGCGAATTTGGGGCGATGCGCTTTCCGCGGCAGCACCGGCTGGCGCAGCACCTGATTCAAGAACGGTTTCGGTTGGCAACACGGCCGTTTCCCATGTACGACGAAGACACCTTCATCCACGTCAACGGCGTCAGTCTGCGCCGCAGCCAGTTTCACCCCGATATAGTTGATTTTAACCTGCCAGACCACGAAAAGGGCAAACTGCCCGACGAACTGCTGCGGACCGCCATGCAGCCCCTCTTCGACCTGATGGCCGGGCCGGACGGCTGGCAGCGGCTGGTCAACGAGTACGACGCGCTTTCCCTCTTAAACTACCTGCGCCAGAGCAACCTCAGCGACGCCGCCCTGGCGATGATCGGCCCCTTGCTAAATTTGGAAGGGCGCTTCCACTTTTCACTGGTGGAATGGTTTGCCCATTACTACGAAAATGTTTTTGGTGACCTGGTATTCATCGAAGATGGGGCAGATGCTTTGCCTTACGCCTTTGCGCCCTATCTCATGCCCACCATCCGCCTGGGCGCGGAAGTCCACGCCATCGAGCAAGACGAAACGGGCGTCACCGTCCACTTCCATGACCGCACCGGCTATTCCCAAAGCGTGCGCGGCGACGAATGTATTCTGACAATCCCTTTCACCCTGCTGCGCCATATGGAAATCACCGGGTTGGACCCCAACAAGTGGTACACTATCCGCAATGTCTATTATGACCGCGCTCACAAAATCTTCATGCAGTTCAGCGAGCGCTGGTGGCAAACCAAATACCAGATTTCGCACGGCGTCACCGTGACCGACCTGGCGATCCGCAACGTGGTCTATACGCCGGCCGGTCAGGATGAGCGTTTTAACCGGGGTGTGCTGATCGCGTCGTATGGTTGGGGGCAGGACAGCATGGCTTACAGCATGTTGAGCGAAGAACAGCGCATCAAACAGGCGCTGCAAGATCTATGCAAAATTCATCCAGAGGCGCGGGCAACATTTGAGTTTGGCATCTCCCACGATTGGGCGCTGGACCCTTACGCCGGGGGAATCGGCCCGCTGTTTCGGCCGTATGAGACCAGCGGCCGTTTTTACGACCACATCGTCCGCCCGGTTAACCGCGTCTGGTTTGCCAACGACGCCTGCGACCGCCGCAATCGTCGCTGGATTGAGGGCGCGCTGCTGTCGGCCGTCAAAAACGCTTATGCCATTCACCTGGGGATGCGGGACGAAGTGCCAGTGGATGTGAAGGAATAGATTGGCGGCAGGCGGTTGGGTGGTTGGTTAGTTGGATCAGATTCAGCCAACCAACTAAGTGATCATCTAGAAATTACATGGCCCAGATTGGACCAATCTTGGAGATTGGTCCAATCTAAAAAACAGGAAGTGATTCTTAGACGATTACTGACCAACCTCATCCCAACCAGCGTTTACGCCGTTTGTAATGTTTCACGTCGCGGTAGCTTTTGCGTTCCCCCACGCTGGTCAGCCCCAGGTAAAACTCTTTGATGTCGGCGTTTTGCGCCAGTTGGTCGGCGGAACCATCCAGGACGATACGGCCGTTTTCCATCACATACGCATAATCGGCCACATTCAGGGCGACGTTGGCGTTTTGCTCCACCAGCAAAATTGAAACGCCCGACTCCTGGTTGTAGCGGCGGATCATGGCAAAAATCGCCTGCACCAACAGCGGGGCCAGGCCCAACGATGGTTCATCCAACAGCAGCAGCCGCGGCCGGGCCATCAGCGCCCGGCCAATCGCTACCATTTGCTGTTCCCCGCCAGACAAATAACCGGCCGTGCGCTGCCCAAGCTGCACCAGCGGCGGAAAATATTCATACACCTGTTCCAACGAATGTTTAATCTCCGTTCGTTGATTGGGATGAATCAACGCGCCGGTCAGCAAGTTCTCTTCCACAGTCAGATGTTGGAACAGGCGTCGTCCTTCCAACACCTGGGCAATACCCAGGCGTGTAATCTCTTCGGCCGGCAGCCTGTCCAAGCGCTGTTCGCCAAACTCAATGCCGCCGCGTGTCACCGCGCCATTCTCGCGCAGCAGCAAGCCGGAAATAGACTTAAGCGTCGTCGTTTTGCCCGCGCCATTAGCGCCCAGCAGCGCTACAATCTGCCCCTCTTCCACCTGGAAAGAGATGCCGCGCAGCACAAGAATCACATCGCTGTAGACAACTTCAATGTTGTTGACTTTTAACATCATGAAAATAAGAGCGTGGAGATTCGATCAATCTCCACGCTCAATTGGCTGGTCTTATTCTTCGGGGCGCAAGTCGGGCATTTCTGTCCAATCTTGCAGCACGTTAAAGGCGTCTGGCCCGCCCTGAATCTGGCGAAGCTGTGACTGACGCGGCGCACGCACGCCATCAGAATAATCTACCCGCACCACACCCTCCAATGGGTCAATGGGACCCATGGTGGTCAGGGCGTTGTAAATGGCTTCACCGGTCAGGTTATCGAAACCGACTTCATCAATGGCCGTTTCAATGGCTTTAACGGCCATGTCTATCCCGGCGATAAGCAGCAGATAGCCGACGTTGTGCGCCCCGGCCGGCCGCTCGTTGGCCGCGAAAAGCGATTCGGCGTACTGAATGCCCGGATGGTCCGCATCGTTCCACCAGAGGTAGGGGAAGGGCGAAATAAAACCAACAGCCAGGGCGGGATCGGAGACAAAGGCGTAGGTCGCCAGGTCCATCGCCCAGTTGCAGCCGCCCAGGATAAATTCACCCTGCAAACCCAACGCGCCCAGGCCGTTCATCAACGCCGCCGGACCAAAAGCCAGGGAATTGGTCCAGATCACGTTGGCCCCGGCCGCCTGCGCGTTCAAGAGGGCAGTGGTGGTATCGGCCGTCGGCGACAGGTCGTAGGTCTCTTCGGCGACGATTTCCACGCCCAGGCTGTCGGCATAGGCGCGGGTTTCGGCAGTAAGCGCGCCTTGCCCAAATGCGCCCGGCCAGCTCAGATATGCCAATTTGACGTCATCGCCGGCGCCGGCCGGTTTGATTGTGTCCCAATTGGCCGTGACGTAATCGAGGAAAAGGCCAAACTGGTCGGTATAGATGGGACCCAGGCCAAACGTATAGCCGGATTCGGGGCCATAGAAGGCCAGGGCGCTGAGGCCGGCCGATAGGTTGACGATTTTGTCTTCGGCAAAGCGGCTGGCCAGAGCCTCGGCCTCGCCAGAGCCATAGGTGATCATGAGCATGGCGTTTTTGCCAGCGCCGGTGAAGCGTTCGTAGGCGGCAACGGCTTCATCCACGTTGCCTGCGGTGTCGGCAAATTCCACTTCAATCGTCGCACCGCGAATGCCACCGTTTTCATTGATGGCTTTCACGGCGTCTTCCATGCCAAATACCAGCGGGCCGGTGATGGACGCATACGGACCGGACAAATCACCGAAATGGTAGAAGGTGATGGTTTCGCCTTCCAGGTTTTGGGTGCGCAGTTCGGGTTCAGGGGCGGGTTCTTCGGTGGGCACGGCCGTTGGTGCGGCGGCGGGGGCTTCGGTGGGGGCGGTGGCGGGGGCTTCGGTGGGCGCGGCGGCGGGGACTTCTGTGGGGGCGGCGGCCGGGCTGCCACAGGCGACGAGCAGAAAGACGCCTAATAACACAAACAGTAACGACCAACGTATTCTCTTCATTTCCTCAATCTCCTTCTTGTTTATGGGACTATTTGTTTGCACTTACGGGATGGATTGACACAGCTGCCAGCGAGAAAAGGGTTTTTTGTGTGCTGTTTATCACCTCCTTTGTGGATAACCCAGGCTCAGACCCGACGGTTTTCAGCAAGCCTACCGGGGCTGAACTGCTTGTTAGCGGGCATACGGCCGTAACCGCCACGACGCCTTGATGAGCGTCCAACGGTAGGCCAGGCCACGCGGTTCAAAAATGAGAAAGAGCATCAGCGCCAAACCGAAGATTAACGGCCGTAACGCGGCCGTTACCCCCGCCGCCGAAGTCGGCAGCAGCGCCATTACCACCGGCGTCAACACCGTGGACAACTCCTCCAGCAGCGTCACCAGGGTGGCTCCAAAGACGGGACCCAGGTTACTGCCTAATCCTCCCACCACCAACATACCCATAAACAAAATCGAATCTACCAACCCTACCGTCTGCGAATTGATGTGCCGTAAGTTGTGCGCCAGCAGCGCCCCAGCCACCCCCGCATACACGGCGGCAATAAAAAAAGCGCGTAGTTTGTAAGCAAACAGATTCACGCCCAACAGTTCGGCCGCCAGGTCATTATCACGGATGGAAATCAACGCCCGGCCAAACCGGCTGCGCGAGATGTTCAACGCCACAACTGTGCTGATGATCAGCACCACCAGTGTGATATGCCAAAACTCCCTGGCTGTGGCAAACCGATAGACACAATTGCCCATCTCAGGAACATAGCGCGTACCTAAAAAGCAAGACCCGGCAAGCACAGGCAAAGAAAGCGTAGGAACCGGCACATTGATGCCTTGCGCCCCACCCAGCAGCCCAGGAAAGGTGTTACGCGCCAGCCAGGGAATGATAAACTGAGCGCTCAACGTCGCCATTACCAGATAAAAGCCTTTCACCCGCAGCGATGGTAGTCCAAACAACAAGCCGACCAGACCGGCGCCGAGTCCGGCCATAGGCAGCGCCAGAAAGAAATTCCAACCTGCCCGTTCCACCAACAGAGCCGAAATGTAGCCACCCACTGTCATGAACGCCGCCTGCCCCAAAGAAATCTGGCCGGTATAACCAGTGAGAATGTTTAAACCCTGCACAGCAATAAGGGCAATGCCGATGCGATTAATGAGCGAAACGGCCGGCTGCGGCGCAAAATAAGGCAAGGCAAACAACACGCCTAAAAGTAGGAAGAGCGCCGCCCAATGCCAGCGCTGCCGCAGCACAGCCATGTCGTGGGTATAACTGGTATCAAAATCACCGGCAGGTCGTAAAACGGCCATAAGGTATCTCCATAAAAGTAGATGGCTGAATGGTTGGTTCGCCAGCCAACGCGCAGCCGTAAACCGAAGCCCGTATGCCGTTTTCCGTTGGCATTTACCAAAGGTTGCGCCCTACGGAATACGGATAATTACCGAATACGTGTCCTAGATTCTCTCAATCCGCTTCTGCCCAAACAAACCATCTGGACGGATAACCAGAACAATCAACAACAAGACATAAGGCACTATTTCCGCCGAATTGCGGATGGCCTGGGCTGCCTGTGGTCCTAGAACAAAATCGTTGTTGGGCAGCCCTACCAGCCCTTGCACCAGCCCTACAATCAGGCCGCCAACGATTGCGCCGGGAATGGATTCCAGACCGCCCAGCAGCACGGCCGGGAAAGCAGCCAGCGCCACAAATGACAGGCTCAGGTCCAGACCACTGGCGGTAGCGATGAGAATACCGCCAACGGCGGCAATCATCCCGGCGATAGCCCAGGAAAGGCCGAATACCTGGTTGATGCGAATGCCCACGCTTTGCGCCGTCTCATGGTTTTCGGCCGTTGCCCGCATCGCCAGACCGGTGCGGGTATATTGGAAAAAGAGAACCAATAAGGTGACGCAGATCATGGCAACGACAAAGGACCAGACCAGATTTTGCTTGAGGATAACGACGATGGGGTTGTCGTTGTAGGTAAATGGCAAGGTAATGCGGTAAGGGTTGGTGATGGAGAAGATGACCGGGAAGTTGCGCTGGGTCGTTCCAAACGTCAAAATCGTCAGCCCTTGTAGAAACTGTCCTAAAGCCAGCGTCATCAGGATGATGGAGAGCAGTGGTTGGCCGGTCATGGGACGCAGGGTAAAACGTTCGATGAGCAGCCCCAGCAGCACGGAAACAGCCAGCGCTGCCACAACAGCCGCCCACAATGGCAGCCCCAGGCCATCTGGCGAGTTGAACCACCAGGTCGCCATCGCGCCAATGAGCAGCATTTGCCCATGGGCAAAGTTGAAAATCTCCGACGACTTAAAGATGAGGACAATGCCCAGGGCAATGAGGGCGATTGGCCCGCCGTTCAGCAGGCCGGTAATTGCAAATTGAGGAAGTAGCTGCCAGTTCATATGATTTCGGATGGGGGATTTCGGATTGCGGATGGAGAGGGTATTTATTCCGCAATCCGAAATCCGATATCTAAAATTAATTCAGGGATGCAATTTTGATGGAGGTTTCCATGCTGCTTTCGCTGCCGTCCTGGTAACGGACGGTGGCGCGCACGTCTATTGTTTCCTGACCGGCGTACATGGCTTCGATGATGTCGGCGTATTTGTCGTAGAGTACGTTGCGGCGCAGTTTGCGGGAGCGGGTCATTTCGGCTTCGTCGGCGTCGAATTCTTTGTGCATGAGGACGAAGCGGCGGACACGGCCGTTTTCCGGCAAGCTCCCATTCACCTCAGCCACCGCCTGGCTCACCAGGGCATACACCTCCGGCTTTTGCGACAGGTCAATAAAGGTGGTATAGCCCAACCCACGCCGTTCAGCCCAGTTGCCCACGTAGCCAAAGTCCATGACAATAAGCGCCGTCACCATGTCGCGGGTAGGGCCGCCAACGGCCATCACGTCACGGATATACGGATTAAACTTCAGCCGCCCTTCGATGAACTGCGGCGAAAAACGTTCGCCGTTTGCCAGGGTGATCATGTCCTTTACCCGGTCGAGGTAGATCAGATGGCCGTCGTCGTCCACGTAGCCGGCGTCGCCGGTGCGGAACCAGCGCTGATTCTGTTCGTCCACCCAGATCGCTTTGTCGGTGGCCTCCGGGTCCTTGTAATAGCCCTGAAAGACGACCGGACCGGCAAGCAAAATCTCGCTGGTGTCGGGGGCGATGTGAACGGCCGTACCCGGTACCGGCTGCCCCACGCTGGCAAATTTAATATCACCGTCGCGGTGCATTGTCAGCCCGCCGGTCACTTCGGTGGAGCCATAGATTTGCTTCAGGTTGACGCCGAGGGCGTGGAAAAAGCGGATTACGTCGGGCGACAGGGCGGCCCCGGCGGTGTAGGCGGTGCGGATGCGCGACAGGCCGAGTTTGTCACGTAAGGGGGCGAAAACGGCCGTTTCGCCCGCTTTGTACGCCAGTTTCAGCCCCAGGCCGGCCGGCTCCCGGCTGAGTTTTTTGTCGGCGTAGGCGTAGCCGACAGGTAGGAACAGGTCGAACAACTGGCGGTTCAGCCAGGTGGATTCTTTGATGTTCACCTGCACCATGCCCACCAGCGATTCCCAGAGCCGCGAATTGTATAAAATGCCCTCAGGGGCAATTTCGCGCACATTCTCGCGCACCGTCTCCGGCTCTTCGGGAAAGTTCAGGATAACGCCGGTATAGCAGTGCGGGGCAATGCCCAGAGCATGTTCACCAATCCAGCCCAACGGCAGCAAGCTGACGTGGTTATCGGTGTCGCGGCGAGGGTCTACCTGCTGGAAAAGCTGGCTGCTGGTCATCAGGTTATCATGGCTGAGCATGGCCCCTTTGGGTAGGCCAGTCGTGCCAGAGGTGTAACAGAGAACGGCCGTGTCCGCCCCACTCCCCAACCGCACTTCCGTCTCAAACCGCTCCGGTTCACTTTGCGCCAATTGCCGTCCCAATGCCTGCACATCGCTAAAAGAGACCAGCCACGGCTCATCATAATTCCACAAACCCCGGTCATCCCAATAAATCACCCGCCTCAACTGCGGCAGTTGGCCCCGAATTTCCAACAGTTTGTCGCACTGCTCCTGGTCTTTGGCCAGGGCAAAGGTAGAATCACTGTGCGCCGCAATGTACGCCACCTCATCAGGGATGGCGTCGGTATAAATGCCGACCTGTGTCGCGCCCACCGCCAACAAGCCCAAATAACCCCAAAGATAATGGCGGTCGTTGTCACCAATGGTGCAAATCTTATCGCCGCGCTGCACCCCCAAGACAATCAAGCCCAGGGCAAAGTCGCGCACCTGCTCATAAGATTCCTGCCAGCTATACTCGCGCCAGATACCAAACTCTTTCTGGCGCAGGGCGATTTTGCCCAAGCCGTACTTCTGTACCTGCTGCAAAAAATGTTGTGGAAGCGTCTGCGACTCATTCATAACTGACATTTGCTGACGTTCAATGATCCATCATCGTCAACGCGCCATCCGTTGCCAATTGACCATTGACAATTGACAATTTCTGACGCCCTACGCCTGTCCCAAATAAGCGTGAATCACTTTTTCATCGCTGCGCACCTGTTCCGGCGCGCCTTCGGCAATTTTGCAGCCGAAATCCAACACCACCACCCGATCAGAAATGTCCATCACCAAGCCCATGTCGTGTTCAATAAGAACGATGGTTGTGCCCTGACGTTCATGAATGTCCAGAATAAACCGGGCCATATCCTCTTTTTCTTCCACATTCATGCCGGCCATCGGCTCGTCCAGCAGCAGTAAATCTGGTTCCAACGCCAGGGCGCGGCCCAATTCCACGCGCTTGCGTAAACCATAAGACAGCGCCCCAACGATGGCTTTGCGGATATGGGCAATTTCCAGAAAATCAATGATCTCTTCGACACGGGCACGATGTTGCACTTCTTCGCGTTGGGCGCGACCCCAATAGATGGTGCTGGCCAGGCTGCTCTGCCGCATGTGGATGTGGCGGGCAGCCATCAGGTTGTCCAGGGTACTCAGACCGGTGTACAAGGCGATGTTTTGGAAGGTTCGGGCAATGCCCAGGGAAGCGATTTGATGGGTAGGGGTTTTGGTGAGGTCCTGGTCGCGGTAGAGGATGCGCCCATTTTGCGGCCGGTAAAAGCCGCTAATACAGTTGAGCATGGAGGTTTTGCCGGCCCCGTTGGGACCAATAATCGCCAGAATTTCTCCCTGGCAAACCGCAAAAGAAACGTCCAACAACGCCGCATTGCCACCAAAGTATAAACTCACGCCGTCAACTGTTAAAAAGGTGTCGCCACGAACCATGCTGCCTCAAATGGGAATAGGGCGAGACGGCCGTATGCCGTTTCACAGGTTTGATAGAGGCCCCGTCTACGTTGGCTCCC
Organism: Candidatus Leptovillus gracilis; assembly: GCA_016716065.1. Classification (NCBI taxonomy): domain Bacteria; kingdom Bacillati; phylum Chloroflexota; class Ardenticatenia; order Promineifilales (SeqCode); family Promineifilaceae (SeqCode); genus Candidatus Leptovillus; species Candidatus Leptovillus gracilis. The sequence goes on along the minus strand of JADJXA010000002.1, from coordinate 907,995 downwards.
CCAGCCACGCAAAGTCGGTTCCCCTGATATATTCAACTATCCTCCGTGTTATTTCACGGTTCTAGAGTTTGAGGTACGGATGTGGGAATAAAAGCTATCATAATTAAACGTATCTGGCAAGACTATTTTGTACAAATTTTGCAATAGTCAAGAATCAATTGAAACGCAAAGAGCATAAAGAACGTACAGAACAAAAGAAAAACTTTGCGCCCATTACGCCTTTGCCATTAATAGTTAGTTACAGCGGGCAGCCAGCACACAAGACCAACATCTCACCCGGACAAAGGGTAGGCGAAATGGCAAAACAAGATAAGATGTAGGCTGATTTGATTATTTACTCAGCAAAAAGGAGAGTGACACGATATGAGTACATTTTGTCCCGGTATCTTGCTCGGCTTCCTCGGCTGGTTTTTCCTGCGCTACGTCATCAACGGATTCTACACTGTAGACCAAAACGAACGCGCCGTTAAAACCCGATTTGGCCGGGCTGTCCGCCTCAGCAAATCCACTACCCTCGATGATCCCATTTCCGAATCTCTGAACGAAAAAGACCGAGAGCGCTACAGCTATCCGCTGGTGCGTGTCATCCCGCCTGGTGGTCCCTACTTTCGCTGGCCCTGGGAAAAAGTCTACAAAGTCTCTGTCGCCACTGAAACCATTAACATGGCCCTGGACCTGGAAACACCTGAAGCCAACCATGCCGGAACTCAGCTAGACGCCGTCACCAAAGATCAACTCAACATTTCGCTCAACGGACAGATTCGGTATCGCCCCTCAGAACGCAATTTGTATGCCTATCTGTTTGGCGTCAAAACCCCCATCGTCCACGTGATGGGCTATTTCATTTCCATATTGCGCCAGCGCATTGCCAGCTTCGAGGCCAAAACAATAGGAATCGCCGAAGACGAGGTGGACATCAGCCTAATGAGCGGCGTGTCCATTAATGATCTGCGCAAGAATCTGAACGAGATCAACAACCACATGGAAATGGAATGCGCCTCGGCTGCCGCCCGCTATGGCGTAGAGCTAGATGCTTCCCTCATCACCGGCATTGAACCGCCCCATGAAGTCGAATCGGCGCTGGCGGCCATCAACACCGCCCACAACGAAGTGTCGTCGGAAATCAGTCTGGCGAAAGCGCAAGCCGACCAAACCATCGTGCAGTCCAAGCGAGCCGTTGAAATCGAGACCTTACGCGCCCAGGCAGAGGTAGAACCGCTTTCCGCCATGGCTGAGCAGCTTCGGGCGATTAAAAGCCATGGGCCGGAAGCGCTGGATGCCTATCTGCGTAACGTGCGGCTGGCGCTTTACGCCCAGGCCAAAAACGTCATTTTGGAGGTGCAAGAATGAACATAGTCACGATCATCGCTACTGCGGCGCTTTTCTTTGTCTTCTTTTTTATTGCTGAGCCGATTGTGCGCTTTTTGCTGCGTCTGTTTGGCGTGTATGCCATTGTGCAGGAAGGAACATGCCACGTTTACGTGTTGTTTGGCAATGTGGTCGCTATTCTGCAAGAGCCAGGTTTACAATGGCTGTGGCTGAAGATGGGGCCAAGCGCGCTGGTGGTCAACTGGTTGGGCACGCGGCGTATTTTGGATATGCGCCTGGACCAACAATATCTGCGCAGCCTGCCGGTTAACTCGGAGGAAGGCGCGCCGATGGGCATTGGCGTATGGTACGAGATGCAAATCAGCGATCCGGTGGCTTATTTGTTCAAGAACACGGATCCGCGTGGATCGCTGTCGGCCAATGTCAGCAATGCCAGCGTGCGCACGTTAAGCAACATGCCCCTGGAGGATATGCTGGAAACGCGGCACATCATGAGCCGCACCGTGCGGGCAGAAGTATCGCCCAAATCGGAAGAATGGGGCTACCGGTTGGGGTCGGTGTATATCCGCAAGGTTCATTTTCGGGATCGGGGCATGACCCGGCAAATTGAGGAAAAGGTGGTCAACCGCTTGCGACAGGTGACGTCGGCCATCCGGCAGGATGGCGCCAACCGGGTGAGCATCATCACCAACTCGGCCGAGCGCCGGGCGGCGATTGAGTTTGCCCAGGCCCAGGCCATGCGGCCCAAAATTGTTGGCGAAGCCCTGAAGCAGATCACCACCGACCCAGACGTGGCCGAGGCTATGTTTGATATTCTGGAGATCGAAAATATCTTGAAGGGTGACACCAAAATCACCCTGCTGCCCAAAGGCCAGGAACTAATGACGCAGTTGTTGGGCGCGGAATCAGTTCAGTAATTGAGTCTCCTGAAAAAAGCCTTTTTAACCGCGGAGAGCGCGGAGTTTTCCTCTGGAGATTTCAGCTCTCCGCGTCCTCCGCGCCCTCCGCGGTTAGTTTTTTTCAGCAGGCTCAGTAATTGGAGTGGAGCATGGTTGGGTGGTTGATACAGTAGCTAACCAACTAACCATGCTCTGACAAACCAACCAACTTTCTTCTGGGGTCTGAGTTATGGATCAACATGCAGATGTGATCATCATTGGCGGTGGTATTCATGGGGCCAGTCTAGCGTTCCATTTAACGCGATTGGGCGTGAAGCCATTGGTGTTGGAACGGTATTTCATCGCTTCCGGGGCGACGGGACGGTCCAGCGGCCTGGTGCGGATGCACTATGACCTGGAACCGGAATCGCGGCTGGCCTGGGCGTCGTTTGCTTATTTTCGTCATTGGGCGGAAATGGTGGGCGGCGAGTGTGGCTTTACGCGCACCGGTTTTGTGCAAATTGTCGCGCCAGAGTACAGCGAGCAACTGCGCGCCAATGTGGTGATGCACCAGGAAATTGGCATTCCGTCCTTCCTGGTGACGCCAGATGACGTGGCGCGGCTGGCGCCATCGTTTGTAACGCATGATTTTGACGCCGCCGCCTATGAGCCGGAATCGGGGTACGCGGACCCATCGGCGACGGTGAACAGCCTGTTAACGGCCGCGCGTCAGCGAGGGGCTGTGTTGGTGCAAGAATGCCAGGTAACGGCCGTTCACACCACCGCCAGCCGCATCACTGGCGTGCAGACCAACAAGGGCGACTTCCATGCCCCCATCGTCGTCAACGCCGCCGGTCCCTGGGCCAAACAGGTCGGCGACATGGTCGGCCTGAACCTGCCCATAGATACCTGGCGGCACGACACCCTGTTCATTCGCCGCCCGGCGGCCATCGGTCCCAGCCACCCGACGGTGATTGACATGGCTAATTCGCTCTATTTCCGGCCGGAAACCGGCGGCCTGACCCTGGTAGGGCTGGAAGACAACAACCCCATTGGCCTGTCGCCCGACGGTGACGCCGACCACGCCGCGCCGGGGTTTGTGGCGCGGGCGGTGGAACGCATTTGCCGCCGCGTGCCCCTGATGGAGCAGGGATCGCTGCACAGCGCCCACAGCGGCTTCGATGGCCTGACCACCGACCAACGCGCCATTTTGGGCGCAGCCGGCCCCGAAGGCTTTTATCTGGCCTGCGGGTTTAGCGGTACCGGCTTCAAAATTGGCCCGGCTGTGGGTGCGTGTATGGCCGAATTGATTGTGGAGGGGGCGGCGCGGACGGTAGACATTACGCCGTTCAATCTGGCCCGGTTTACGTCGGGTCAACTACTAAAGGGTGACCATGCGTATGCGGACGTCTGGCATTAGCAGCCGTATTCGGTAATCTGAAATCCGTATTCGGTGTTCATAGACGGCCGTTTGGAATTGATGATGTCAACTGTATCTATTTCTTCTATTCGTAAAAACTTTGGCCGCGTCGAGGCGGTGAAAGATGTTTCCTTTGAGGTGTACCCTGGCGAGATATTTGGTTTGTTAGGACCCAATGGCGCCGGCAAAACCACCACCATTCGCATGATGCTGGATATTTTTAAGCCGGATGCCGGGCAAATACTGGTGTTCGACGGCCGTATTGATGAAGCCCAGAAGCAGCGCATCGGTTATATGCCCGAAGAGCGCGGCCTGTACAAAGACCTGCCCCTGGAGCAAACTCTGGTCTTCCTGGCGACATTAAAAGGGCTGAGCGAAAGTGAAGCCAAACAGCGACTGGAAGGCTGGCTGAAGCGGTTGGACCTGTACGACCACCGGCAAAAAAAAGTCCAGGAACTCAGCAAAGGGATGCAGCAAAAGGCGCAGCTCATCGCCACGCTGCTGCACGAACCAGATCTAATCGTGGTGGACGAGCCATTTTCGGGCCTGGACCCGGTGAATACCCGCCTGGTGAAAGATATTATTGAAGAGCAGCGGCAGGCGGGCAAAACCATCATTATGTCTACACACCAGATGTACCAGGTGGAGGCGCTGTGCAACCGGATTGTGCTGATTGATAACGGGCGTACCGTCCTCTACGGCGAAGTGAGCAAAATCAAACGGGAGTTCTCCGGCAACGCCATCCTGCTGGAAGGGCAGGGCGACTTCGACGCTGTGCCTGGCGTGCTGGAAGCGCGCCGCCAAAATGGCGCCTGGCATCTGGCTCTGGGTGGCGGCGTCAACCCGCAAGACGTTTTTCGCCATCTGGCTGTGCAAGAAAACATAATGGTGGAACGTTTTGAAATCGCCGAGCCATCCCTGGATGACATTTTTGTGCGGGTGGTACAGGAAGGCAAAGAGGCCAGGGAGGCGGGTAATGCGTAACTTCTGGCTGTTAGCCCGTCATGAATACCGCAAACTGGTAGGCAAACGCAGCTTTCTGGTGGGCACGCTGGGCTTTCCCTTGATTCTGGTAACGGTGATGACCCTCAGCATCGTCATTGCCGTGCGCGGTGAACAGAACCAACCAATGGGTTACGTGGACCATGCGGGCATCATAGACCCGACCCTTGCGCCGCTGACCGCCCAGGGAGAAGAATTGTTGGCGCTGCGGCCGTTTTCCAATGAAACGGCCGTGTCCCAGGCCCTCCGCAGCCAGGAAATCCAGGTGGCCTTTATCATCCCCGCCAACTATCCACAAAACCTGGTGATAGATGTGATCACCTGGCAAGACCCGCCCAGCAACCGCGCCTACCGCGACTTCAACCGCTACCTGCGCGCCAATCTGGCCGCCGACTACCCGACAGACCTGCAAACCCGTCTGATCAGTGGAACCAGCCTCATCGTGCGCGCCGCCGATGGCAGCCGCGAATTCAACGAGCGCAACATCTTCAGCTTTTTTATACCCTTCATCGCCGCCTTCTTTTTCATCTTTGTGGTCATGAGTTCATCCGGCTATCTGCTCCAGGTGGTGACCGACGAGAAAGAAAACCGCACCATCGAAATCATGATGACCACCGTCTCCCCCGGCCAATTGATCGGTGGCAAAGCCCTGGGACTGCTGGCCGTCTCGCTGACCCAGGTGTTGATTTGGGCAGCAACCGGCGTCGCCGCCATTGTCATCGGCGCATCCTTCTTTGACAGTTTGCGCTATGTCAGCGTGCCCTGGTCGCTGCTGTTGGTGGTGGCGTTGTTTTTCGTTCCCGCCTTCGCCTTCATCGCCGGCCTCATGACGGCCATCGGCAGCGCTGTCAGCGAAGTGACCCAGGCGCAGCAGATTGCCGGGGTGCTGAATCTGCTGTTTTTGCTGCCCTTTTTCTTCATGGTCCTATTCATCAGCAATCCCAACAGCCCCATCCTGGTTTTTATGACCTTTTTCCCCACTACGTCGTTTATCACTGTGCTGCTGCGGTGGGGGATGAGCACCATTCCTACCTGGCAGCTGCTCCTTAGCTGGCTGCTGCTAACCGGATCGGCCGTGTTGAGCATCTGGGTAGCAGCGCGCATTTTCCACATGGGCATGCTGCGTTACGGGCAAAGCCTGTCGCTGCAAGATGTGGCTGCGGCCGTGCGCCCCAGGAGTTAACCTCATGCGCAAAATCCTTATCGTCATCAAATACGAGATTGTCACCACCCTGCAAAAGCGCTCTTTTTGGGTTATGACGTTTTTGTTTCCGGGGCTGATCATCGTTTTTAATCTGGGCATACAGGTGATGGCCCAGAATACCTTTGAGCAAGAAGACCTCCAGGGCATTCTAAGCGACATAACCACACAGCCCGAAACCACCGCCTATGTGGACCAGGCCGGCCTGCTGCGCCGTCTGCCAGCTTCGCTGCCGGCCGAGACGCTGCACGGCTTTGCCAGCGAAGCCGATGCCCGCGCCGCTCTTGCTGCCGGGCAGTTTGACTATTTCTTCCTGGTGCCGGCCGATTATGTCAGCCAGGGGGACTTGATCCTCATCACCAAAGATTTTCGGCCGTTAAACACGCCTAACGCCGAACTGCTGACCTTTGTGCTGACCTACAACCTGACCGGCGACGAGGCAACGGCCGTTGCCCTGCTAGACCCAACAACGGCCGTGCAGCCCCACGCCCTCGCCCCCCCAACCGACAATGACCAGAGCAACCCACTGACCTTTTTTGTCCCCTTTGCCACCATGTTCATCTTCTTCTTCCTCATCAGCATGAGCAGCGGCTTCATGCTGCAAAGCGTGACCCGCGAAAAAGAAAACCGCACCGTCGAAGTGCTGCTGCTCAGCTTACAGCCGCGTGAACTGATGTTGGGCAAAGTGTTGGGTCTCAGCGTCGTCGCCCTGATCCAGATGGCCGTCTGGCTGGGTGGCAGTCTATTGGTCCTCAACCGCACCCAGTCTGTATTCGCCTCCGTCAGCGCCTTTACCCTGCCGCCTGGTTTTGTCGCCTGGGCCTTGTTGTATTTTGCTCTGGGCTACTTGTTGTATGCCTCGCTGATGGGCGCGATCGGCGCGTTGGCCCCCAACGCCCGCGAAGGCGGCCAGTTCACCTTCTTTGTTCTGCTGCCGCTGCTCATCCCCCTGTGGCTTAATGCGCCGCTCATCCAATCGCCCCATGGCCCGCTGTCCACCGCGCTAAGCCTCTTCCCCCTCACCGCGCCCACCGCCATGATGACGCGCATGGCCTCTGGCGGTGTGCCCACCTGGCAGCTATTGACCAGTCTGGGCGGCCTGGCCCTCACCACCTACCTGTTTGTCAGCCTGGCCGCGCGCTTCTTCCGCGCCGACACCTTGCTGTCGGCCGCGCCGCTAAAATGGCAGCATTTCTTCACCCAACTGCGCCAGAGCTGACAGGTTCAAGAAAACCTGTCGGGTCTCAAGATTTTTTGGCAAATTGCCGCGCTTATGCTAACATACTTTCCCGGTGTGTAATCTTGGCGTAAGGAGAAATTAGCAATATGCCCAAATTCACCTGGGAGTGGCACAACAAAATAATCCGTTTGCTAATGCCAAATCTGGGCAATCCATAGCCTGATCCTTTTAGGGATCGGGCTTTTTTTTTGCCTGGGAGGAAATCAATCAGACGAATAGTCGGCTCCAAATCAACCGGCTAACCAACTGCAGGACTAACCATGACTACAATCACTTTGCCCGGATTGATTGACGTTCATACCCATTTGCGCGTGCCTGGCGGGGAACACAAGGAAGACTTCGCCAGCGGCACAGCCGCAGCCCTGGCCGGCGGCGTGACGATGATTTTGGGCATGCCCAATACCAATCCACCCCTGACAACGCCGGAAGTGCTGCGGGCCACCCGCCAACAGGCACAGGCCGACATCCGCTGCGACGTGGGCCTGTATGCCGGGGCCAGCGCCGAAGACGTGGCCCATCTACCGGCGCTGGCCGAATACGCGGTAGCCCTGAAAATCTATCTCAACGACACTTTTGGCAAGCTGCGCGTCGAAGATCTGCCAACGCTGGCGGCCTGCTTCAAAAGCTGGCCGCGCCACAAACCCATCGCCCTGCACGCCGAAAAACAGAGCGTGGCGGTGAGCATTGGGCTGGCGGCGACGTATAACCGTCCGGTCCACATTGTCCATGTCAGCCGCCGGGAGGAGATTGAGCTGATTGCCGACGCCAAAGCGCAGGGGCTGCCGGTGACCTGTGAAGTAGCGCCCCACCACCTGTTTATGGACCAGTCGGACGCGGCGCGGCTGGGGCCGCTGGGTGATATGCGGCCGGTGTTAGGCACGCCAGACGACGTGGCGGCGCTGTGGGCGCATATCAACAGCACAGTAGACTGCATCGCCACCGACCATGCGCCACACACGCTGGCGGAGAAACATTCGGCGGCGCCGCCGCCGGGGGTATCGGGCCTGGAGACGTCGCTGGGGCTGATGGTAACGGCCGTTACCCACAACCGTCTCTCCCTCGCCCGCCTCATCGAACTGATGCACAGCAATCCGCGCCGCATTTACAACCTGCCAGAGCAGCCAGACACCCACATCGAAGTGGACATGACCCCCACCACCATCCGCAATGAAACCCTGTTCACCAAATGTGGCTGGACCCCTTTCAATGGCGTAGAGGTAGCCGGAAAAGTAAGCCGCGTGGTGTTACGCGGCGAGGTGGTGTTTGAAAACGGCCGTGTTCTAGCAAAACCGGGGAACGGCCGTTTCTTAACCTGATCCGTTCCCAATTCACACTTCACAATTCAAAATTCACAATTCACAATTTTTAAAAGGAGACCCCATGACCATTCAAGAATTACCCTCCCTCTTCAACCTGGACGAGATGACGCAAAAGGTTGCCAACGCCAACCCGCTGCTCGGCCAGGACATTTTGTCGGTAGACCAGTTCGACCGCGACGCTCTGTCCTTTATTTTTCAGCGGGCGCGGGAAATGCGCGAGATGGTCCAGCGCGTCGGCGGCGCCGATCTGCTGAAAGGCTACGTGCTGGCCTGCCTGTTCTACGAACCCTCCACACGCACCAGTTCGTCGTTTATTGCGGCGATGGAACGGCTTGGCGGCAGCGTCATCCCCATCACCCAGGGCGTGCAGTTTAGCTCGGTGAGCAAGGGCGAAACCCTGGCCGACACGGTGCGCACGTTGGAGCAATACGCCGACGCCATTGTGCTGCGCCACCCGGAAATCGGTTCGGCCAAGCTGGCCGCCGATTATGCCAGCGTGCCGGTGCTAAACGCCGGCGACGGCCCCGGCGAACATCCGACCCAGGCGCTGCTGGACCTGTTTACCATCCGCGAAGAGTTGGGGCGGGTAGATGGCCTGAAAGTGGCGATGGTGGGCGATTTAAGATACGGCCGTACCGTGCAATCCCTCACCAAACTGCTGCTGCACTTCGACGTCAGCCTGCGCTTTGTCTCGCCAGAAATTCTGCGCCTGCCGCTGACCACCATGAACCATGTGATTGACGCCGGCGTCAACGTGCGCGAGACCCACGACGTGGCCGACGTCATCGAAAACGCCGACGTGCTGTATGTGACCCGCGTGCAAAAAGAGCGCTTCTCCGACCTGGCGCAGTACGAGGAAGTGAAAAACTACTATGAGATCACCCCAGAATTGATGGAAAAGGCGAAAGAAAAAATGGTGGTGATGCACCCGCTGCCGCGGGTGGGAGAAATTCATTACTCGGTGGACAAAGACCCACGCGCCGCCTACTTCCGCCAGGTGCAGAATGGCATGTACATCCGCATGGCGTTGTTAGCAGCCGTATTAGGCCGGGCGTAGACTCGGTTTTTACTGGAGTCTGGCGGCGTTATTGTCGCCAGGCTCCAGCAAATCACATTACAGCCCGGCCAAATCCACCGGTTCCAGTTCCGGGTTGTCGGCCGGGGCGCGGCCAATTTTAGCCATATCCACCCAACGGCCGTCTATCTTCACCCGAACCACATCGGCCGTAAAATCGTTGTTGGTTTCCTTGTCGTTAGACAGCAGCGACGACCCAACACCATAGATGTCTACCGGCACGTTAAGCTGCTCAAAGCGGGTGATTTTTTGCGGGTTAAAACCGCCGGTCGCCACAATTTTTACGTCGCGGCAGTAGCGCCGGGCCATTTGTACCTGCTCCGGACGCAAATCCCAGGATTCCCAGGCCGCGTCCAACGCCTGGCGCACGTTAAACACCAACCGGGGCGTCACGCCCAGGTCCAATGCCGGGTCGCCCAGCGGCGGCACGCACACGTCGCGCAGCGTGCCGCCGGTGTCCAGGCGCACGCCGTACAGCACGTAACGCTGCGCTTCCTCGCTGCGCCCTTCGGCCAGCAAATCGGCGCACCGGGCAAACATGGCGGCCATCACGCGCAGGCTGTCGCTGATGGAGTCGTTGTTGAAGTCCACCAGGGCAATGCGGGGAATTTCCGGCGGAACGTGTTCGGCGAAAGCCATCATGGTAGCGGCGGTGTCGCTGAGGAAGCAGGCGATGGCCGCGTGGGCCACCGTGCCACCGCCAGCGCCACCCCACCAATCACCCTGGGCATCGGTGGAGACAAAAGAGCGCAAGGCGCCGGCGAAGTCGTGGTTGAAGCGGGCGACAGCGATGTCGTAGGCGTAACCGTCGGCAGCCTGGACTTCGTGCAGGTCGAAGCGAGCGGGGAAAAAAAGGACCGGCTTACCCTTGGCGGCGCGCAGGGTTTTGTAGACGTTGGTGGCGATGCGGCTGCCCCGGCTGAGGATGCCGAGCATGGGAGTTTCCAGGAGGGCAAAATCACGGTAACGGCCGTGTACGCGAATAACCGGCTGCACATGCAGCGGGTCGCCGTGGTATTCGGTGATGGCGCCATCATGAACGGCCGTAACCGCCAGATTTTGCCACGTCTCCACCCACGCGCCGCTCTCGTCAAAATAACCGGTACAGTGGCGCAGCATTGCCAACGCCTTGTCCACACCCACGATCACCGTTTTGCCGGCGCGACGGGTGAAAAACTGCATCTCCACTTCAATGTCGCCGACGTTCAGGCCGGTTGCGTCCACGCCTACGTCACGCGCATACTGCCCCTGGAAGCCATTCGCCTGGCTGACGCCGCGCAGCATTGCCAAAATGTTGGCGAAGTATTGATCAGAATACCAGCCGCGGCGCATTCGCTCCACGTCTAGCTTAAACACCTCATTGGTCAACCGCTCGCCGTTAAATAAGCTCATAAAGTATTAACCTCCAACCGGAATGCGGTGCATCATTTTCTTATGCTCATTAGCCAGAATATGCTATCATAGCAAACGGTAGCTATCCCATCACACGTCCTGGAGAGTCAAGCTAACGCGCATGATCAAAATCGCCGCTTCTGCCCGTTTTTCTTTTATATTCCCTGCTGATCGTGTCACCACATACGAATTTTATAGCGACATTAACCGTCTGGTCAGATATCTGCAACATATTGACCTGGTGGATTCTAGCGCGGAGCATCAATATCGTCTGTATTACAGCACGGTTGAATTGGGTACTTACCACATTCACGTCTACGCCGACGTGCGTTTGGACCTGGTACCGGGCCACCACACCATGCGCATGGTCCCGATTGAAAACCTGCCGCCCATCGAAACAGAAGTCACTTTCAACTCGACCAAAACGCGCGGTTATTACAGCAGTGAAGCCTTTTTTCATGATGAAGGCGACCAGACCCGCGTGGAGTATTTGCTGAAAATGCAAGCCAAGCCACCGCGCCCCAAAGGAATGCGCTTCATGCCCGGCACGCTGGTGGATAAAATCGCCAACAACATCACCAACAATCGAATGCGAGAGATCGCCGAATATTTCATTGAAAGCTCGGTAGCCGATTACCCTAACTGGCTGGACGAGAAGGCTGCGCCGGCCGGTGATGATGCCTGATGGCCGGGAGACGGCCGTCACCCGGCCTCATACACTCCCCATCTCATCATCAATCCTTATAAGCCCACATCTCTAAAAAACGGGCACGGCAAGCATTACCGGAGCAGCTGCCTTGCCGCCTCCCGACGGCTGAAACGGCGGGAGAACAAAAGGCCAGACAGGTTTTTAAGACCTGTCTGGCCTGCTGCTTCTATTGCGCAAATTTTTGCCGCAGCACGTCAGTCAGAGTGGGCTGGCCGATCTCTTGCAATTCGTAGCGCACCCGCTGGTTGGGCAGTTGAATGTCAATCAGTTTTGCCAGGTCTATGGGGGTGGCGATAATGACCATATCGGCCGGGACTCGGTTGATGGTTTCGGCTAAATCGGCCATTTGTTCACGGCCGTAGCCCATGGCCGGCAGCACTGCGCCGGTAGATGGATATTTGGCATACGTCTCGGCGATGGTGCGCACGGCATAAGGGTGCGGGTCAATAATCTCGGCCGCATCAAAATACTGCGCCGCCACCACGCCCGCGCCATAGGCCATTTCGCCATGCGTCAGGGTGGGACCATCTTCAACCACCAGCACTTTTTTGCCCCGAATGGCTGCCGGGTCGTCTACAAAAATAGGCGAGGCGGCTTTGACGATAACGGCCGTTGGATTCACCCGCCGAATGTTTTGCTGGACGATCACCACATTGGCGTTATCGGCCGTGTCCACCTTGTTAATAACCACCACATCGGCCATGCGCAGGTTCGTCTCGCCAGGATGGTAACGCAGTTCGTGCCCCGGCCGGTGCGGGTCTGTCACCACAATGTGCAGGTCTGGCTTGTAAAACGGCACGTCGTTATTGCCACCATCCCAAATGATCACATCCGCTTCCTGCTCCGCCTGGCGCAGAATCGCTTCATAGTCCACCCCGGCATAAATCACCGCGCCCCGCTCTACGTAGGGTTCATACTCCTCGCGTTCTTCGATGGTGCATTCGTGCCGGTCCATGTCTTCATAGCTGGCGAAACGCTGCACCGCCTGCGCCGCCAGATTGCCATAAGGCATGGGATGGCGCACAGCGACGACGCGCTCAAACCCCAATTCGTTCTGTAAAATTTGCAGCACCCGGCGCGAGGTCTGGCTCTTGCCACAGCCGGTGCGCACCGCCCCCACCGACACCACCGGCTTGCTGGAACGGATCATCGTCTGCGCCGGGCTGAGGAAACGGAAGCCGGCGCCGGCCGCCAATACCCGTGAAGCCAGGTGCATCACATATTCATGGGACACATCTGAATAGGAAAAGAGTACTTCGTCTACCTGCTCGCGGCGAATCAGTTCGGTCAGTTCGCTTTCCGGTTCAATGGGGATGCCTTCGGGATACAGTTCACCGGACAGTTCTGGGGGGTAGCGACGGCCGTCTATATTCGGAATTTGGGTGGCGGTAAACGCGACTACACGATAATTCGGATCATGGCGAAAGGTCGTATTAAAGTCATGGAAATCGCGCCCGGCCGCGCCGGCGATAATAACACGTCGTGCATTTAAACTCATGGGATAAAAGTCTCCTGGTAAAGTGGGATTTTGGGGATTGCGGATGATTCATCACCCGACAAGTAGATCATAACAGCATTTCCCTGTTTTGCCAGATTCTTACTGTTAGCCCTGTTTGAGCGCCGGTCAGGACAAAATAGAGGTTCCGCTAATTCGTATAGGCCGGAAAAACCGCCAAAACAATGGATTATGTTGATTCATATTTGATCTTATGAAAAGTAATGCTATAATGCTTTTACGTTTAACTTACATAATCTTTTAACACCTTTAGCACAACGACCTTTCCGCCAACGGTCGTTCAGACCCAAGACCAGACTACATGATGCATAGGTCTTCGTAACACCCCATTTTGCTATTCTGTCAACAAGAGCGCGTACAGGGAAACTTCAAGAGCGTTTGTTGGCTATACGCAAAATGAGTCTTTAGGCCGATAGGAGCGGTTGGCGATGGAAGAGCAATTACAAGCCTTTCTGGACTTTCTACAATACGAATACAAATATTCAAGTAACACCACAGCGGCTTATCGCAACGACCTGGGTCAATTTATGTCATTTCTGAGCCGCAGCTACCCTGGGGTGACCAACTGGAGCGATGTGACCGTCGCCATTGTGGACAGTTACGTAGACTCTATGAAAGAGCAGCCCTATGCGTCTTCGTCGGTGGCGCGTAAAGTGGCGGCCGTTAAATCATTTTTTAATCATCTGTTTTCCCGCAGCGTGATTCATGAAAATCCAACGACCAACATAGATTCGCCAAAAGTAAAAAAGCGGCTGCCTAAAACCCTGAGCGCCGAGGATATTGAAAAGCTGCTGCAAGCGCCAAAACAGAAAAAACCAACGCCCAAACAACTGCGCGACATGGCGCTTCTGACAATGCTTTATAACACCGGAATGCGGGTGACGGAAGTGGTGTCGCTGACATTGGATGACGTGGACCTGGTGGATGATGTGCTGATTTGTCAGGGTAAAGACGAAACTTCCCGCGAACTCCCGTTGGATGAAGAGACCAAAGAGACGGTGGTGAACTACCTGGAAAACGGCCGTCAATATCTGGTAAAAAACAAAGATGAAGCGGCCTTGTTCCTCAACCATCGCGGCCAGCAGCTTACCCGGCAGGGGCTGTGGCTGATTATCAAAGCGTATGCCAAAAAAGCAAAACTCAGCGGTGAAGTGACGCCCCACACGCTGCGCCACAGCTTCGCCGCGCACAAATTGGATGGCGGCTCCAATCTCCAGGAAGTCCAACGACTGCTGGGACACGCCAATATCTCCACGACGCAGATTTACACACAGGTAAAAAGTGAGGACGAAGATGACCTGGAAGCCTCACCCGATTTTGCGCCAACAGACCTGCACTCATAAAAACCAATGATGACACACCCCCCCGAGCTTGACCTGCAAACGGCCGTTGCCACCATTCGCGCCCGCACCCAATATACCCCTAAAATCGGCCTGGTTCTTGGTTCTGGCCTCAGCGGCCTGGCCGACGCCGTGCAAAACGCCGACATCATCCCCTATGAAGAAATTCCCAACTGGCCCGCTTCCACCGTCATTGGGCACAGCGGGCGGCTGGTCATCGGCCAGTTGCAAGGGCAAACTGTCCTGGTGCAGCAAGGACGCGCCCACTTTTACGAAGGGTATTCGCAGGCGCAGGTTGTCTTCCCGGTGCGGGTGATGCGGGCCATGGGCATTCACACGCTCATTGTCACCAACGCTGCCGGGGGCATCAATCGCCGCTTCACACCAGGCGATTTGATGCTGATCACGGACCATCTGAACTTTGTCGGCATGGCCGGCAGCAACCCACTGCGCGGCCCCAACGATGAACAGGTTGGCCCCCGCTTCCCCGACCTGACCCAGGCATATGACCCCACTCTACGGCAAATGGCGCGGGCTACGGCCGTTGCCCAGGGACTAACCCTGCAAGAGGGCGTCTACGCTTATGTTGCCGGTCCCAGTTTTGAAACACCGGCCGAACTGCGTTTTTTGCACGCGGCCGGCGCGGACGCCGTCGGCATGTCTACCGTCCCCGAAGTGATTGTGGCGAAACATGGTGGGATGCGCGTATTGGGCATTTCCTCCATCACCAACAAAGCGATTCTGGACCCAACTCCAGAGGCGATGGTCTCCCATGAAGAGGTTCTGGAAACGGGCAAGCTGATAGTCCCCCGCCTGACCCAACTCCTCTACGGCATCCTGCCCCAGTTGTGACAATAACAAAGCCAGATACAATGGGGGGTGATGGAACGAGTCTACGTCTTCATCCTGCGCAATGACGTCTGGATATATATCCTCGTTGTATTGGGGCTGTTTTGGTATGGCAGCCAATACTTGCAGGCCCGGCGCAAATTACAGCAGGCCATGTTTGGCCTGGAACGAGAGCGCGGCAGCCAGATGCGCAACACAGCCATTTTTTTTCTGCTGTTCTTCTTCGGTTTGGGCGGAATCGTCTATTATGTCAATACCAGCATCGCCCCCACCCTGCCAGCGTCACTGCTGAAGCCGCCCACCCCCACGCCCAACATTTTCGCCACGCCGCTTTCATCGCCTACGCCGCTGGGCACGGCCGAAATTCGCCCACCAGAACCAACACCAGCCCTGGTTCCTACCATTACATTAGCCAGCCAACCAGGCGGCCTGACCGTCAGCGAAGCGGAAGCCACGGCGCGCCCCAATGCGCCTCCCACCCCCAGCGGGCCAACACCGACCCCCTTTGTAGATTGCACAGTCAATTTGAACATCCGTGAGCCGGCCAATGGCTCGGTTGTTTCCGGGTTGATCAACTTCACCGGCACGGCGGCCACGCCAAATTTTGGCTTCTATAAGCTGGAAGCCAATGGCCCAGAAACGGCCGGTTCCTGGGCGTCGCTGCTAGGGCGCACGGTAGACCGACCGGTGCGGGACGGATTCTTGGGCAATGTGAATTTGAGTGAATGGAGCGGCGGACCGTATCTGCTGCGGTTAACGGCCGTAGACATCAACGGCAGCGAGACAGGCCAATGTGTGATTCAGGTGACGCTGGACAATCAGTAAACAACCAGCTCGAAAAACAATAATTGGGTGTTGCCGTAGACACGCTGATCCGCCAGGGCCAAGTTGTGCAGCGACAATTCCTTGTACTCTTTGGGGTCTATTTGCACGACGACAAGGCCATCGGAGGATAAGAAGGTAGACGGCCGTTCGTCCAACAGCGCCAACACCTCCAGCCACAGCCCAAGATACTGCGGCGGGGCGACGTAGATCAGGTCGTAGGGCGCAAAGCTGCTTTGCCGCAGATAAGCAAACGCATCAGACTGGAGAACCTTCGCTCCGGCAGACAGCCCGGTACTTGCCAGATTGGCCTGAATCGTCTGAATCGCCGGCCGCACCTTGTCTACAAAGACAACGGCCGTTGCCCCCCGACTCAACGCCTCGATGCCCACCTGCCCCGTCCCGGCGAACAAATCCAGCCAACGCGCACCCACCACATCCTGGCCCAAGATGTTGAACAGGTTTTCCTTCACGCTGTCCATAATCGGCCGGGTGGTATCACCGGGAACCCGCTTCAGTTTTCGACCCCGCGCCTGACCGCTGATGACACGCATCGGAGAAGCCTTTTGTTAGTATTCAGTGTTCAGTTAACAAAACCTGAACACTGTTTACTGAACACTGAACACTGAACACTGTCTACTGCACCACCAGGTCCACTATATTATCCGGGTTGTCGGCCACCTGGACGCCAGCCTGGTTTAACGCCTGGATTTTGCTTTCGGCCGTGCCGCTTTTGCCCTCGACAATGGCCCCGGCATGGCCCATGCGCCGTCCTGGCGGGGCTGTACGCCCGGCGATAAAGGCCGTCACGCGCTTGCTCATATGTTGGGCGATGTAGGCGGCCGCTTTTTCTTCCGCATTGCCGCCAATTTCGCCAATCAGAATCACCTGCTCCGTTTCCGGGTCCTCTTCAAACATTTGCAGCACATCAATGAAGTCCGTGCCCTGGATAGGGTCGCCGCCAATGCCTACACAGGTAGATTGGCCGATACCCCGCTCCGTGAGGGCGTAGACCACTTCATACGTCAACGTACCACTCTTGGACACCACGCCAACATGGCCCGGCTTAACAATGCTGCCGGGAATAATGCCCACTTTGGCCTGTCCGGGGGTGATCAGACCGGGGCAGTTGGGGCCGATTAGGCGCGTATGCTTGCTGTCCAGGTAACTGCGCACCGCAATCATATCCAGAATAGGTATATACTCGGTGAGGCAGACAACCAGGGGAATGCCGGCGTCGGTCGCTTCGTAAATGGCGTCTACCGCAAAGCGGGCGGGGACAAAAATAATGGAAACATTGGCCCCGGTAGCCTCAACAGCCCCTTGGACAGAATCAAAAATCGGCACTTTCTGGCTCTGATCTTCAAACCATTGCCCGCCCTTGCCGGGCGTTACCCCAGCGACGACATTGGTTCCAAAAGCCAACATCTGTTCAGTGTGAAAGCTGCCCTCACGCCCGGTGATGCCCTGGACGACTAAACGTGTGTTTTTATCTACAAGAATGCTCATGGTTTACTCCTGTGTGGTTTTGTGGGTGGCTTTGGCGGCGGCAGCGACCGCTTTTTGGGCGGCGTCGGAAAGGGTTTCGGCCGTTTCCATCGCCGCATCAGCCAGAATGGCGCGGCCTTCTTTGGCATTGGTTCCGGCCAGGCGCACGACCATGGGCACGGCCGTTTCCACCTGACTCAACGCCTGCAAAATCCCTTTGGCGACCTCATCGCCGCGGGTGATGCCGCCAAAGATATTAATCAACACCGCTTCCACACTCGGATCAGACAAAATCAGGCGCAAACCGGTTGCCACCTGATCCGCTTTGGCCCCACCGCCGATGTCCAGAAAATTAGCCGGCTCGCCGCCAAACAGTTTGATAATGTCCATCGTCGTCATCGCCAGACCGGCGCCGTTGACCATACAGCCAATGTTGCCATCCAATTTGATGAAGTTGATGCCAGTCAGCCGCGCTTCACGCTCCGCTTCCGGCTCTTCGGCCACATCGCGCATTTCCGCCAGCCGAGATTGGCGGCTGAGAGCGTTGTCGTCAATGGTCATTTTGCCATCCAGAGCCATCAATTTACCCTCGCCGGTGATAACCAGCGGGTTGATTTCGGTCAGGGAGGCATCGTTGTTTTTGAAGCATTCGTACAGACTGAACACAATTTTGTGAAAATCGCGCCACAGGTCGCGGGGCAAATCAATCTGCGAGGCGATATAGGTAGTCTGGTAGCCACGCACGCCCAAAACAGGGTCTACATGAGCGGTAATGATTTTTTCCGGCGTTTTTTCAGCGACTTCTTCGATGTCCATGCCGCCGGCGGCGGAAGCCATAATCATGGGCAGGCGACGGCCGCGATCAATCAAAACCGCCAGGTAAATTTCTTGCACAATACCGGGGGATTGTTGGTCAATGAGTACGCGGCGCACCTTGAAACCCTTGATGTCCATGCCCAGGATTTGCTTGGCGTGGGCTTCGGCTTCGTCGGCGCTGTTGGCTAATTTGATGCCGCCCGCCTTGCCTCGCCCGCCGGTTAGCACCTGGGCCTTAACGACCACTTTGCCGCCCAATTCACGGGCAATCTGCCGCGCTTCGGCCGGGGTAGAGGCGACGTCTCCCTGAGGGATGGGCACGCCCTGTTCGGCGAACAAACGTTTGGCCTGATATTCATGTAGATTCATGCGCTCTCTCCTTGTGTCGTGGGAATTTCACAATGAAAAAGGGCGAACAGAATGCGTTCGCCCTTATGGATATTTAAAGTTCAGTGTAGCTGCTTACCACAGAGACATGGAGGGCACAGAGATTGAACCTGTAAAACTCCGTGTTCTCCGTGCCTCCGTGTTGAAATCTCAGAGAGGCTTGGTAGTTACAGTTCAGTGAAAAATTATAACATGCTCACGCAGCAGCGGCGACAAGTAACAAACGCAAACGCCAGATAATCAGCGGGTGATTATCTGGCGTTTGGATCACGTTAGACGGCCGTTTATCGGCTGTTATGGGCTTGGTACGGCCGTTGGCAGTTCCGGAGTTGGCGTGGCAGGGGTAAAGAACTTAGTGTCCAGCGCTGGCTGCAGCGGAACCCGTCCGCGCCAGGAATCCGACAGCGTCACATTGCTTTCGCGTAAATCGGCTAACAAAGCAGTTACCAGTTCCTGCGCATTGGCGTCAAAGGTAGACTCTGCCAGAGGCAGACGTTCGCGGCCGCTGGGCACAGCGATGAAGTAGCTGGCCGCGCCATCTTGCCCGATGACCTGCACGACAGGCGTGGGCGTGTTAAGGCTCTGGTTGAACACAGCCGTCGCAAATTCCGGGCTAAACGTCTGCGCCAGATCATCCTCTGTGCGGCGGAACAATTCCGAGGCAAAAGCGGTGGAAGTGGTATCCGGGTTGGTCTGTTGGCTGCTGATGCTGTTCCACACCCCCAGGAAGTTATCGGCCGTCAACCCGGCAGCGACCTCGTCGGCCTCGGCCTGGTTGTCAAAAACCAATACATAGAAGTTGATGTGGTCGGCCTCTCTGGACAGTTCTTGTTCCACAGCCAGCGCGTCCGCCAGACGTTCGCGGTACAACTGGCTGCGCACGCCGGCGCGGTACGCCGAGTCGGCGATGCCCAGAGCGCGGTACTGCTGCAACAATTCATCCAACTGCTGTTGGAAGGATTCGGCCGTCACCGGGGTGGCGGTTGGCGGTGGCGTGCTGGTTGGACCAAGCGTCGGCGTGGGGAAAGCGGTGGCAGTGGGCAGGAATTCGGTGATGACGGCCGTTGGAATAGGCGTCACCGAGGGCGTTGGCACGGCCGTTTGCGTGGCTGTGGGGAATGGCGTGGGCAGCCCACCATCAAAAAAGTTAAACGACCGCCCGATTTCCGCATCCACTTCCGCTTCAGACACGGTGATGCCCCGCTCCGCCGCCGCCTGCTCAATCAAATAGTCGTCCACCATTTGATTAAGCACCGTTTCGCCAAAAGCCTCGGCATTTGTCGGGTACAAATCTACCAGCAGTTGGTTGGCGAACTGCTGGATAATGCCAACATCACCGCCAAAGGCCGCCAGTTGATCTTCTAACAATACCACCCGCCGCGCGCGTTCATAGGCAACGCGCTCTTGAAACGTTTTCAGGCTGATTGTATCGTTATTGACGGTGGCGACCGTGCGGTTGGGCACAATCAAAAATTCATTAATGACCGCCACAAGCAGCACGATGGCAATCAGACCGCCGACAAAACCGAGGGCGATGCGTAATTGGCGCGTTTGCTGCGCCTGCTTTCTGGCAATCAGAACTTCTTTACGCGATTGGCGTAATTCTTCTTCTTTCGCCTTTATTGTCGTATTTTTTTTGCTCATGGCCTGGTTGTTGGGTGCAGATTATTCGACAGCAAAAGGCAGCAGCGCCAGATGGCGGGCGCGTTTCACGGCCACAGCCAGCCCACGCTGATGTTTGGCGCAGGTGCCGGTCTGGCGGCGCGGCCGCATCCGGCCAAATTCGGTCACGTAACGACGCAGATTTTCGGCGTCTTTATAATCAATAAAATCGCCGCCTTGCACGCAAAATTCGCAAACACGTTTGCGCTGAACAAACCGTTTGCGGTTTTGTCCCTGGCCTTGTCCCTGGCCTTGATTTTGACTCTGACCTTGATAAGTCATGGCAAACCTCCAATCGCAGCCAGCCTCTCACGATAACAGACTGCGTATGTTTTTATGTCACATCAATTTGATAAAGTGATAAGCTCCTGGGCAACAACTTCGGTGCGGAAATGCTTGCGGCCGGCCGTATCATCCCAACTGCGGGTCTGCAGACGCCCTTCGAGGTAAACCTGGCTCTCATTGCTGATTCGTTTTTCACAAATCTCTGCCAGGCCCCCCCAGGCCACAATGTTAAACCATTCCGTTTCTTCAAAGTGTTCCCCCTCGGTCGAGGTCCAATTACGGGGCACAGCCAGGGTGAACGCGGCAACCGGACGGCCGTTGGGCAGTCGGCGAATTTCCACCTCCCCATCCACCTGACCGATTAACAGAACTTTGTTTAAACCTTTGTTCATACCCTGCGTCTGTGCCAGGCCAGACAGGTTTTCAGAAACCTGCCCGGCCTAACCGATCCATTACGCTTCTTTGCGAATGACCAGATAGCGCAAAATGTCTTCGGCAAACTGGAAGTTGCGTTCCAGTTCCGTAATCTGGGCGGGATCCATCTTGGCTTCATAAAAGACGTAGTAGCCTTCTTGAAAATCCCTGATGTCGTAAGCCATGAAGCGTTTGCCCCAATGGTTCACAACCGGTGGCTCGGCGTCTTCCTGACCGTTGGTGATCCAACCCAAAACACGCTCCAACAATTCCTTGCGGGGCGCCTCCTCTAACTTTGGTTGTAAAATAAGGGTGATCTCGTACTCGCGCATGTTGCTATAAACCTCCTTTCCGTGGAATTACTCGGGCGAGTGATGCCCTTGATCAAGTCAAGAGCGGAAAGCAGCGAACATTCAATTTTTTGCTGCTGTGCAACGAGTGCGGGATGATAGCACAGTTTAAGAATTGGACAAGTTTTCTTTGCCCTTCGGGGTTCAACGATATAATGAGTGTCTTAAGGGTTCGTATGCAATTAACTTTGGAGTTTCCAGATTGGTCCAATCTCACCAGGTTAAAAACATATGAACCCTAAGATGAGGAGACAACGATGACAGATTTGAACGATATGCCAGAGGAAGCACCTGCCGTATTCACCGCCACACCACGACGAGCCGCCCGAACGCCCCAGGACACGAGCAGCCGCACCCCTTTTTGGGTGTTGATCGGCGTGGTGGTGGGCTTTATGCTGCCTATGTGCAGCTTTGTTGTTTTGTTGGGTACGGCCGTGCTTGGCAGCAGCATATTGGGCGCGGGCAGCGCGTCGCGCTTGAGCGGCCTCAACACCACCGACGCGGTCGCCGTCGTGCGCATCGAAGGGACCATCCTCAGCGACGACCGGTCTACCTCGACCAGTGACGCCGTTAGCAGCCGCGTCATCGCCGACTTGGAGGCCGCCGCCGCAGACCCGACCGTGAAAGCCATCATCCTGCGCGTTAACAGCCCTGGCGGTTCTGTCACCGGCTCGGCGCAAATTTGGGAAGCGCTGCAAGCCATCGAAAAGCCCATCGTTGCCAGTATGGCCAGCGTGGCCGCTTCCGGCGGCTACTACGTCAGCGCCCCCGCCGACTACATTATCGCCCGCCCGGATACCCTCACCGGCAGCCTGGGTGTTATCCTGACCCTGTATGACGCGACGGAACTGCTGGACACAGTTGGCGTCAAAGTGGAATACATCACCAGTGGACAGAACAAGGCGATGGGCAGCTCTTATGCCGAATTGACCATCGAACAACGCGCCATTCTCCAGGCGATTACCACCGAATCGTATGAAGAGTTTGTGCGGATCATCGCCGACGGCCGTCAACTGAACGAAGAAGAAGTGCGGCAGCTGGCCGACGGCCGTGTCTATTCTGGCCGGCAAGCGCTGGAAAACGGCCTGGTAGACCAGTTGGGTGATCTCCAAGAAGCCATTGACAAAGCGGCCGAACTGGGCGGCATCAGCGGCGAGCCGCGCCTGGTGGAATATCATGAACGAACACCCAACTGGCAAGATTTGCTGTTTGGCTTCTCCCGCCAACTGAACAAAACAGAAGCTGAACGCACCCTGGAACTGCTTAACACACTGACCACCCCATCACTGGAATACCGTTATGTAGGGCCGGGAGCCGAATAGCGGCCGTGTCCCATCCATTGCCTATGAACAAACAATTGACCCTTCTCTTTCTTATAATATGTACCCTGCTGTTGAGCCAGACGCAGCGCCCGCCGGTGGCCCAGGCTCAGGGGCAAACTCGTCTGGTGCTGGCCTTCTATTATGCCTGGTTCAGCCCCGATTCCTTTGGTGTGGGCCGAACCCCCTTCCAACCTGTCAATCCTTACTACTCCACCGATGCCGCCACCATCCAGCGCCAGGTCTCCGAGGCGCAGTCAGCGGGCATTGATGGCTTTGTGCAAAGCTGGTACGGACCAGAAACCAGCAACAACCAGACAGAAACCAACTTCCGTACCCTGCTCAACGTCGCTGGCGGCAGCGGGTTTAAAGCGGCCGTCCACTTTGAAGCTGGCAGCCCCTTCTTCGCCAACAACGACGACCGCATCGCCGCCCTACGCGCCCTCTTTGCCACCCATGCCACCCATCCCGCCTACCTGCGCGTAGACGGTAAGCCGGTGGTCTTCTTTTGGGCCAATTGGCTGCTCTCGGCCAACGATTGGGTGACAATTCGCAGCGCGGTAGACCCGGACCGCAACAGCATTTGGATCGCTGAAGGCGGCGACACCAGTTACCTGGGGGCGTTTGATGGCCTGCATCTGTACAACATCGCCTGGTCGGCCAACCCGGCGGGCACGGCGGCCAGTTGGGCGGCCAATACCCGCGCCGCCGCCGCGACCTATGGCGGGTACAAATATTGGGTCGCCACGGCCATGCCTGGCTGGGATGATACCCTGTTGGGGCGCGGTACAGCCGCGTTCTCGCGCAGCCGGGCCAACGGCGACTTTTACCGCGCCACGTTTGGCGGCGCGGCGGCCAGTTCGCCGGATATGCTGATCATTACCTCGTTTAACGAATGGAAGGAGGGCAGCCAGATTGAGCCGAGCCTGGAGTATGGCAACACCTTTTTGCAGCTTACGGCCGAATTGAGCGCCGGTTATAAAGCGGGCAATCTGGCCGCACCGCCGCTGCCGGTTGTTCAACCAACGGCCGTTGGCGCATCTTCCGGCGGCAGCCAGCCGCCGGACCAGACCCAACCCAGTGCCCTGTCTACGCCAGGACCTACCCTGGAACCAACCATTCCACCACCACCCACCGCCAGCAGCACGCCCATCGCCTCGCCCACGGCCATGCCCGACGGCCGTATCCTCTACACCGTAGCGCCTGGCGACAGCTTCTTGTACATCGCCAATCTGTTCAACGTGCCGTTGGGCGACCTGTACGCCTTCAACAATCTTGGCGAAGACGCCCTGCTGACCATCGGCCAGACATTGATCATCGGCTATTCGGTGCTGCCAGATGGCTCCACGCTGCTGCCCGGCTTCCCCCAGGCGCGGGTGAAACCAGACGGCCGTATCGTCCACATTGTGCAAGCTGGCGACACGCCCATCGGCATCGCCACCACCTATAATCTAACGATGGAAGCCTTTTACACAATCAGCGAACTGTCCGAAACCAGCGTCTTGCAGTTGGGTCAGGAAATTGTCGTGGGGCGCCAACCGCAGCCTGAAGAGGTGGGCGGCTCCACCAATCTACCGGCAGAACTGGCAACGGCCACGCCAACGGCCAGCCCGCCGCCCACCGCCACCTTGCCACCCACCGACACGCCTGCGCCGCCAACGATGACGGCAACGGCCGTTTCCGCCACCCCCGCCGCCATACCCACCAACGCCTTTGCCGGACCATCCACCGGACCATCGGCGTCTTTGCCCGGCATCAGCACCCTGGTATTCATCGCTGTGGGTATCATCCTTTTCATGGCTTTGTCCGGCGTGGTCCTGCTGCTGTTCAGCCGCCGGGGATAGAGCCTAAATCTTCATCGGATAAATTCCCTTCCCAACCCTCTCCCGGTGGGAGAGGGTTGGGGAGAGGGAAAATATGCTAAAGACCTATGCCAAGTTGTACTAAGCTGGCAGCAGCGCCGCCTGAATGGCTTCGGCCAGCGTGCGGCAGCCAATGACCTCCAGGCCGGGCGGCGTAGTCAGGCCGCTTTTACGGGTGGGGCGAGGCACGACGCAGCGCTTAAAGCCGAGTTTGGCCGCCTCGCGCAGCCGCACTTCGAGCTGGCTAACGGCGCGCAGTTCACCGCTTAGACCCACTTCACCCACAAAAGCCATATCGGCGTGGATAGGACGGTCTTTGACGCTGCTGGTCAGGGCGATGGCGATGGCTAAATCGGCGGCCGGCTCATCAATTTGCAGCCCGCCGATAACGTTGACAAACACGTCTTTGTCATACAGCGGCACGTTGACGCGGCGGGTAAGAACGGCCGTCAACAGCAGCAGCCGGTTATAATCAACCCCATTGGCCGTGCGGCGTGGGTTGGAAAAGGTGGTGGCGCTGGCTAAGGCCTGAACTTCAACCAGTAACGGCCGTGTGCCCTCAATTGTCACGGCAATCGCCGAACCAGGCGCATTCACCTGCCGCTCCGCCAGAAACGCCTCTGATGGATTCGGCACTTCCACCATACCGCGCTCAGCCATTTCAAACACCCCCACTTCGCTGGTCGCGCCAAAACGATTCTTCACGCTGCGCAGCAGGCGGTAGCGATGAAACGGGTCCCCCTCCAAATATAAAACAGTATCCACGATATGTTCCAACACGCGCGGCCCGGCGATGGCCCCCTCTTTGGTGACATGCCCCACCAGAAAAACGGTCACGCCGTTCAGTTTTGCCAATTCCTGAAAACGGCTGGCGCATTCGCGCACCTGGCTTACGCTGCCGGCCGTAGAGGTCAGGGCGTCATCATAGGTCGTCTGGATGCTGTCCACAATCAGCAGCGTCGGCTTCAGCCGCTCCACATGCCCCAACATCACCGACAGGTTGGTTTCTGTGACCAGGAACAAGTCGTGGGCCTGGATTGCCATGCGGTCGGCGCGCATTTTAATCTGGCGGGCGCTCTCTTCGCCGGAGACGTAGAGGGCGGCGCCGTGTTGGTTGGCAACCAGGGCCGCGACATCCAGGAGCAAGGTGGATTTGCCAATGCCTGGCTCGCCGCCCAATAAGACCAACGAGCCAGGGACCAGCCCGCCGCCCAGCACCCGCGCAAATTCGGTGATGGCGATGGACAGGCGGTCCACGCCGTCGGCTGTCACCTCGGCCAGGCGCTGCGGCTGGTCCTGGGTGTAGGTGTAGGCGCGGCGGTTTTTGGGGGAAACGGCCGTGTTCTCGGCCAGCAACACCTCTTCTTCCATTGTGCCAAACTCGCCGCACTTAGGGCATCGGCCCATAAACACAGGCGTCACCCGCCCGCAAGCGCGACAAATAAATTGCGATTGTTTTTTTGCCATTGGTCCTCAAACATTCCTTATGGAATCGTGTAATACAAATTGTAAACAAAACCTTCTACGCTACCGTTGGCGCCAACGCAGCGGCTAAAATGGGCAGCGCATAAAAGATTGCCGCGGCGAACAGCGGTGGTTTTGTGCCCATTTTAGCATATGCTATACTCAACGCTTGTGATCAACTGGTTTTCTGTCTTCATCAACAGCTTCTGGATAGTCGGATTGGCTCTGCTGTTGGCCGCTTTTAGTTACCATTATTGGTTGGCCGGCGACAGCCAACGGCCGTTGCGCACCCAGCTCGATGCACCCTCATTCCTGAAACCCTTCTGGCTCGGCATGGCCCTTGTTGGTATCGGCCTGGCCGGGACAAGCCAGCCGCTGTGGGAAACGGGTATATGGACCTTTTTCGCATTGCTCAGCCTCTACAACCTCTTTACACTTGTTAGAACAACCTGAATTCATCCAACTCACTCACTTAATTCCGATAGGAGCTGTCGTAAATCATGGTTATCAAAGATTATTTTTTGTTGGTCTGGCGCTGGGCATGGCTGATTATACTGGGTGTGGTGGTGGCCGGTGCGGCTGCCTTTATCGTCAACCGAAACACAACCCCAGTCTACCGCGCCTCGTCTCGGCTGCTGATTGACCAACCGCCGGGCAGCAATGCCGGCAACGACTATTCAAAAGTCCTGTTTGAACAACGTCTGGCGCAAACCTATGTAGAAATTCTGACAACGACGCCTATCCTGGAAAAAACCATTGAGCAGCTTGGTCTGCCCTTTACCGCCGGGCAGCTGCGCGGCAAGATCACCGTTTCTGCGCCGCAAGATACCCAGATTATCGCCATTAGCGTGGAAGATACAGACCGGGAACGCACTGCTGCAATTGCCAACACTCTGGGGCAGGTCTTTATCGCCGAAAACCAGGCCCGCGACCGGCTGCGCTATGCCGAACCCATTGCCAATTGGGAGAGTCGCTTAAGAGAGATTGGCGACACCATTCAAACGTTGGAAACGGACATCAATAACCTGAGCGGCGCCGAAGACGCCAGTGACCTGGCGGTGCGTTCGCGGCTGGAAACGCAGCTTAACGAGGCGCAAATTCGCTATACCGAAGCCTTTAACAATTTAAACGGTTTGCAAATCAACCAGGCCAAAGAGAGCAGCAACGTAGTACCCATCGAACCGGCGACCACGCCCATCGCGCCGATTCGTCCCCGTACCGTGACAAATACATTATTGGCGATGGTGGTTGGCGGTATGATAGCGGTTGGCCTCATCTTTTTGATTGAGTATCTGGATGACTCGATTAAATCGCCGGAGCAGATTTTGGAAGATACCGGGCTGACAACAGTGGGAGCCATCGCCAACATTAAGGCCGACAGTTTACCACAAACACTCATCACCCAATTGGCGCCGCGTGACCCCATTTCGGAGGCGTATCGGGTGGTGCGCACCAATCTCAGCTTTGCGGCGGTAGACGAAGGGCTGCACAGCATTCTGGTAACCAGTTCATCGCCGGGCGAAGGCAAATCTACCTCGGCGGCCAACCTGGCGACGGTGATGGCCCAAACCGGCAAACGCACCATCCTGGTGGACGCGGACCTGCGCCGGCCGGTGCAGCACAAAATTTTTGAAGTTGCCAATAATCATGGGCTGACAACGGCCGTGCTCGACAGCGAGTCGTCAGTTTTGCAGCATGTGCAGGACACACATATCCCTTATTTACGCATCATGTCCAGCGGCCCTATCCCCCCCAATCCGGCCGAACTGCTCAGTTCCCAACGCATGGTCCAGTTGATCCAACAACTGCAACAAGAAGCCGACATCGTCATCTTTGATACGCCGCCAGTGCTGACTGTCACCGATGCTTCGATCTTGGGCGCTCTGGTCAGCGGTTGTCTGCTGGTAATAGACACCGGCAAAACAAAACGCAATTCCTTCATCAACGCCACAGAACGGCTGCAAAGGACAGGCGCGAATGTGTTTGGTGCCATCCTGAACAAACTAAACCCTGACCGACGCGGTTATGGTTACTATTATTATTACAGCGCCTATGAATACAACAACCAGACCAAAAAACGGCGCTTGCATAAAGACGGCCGTACCAGCAAATTACCAAACTGGCTGGCCGGCCTAACAAGAAGATAAAATGGACCATACCATCGCCGAACCAAAGAGTAAATCAGCTTCGCTCATGGTGATGATGGGCATATTCTGGCTTTTTCTGGCCGGGGCCTTGCTGTTTTACCAACTTGCCAGTCCTGTAACGGTTAAAATCGAGTGGGATACGGCCACTGAATTGGATACGGCCGGTTTCTATCTTTATCGCAGCCAGACGGCCGATGGCGATTTTGAACGGGTGAACGATGTTCTGATTGACAGCCGGGGCAGCGCGGTGTCTGGCGCGGCTTACTCTTTTGTAGACCGAAACGTGGAACCGGGTAAAACCTATTATTACGTTTTGGAAGAAGTGCAAACCAATGCGGCGGTGAATCGGTATGAAGACGACATGTTTTCTTATACTGTGCCGCGAGTAACCTGGTGGGCAGTGGTGCTGACCGCGCTGACAATGGTGGTCGGTCTGGCGTTGCTGGTGTTTGGATTACGGGAAGGGCGGATATGAATGTAAAAACCCATAACGGCCGTCTACAAATTGACACTTCTTTAACCTGGCGTATCCTGGATGGCGACGCGGTCATTGTCTCGCCGCAAACAGGCAAAATCCGGGTTCTGAACCAGGTGGGCGCGTTTATCTGGCAGCGGATCGTCAACGGCTGCACGCTGGCCGATATTCTCGACGCACTGGTAGACCACTTTGGGGTTTCACCCCAACAAGCCCAAAGAGACCTGACGCTCTTTATTGATGATTTGATGCAGCGGAAACTGGTTTTCTGGGAGTCAGCCAGTTAACGTTACTTTGCTCCATGCCGCGTTGTCTGATCCTGGTTGTAAGCTAATTACGAGGAAAATGAAGATATGAAAATCAGGCGAATGATTCGCTTAGCGCTGGCTGCTGCTATGCCTGCTGCCATGCTGCTTTTTGTTTTTTGGCAGGCGCAAGCCTGGATGCCTCTCCCGGCGAACCAGACAACGGCCGTTTCCCTTCCTCTGATCAGCCAATTCACCCAGACAGACAAGGGCGTGAGCTTTGTTTTGCACACGGCCGTTTTTCAATCCACCGCCGACGGCCAAATCAGCGTGGGCGGTTTAGAGGACAATCTTAGCATTCCCAACGCGCCTATCCTGCCCTATTACACAACCTTTATCGCTGTGCCGCCGGGCGCCGCTGTATCCATCCGTGTGGAACCAGGTCAGACGATCAACCAACAGATGTCCGCACCTGTGCCCACCGCCGCCGAGCCATTTTTGGCATTTTCCAACGACGAGCAAAATTCGCTGCTGCCAGACACGCCTGCCGATGGCGCGCTAAGCGAATGGGTCCCGGAAACCGGCTACAGCCCGGATGATTGGTTCCCAACGGCCGTTTACCAACTCTCCGAGCCTGTTTATTACCGCGACATGCGCCTGGCGCAGTTGCAGCTTTTCCCGCTGCGCTACCGCGCCGCCGACAACCAGATGGCGCAAACAACTGAACTGCGCGTGTTTATCACCTTTGATGGGGCGACTGAGAACCAGTTACGGCCGTTAGCCGGTGACAACGACGCCTATTATCAAACCCTGCGCCAGGACATCCTCAACTTCGACCAGGGCAAGACCTGGCGCAGCCTGCCAGAAACCGCGCTAGACTGGACCGGCCCCGGCCTGCCTTTAGACACAGACACCTACAAAATCCACGTGGACAGCGACGGCCTTTATGCCATCACCGGCGCCGAGTTGGCCGCCGCAGGCATGAATCTGGCCCAGATCGATCCCAATACCATCCAGATGATGCACCGCGGCCAACCCGTCGCTTACCAATTCATCGGCGACCCCAACAACGGCTTCCAGCCCGGCGACGCCGTCCGCTTTTATGGGGCCACCTTCACCGGGCCGCGTCTGGAAACGCAGTTTGTCGGCGACAATATCTACTGGCTGTGGGGCGGCGGGACGCCCACCCCTATTACCCAGCGGGCCAATACGGCCGGTCAGGGCCAGCCGGTTGTCACCACTTTCCGCAGCACCATCACCCGCGAACCAGAAAATGTCCACCACAGCACCTGGACAAACCAGTGGAACCAATATCCCAACGAGCCAGACGCCTGGTACTGGGAACGGGTGACCCAAAATGTAAACATCCTCACCCGCACCTACCCCATCACCCTGCCCCACCCGGCACTGACCGGCGCCAGCGCCTATTACGAGGTGGAGCTGCTGCCCCGCGAAGCCAATACCTCCCCGACCAACTTCTTGTACGATGTTCGGGCGACGATCAACAATTACCCGGTGCAGGGGCAAGTGACCTGGCAGCGCCTGCGCAGCATCAACGTGACCGGGACTCAACCCATCACCACCTTGTTAGCCGGGGTAAATACCGCCAGCGTCATCTTTGCCACAGACCGCTCCGCCAGCCCCGGCGATCCCATTGTCTTCCTGAATCGCATTAGCGTATCTTATGACCGGCGGCTGACAGCCGATAACAACCAACTGTTGTTCGACAAGCAAAACAACCCTGGCGTTCAGCAGTTTGAGGTGAACAATTTCAGCCAAAACCAACTGTCGCAGATTTTGGTCTGGGACATTTCAGATCCTTTACGACCAGAGCAAATTAACCTGAGCAGCAGCGATATTTCTGGCAGCGGTCCTTATACCTACACCTTCACCGGTCTGGATGCAGCTGACGGCCGTTACCTGGCCACCACCTCCGCCAACGTCCGAAGCGTCAAACAAATCAGCCAATACATCCCCCACAGTCTGCAACCGGCCGGCGGCGCTGACTGGATCGCCATCAGCCACAACCTCTTCATCACCGAAGCGCAGCGCCTGGCCGCCCACCGCGCCGATCCCCAATTTGGCGGCCTGGCAGCCCACGTCGTAGACATCAACGACCTCATCAACCAGTTTGGCTATGGCCTGCCGCTGCCGGAAAGCATACGTCATTACCTGGGCTACGCTCTGGCGACCTGGCCCACTGCCCCCAGCTACGTCGTCCTTGTTGGCGGCGGCACCATTAACCCGCGCAACCTGCCCTGCCCGGTCTCAACGGCCGGCTGCCGCGCCCAGTGGGACCCCAACCAGCCCAATTTTGTCTTAACCGACATTGTGTTTACCGACCGCTTTCAGGGAGCCGTTCCTTCAGACCACACCTTCGTCACCTTAATTGGCGACGACCTGGCCCCCGATATAGCCATCGGCCGTCTGGTAGCCAACACCACCACCGAAGCCAACGCCATCGTCTCCAAAATCATTCGCTACGACCAAAACCTGCTCACGCCGGCCGACCCCCAACGTCATTTGCTCTTTGTCGCCGACAATGCCGACACCGGTGGCAATTTTTGCCTGGAAAATACCAACCTCGGCGCCAACCTTCCCCCCAGCTTGCTGCAAAGCCACGTCTGTCTGGACGTAGCCACCGAGGCCGATACCAACCGCGTGCGCGATGAGATGAAGTCGCATATTGATAGCGAAGGCGTCAACATTCTGAATTACCGCGGCCATGGCGGCGTGCAGTTCTGGGCTTCGCCGCCCATTTTCAACGTCAATCCTCTTTCCGGCGGCTATGCCGGTCTGGTTTACATCACCACGACAACGCCCATCTCTGGCTTTTGGGCCAATGTCACCCGGCCGCTCATCATCATCAGCGCCGACTGTCTGGATGGGCATTTTGGTTTCCCCGGCGAACCGGCCCTCAGCCGCACCTTCATGGCGATGGGCGGCGTGGGCGCGGCCGCTCATTGGTCCTCCACCGGTCTAGGTTTCACCTCCGAACACACCGTTCTGCTCAACAACCTGTATGCCGGCGCATTTGAACTAGGCTTACCCAGTCTGGGGCAGGCCATTAACCACGCCAAAATGGTCTACTATACCAACGGACAACATCCGTCGGAGTTGTACAGCTTCACCCTCCAGGGCGACCCGGCGATGCAGTTGTATCGCCCCGATCTCAATCTGGAAAAAAGCTCGCCGCAAAGCGCCCTGCCGGTATACCCCGGCGACGCGGTGACATTCCATCTGACGGTGCAAAACAATGGCCTGTACGCCAGCAGCATCAACCTGACCGATTCTTTGCCGGAAGGGCTGATATACCAAACCTACAGCGCCTCGGTCCCCGTCAGCCTGACGATCACCGGCAATGAGCTGAACTTCAGGCTGGATACGCCTCTGGCGTGGCATGAAAGCGCGGCTGTTACGGTGACGGCCGTTGTCACCAACGGCGTAGATGGGCTTGTCACCAACAGCGCCGCTGTACAAAGCGCCGGTTGGGACCTGAACCCGACCGACAATGAAGCCAGCGCTTCGATCCTCATTCGTGATTCGGAGGTGCGGCTGAGCAAAAGTTCGCCGCAAAGCGGCACAGCGCTCTACCCTGGCGACGAAGCGATTTTCCAACTGGTGGTGGGCAACAACAGCATTTACACCAACACCATCACCCTGACCGACTCGCTGCCGCTGGGTCTGGCATATCGGAGCTACAGCGCCACTGCGCCGGTTAGCCTGACACTACAAGGCAGCAACCTGACCTTTGTCCCGTTCAACCCGCTATCCGGGGGCGAAAGCATCACGGTCACCATCACCACCCAGGTAACCGGCAGCGCCGTAGGGCTATTAACCAATACGGCCGTTGCCGAAGGCGCAGCCGGCGATCTGGATGAAGCCAATGCCTCCGTTATGGTGTATTATCTCAATATGCGGCTGGAAAAAAGCTCGCCACAGAGCAATACGCCTCTGTATCCTGGCGACGAAGCGGTTTTCCACCTCGCTGTTTACAACGAAGGGATTCATGCCGGCCACATTACCCTGACCGACACCTTACCATCGGGCCTGCAATACCGGGCGTTTAGCGCATCGGTCCCGGTGAGCCTGACGGTCAACGGCCAGGATTTAACATTCACGCTCGACAACCCATTGACCAGCGGTGAAAGCGTCACCGTAACGTTGACAACCGATACTATGGATAACGCTGTAGGCGTGTTAACCAACACAGCCATCATTACCAACAACGACTGGATTCTGAACCCGCAGAATCAACAGGCCAGCGCGTCGGTGCAGGTTTTGCCAACACCGCCTCGCCTGGTTTATTTACCGGTCGTCATCAGAAAATAAGATGCAACAGAAATACCCTTTTATTCTTCCGTTTATTATTTTTATGGCGCTGGCGCTCATCTGGCCGGTGGGCGGGGTGATGTCGCAAACCCCGACGCCGAACAAACCAACCAGCGTCGGGTTGGTCAGTTTCACGGCCGTCACCCACAGCAGCGGCGTCCTGTTAACCTGGGAAACAGCCACCGAGCTGAACACGGCCGGATTTGTAATCCATCGGCGTACAGGCAGCGGCAATTTCACCTATTTAGAGGAAATTGGTTTTGTTGGCGCAGAGGGCGGTCCGGCGCAGGGGTATATTTACCAGG
Source organism: Candidatus Leptovillus gracilis (assembly GCA_016716065.1). Taxonomy (NCBI): domain Bacteria; kingdom Bacillati; phylum Chloroflexota; class Ardenticatenia; order Promineifilales (SeqCode); family Promineifilaceae (SeqCode); genus Candidatus Leptovillus; species Candidatus Leptovillus gracilis. Next base: position 874,352 of record JADJXA010000002.1, on the reverse strand, counting down.
AAATAGATATAACGGCCGTTCTCGGCCAAACCTACACCTACCGCCTGATAGAAGTGGAAAACAGCAGCAATGAACTGACTCTGGGTGAAGTCAGCATCACTGTGGGGGCAACCGCGACCCCAACGGCGACCAACAGCCCTACGCCCACAGCAACCACCCAGGCCATCAACCCCACCAGCACCACCGCCTCGGGCGTCGCTACCGTGACCCCCACCCCAACGGCGACAGCGACAACAACAGGCAGTGCCGCGCCGCCAACGGCCGTTACCCAACCCACCGCCACCCGCATTATCTTCGCCACTGTCACCCCGGCCGCCGCCCCACCCACCACTCTCTCTACCGCAACACCCTCTGAGGCCGATTCAGCTGCCCAGCCCATCAGCCAGCCGGGCAGCCAACAGCCAACCGCCGAACCGACGCGCCCCGGCGCCACCGGCGGCCCAGGGGCATTTGCCCCCTCCTCTGCCCTGGCCCAGCCAGCAGAAACAGCAGCGCCGGTTCAGGACGCCCCGGTTGACAACAGCGCCAATGACAGCGCTGCGGACCCGAACTCACAAATCAACACCGGTTACCCGGTTGACGCGCAGCCATCGCCTGCGCCCAGCCCGACAACCAGCGGCGTGGCCGTCATCGGCAGTTCGCAGGGATATACCGGCGCTAATTCCGGCGCGGCAGCCGACCAGACAAACGAAGGCCCAGGAACCTTATTCCTCTGGCTCGGCTTTATTGTCGCTCTGCTCATCTTCATCACCGGCATTATCGGGTCCATTATTTTGTACACCCGCAAATCGGGGTAAGCCGCTCGATGTCACTTCTTGACCACATACGTTTACACCAGCCAGCCCGGCCGGGCCGGCTGCTTCTTTTGTTGGCCGGGCTGTTGTGGCTGACGGCTGTTAGCTGCCGTCCGGCCAGGCAGCCAACCGTTATCCCCAACAACCTCGCCACAGACCGCGTCAAACTGCTCGTCGAGCAGGATGGCTTCGTCCGCGTCAGCCAGGCGGAACTAGCCGCCGCCGGGCTGGAAATGCCCGCCTTCAACGCCGCCAACCTCCACCTCAGCCAGGGCGAAACGGCCGTGCCCTTCACCATTCAAAACGACGCCCTCATCTTCTACGGCCAGGCTCCCACCAGCCGCTACACCGCCCAACGCGCCTACCTCCTGTCCAGTGGGCAAGCGGGCCAGATGATGGGCGAAACGGCCGTGCTGCCGCCCACCACGCCGGCCAGCCTCACCGCCATCAGCCGCACCCTACACCTGGAAGAAAACCTGGTCTACAAATCCGAAGCGCGGCAGTTCCTGGACGACGCAGATCCATCCGCCGACCTCTGGTTTTGGCAGCCGCTGCGCCAGGGCAAAACGCTTCCCTTCGATTTTAACCTGCCCGCCACAGCCGATGGCTCCGGCCAGATTCGTATCCAGATGAAAGGGGAAACCTACAACGTCGAAGTCGAAAACGACCACGATTTCGACATCATCCTCAACGGCCAGACCATTGGGACCATCCGCTTCGATGGGCAGATTTACCACACCGGCAGCGTGATTGTGCCGCCTGGCCTGCTCAAAACCGGCGCCAACAACCTGATACTCGACAACGCGGTAGAAGGCGCGGCGTTTTTGGACATCATGGACCTGAACTGGATCGAAATCACCTACGCCGCGCCGCCCACGGCCATCCATGACGAACTGACCATCACGGGGCAAAGAGGCATTGTCCAACTCTCCGGCTTCAGCGGCGCGCCCGACTTGTATGACACAAGCCAGCCAGAACAACCACAGCGGCTCACCGGCCTGCCAGCCAACGACCCCACGCTGGCCGTGCAAGAGGGGCAAAGGGTGACGGCCGTTGGCCCGACCGGCTATCAATCAGCCACCATCCAACCCATCCGCGCCACAACCTGGCGCAGTCCAGACAACGGCGCCGATTTGCTCATCATCACCACCGACGCCCTGATCCCCGCGCTGCAACCCCTGGTCCAAGCCCGCCAGGCCGAAGGGCTGCGCGTGGCCGTCATTCCCACAGCCGAAATTTACGATGAGTTTGGCGCCGGCGCGGCCTCGCCCGACAGCATCCATGCTTTTGTCGCCTATGCCTATGAAAATTGGCAGCCGCCACAACCCCAATATCTTTTCCTGGTCGGCAGCGCCACGGCTGATTATCGCAACTACCTGGGCCTGGCACCGGTCAACATCGTGCCCGCGCCAATGGTCCCAGTGTCTTACAGCGGCGAAACGGTCAGCGACGCCCGGCTGGCCGACGTAGATGGCGACACACAGCCAGACCTGGCTGTTGGGCGCTGGCCGGTGGATTCGGCCGCGGCCGTCGCTTCCCTGGTGGCGCGCACGTTAGCTTATGAAGACGGCACGGCCGTTAACCAAATCCTCTTCGCCGCCGATGGCACCGAAGGCCAGTTCACCGATCTGGCCCAACGTCTGGTGCAAAACAGCGGCCTGGACGAAACGAGCGTCACTCTACTGACCGGCCCCACCGCCGACGAAGTTGTCACCCATTGGAACGATGGCGCCTGGCTGGCGACTTACGTCGGCCACGGCAGTCTGGCGCAGTGGGGCAAAGACAACGTCTTCACGTTGGACGCCGTGAACAGGCTGCAAAACAGTGCGCCGCCCATCGTCGTGCAGCTTACCTGCCTCACCGGCCTGTTCACCCACCCGGAGCAGCCCTCCCTCACTGAGGTGATGTTTAACCACGCCACCGGCCCGGTGTTGTCCATCGCCGCCACCAGCCTGACGCTTTCTTCGAGCCAGGAGCCGTTCGCTGCGGCGCTGCTGACTCAGTTGAACGATCCGGCCGTCAGCCGCATCGGCGACGCTTTTCAGACGGCCAAACGCACCCTGCCCGGCGCGACCAACACCAGCCTGCAAGAAATCAGCGACACCTTTACCCTGTTTGGCGACCCCAGCGCCCACATTGCCCGGCCCGAACACACCGCGCCGCCAAATTCTTGACACATGACCTGTCTCGTTGTAGAACCGGCGCTGAACTTTACACGCAAGGGGGTATTTTGATCGCTAAAGAACAGGAGCGCGTTTCCGGCCCACCACAACCCAATCCGGCTAAAAAGCTGCTCTCCTGGCTCAATGCCGCCGTTGGTCTGGCGCTGCTGGTGTGGGGCGTCTGGTATGTGCTGCGGCAAATTACCCTGGCGGAAATTGGCCGGGCGTTGGCGCAGGCGGAACCGGTGTTTATCGGTCTGGCGTTGCTCGTCTTTTTGCTGACGCTGCTGGCTAAGGCGTGGCGCTGGCAGCTTCAATTTGCGCCACCGTCGCCGCGCCCCACGTTTGGCGCGGCGTTTTGGGCATTGATATTGGGGCAGTTTGTGAATACGGCCGTCTCCTTCATGCGCCTCGGCGATCTGGCCCGCGTTTACGCCCTGCACCAACAGAGTGGCATCAGCAAAATGGCCGGTCTGGGAACTCTGGTGCTGGAAAAAACGCTGGACCTGATCATGCTGCTGCTGACGGTGGTTGCCATTCTCCCCTTTGTTATTGTGCCGGATTTTATTACCCAACAGGGCCTGGTGCTGGGCGTGGCCGCGCTGTTGGCCTTTGCCGTTTTGTATCTGATCGCTTACCAGAGCGAATGGGTGATACGGGTGGCGGAGGGGGTGTTACGGCCGTTCCCCCCCACTATGCAGCGCCGCCTGCGGCAATTTATCACCTCCGGCCTCACCGGTCTGGCCGCCATGCGCAGCGCCAAAACCTTGTTAGGACTGCTGGCCCGTTCCATTCTCATCGTCGTCTTGTCGGTGCTGATGCCCTACGCCTTGTTTCCGGCGTTCCACCTGCCCTTTGGCCTCACCGAAGCCGTCTTGCTTAACCTGGGCGTCACCGTCGCTGCCGCCCTACCCGTGCCCACGCCGGCCAAAATTGGCGTCTTTGAATTTGCCGTTGTTTTTATGCTGCGCCAATTTGGCTACACGAATGAAGCGGTTGCTATCAGTTACGCGGTGGTCTTTCATTTGCTCATCATTACGCCGCAGCTTCTATTAGGGGCCATCGCCGCCTGGCGCACAGATTGGCGATTGAGGTTTGGCGATTGACAGGGGCGAAGTTGTCGCGCAGCGACAGCGACATTGACCATTGACCATTGATTTCCAGACTATGATTTCCATCATCATCCCTGCCCACAATGCCCAGGCGATCATCGCGGAGTGTGTGACGGCCGTTTTGCAGCAGCGCGGCGTGCCGCAGCCCTATGAAGTCATCGTCGTAGATGATGGCTCCGACGACGAGACGGCACAGCGGGCCACCGCCGCCGGGGCGACGGTGATCCAGCAGCCGCCAAGAGGGCCGGCCGCTGCCCGCAACAACGGCCTGCGCGCTGCCCAGGGCGACATCATCTGCTTCACCGACGCCGACTGCGTGCCCCAGCCTGATTGGCTGGCGGCGCTGGTTGCGCCGCTGCTGGCGGATGAAGGGACAACGGCCGTCAAAGGCCGCTATATCACCCAGCAAAAAGAGCTGACCGCCCGCTTCGTCCAGTTGGAATACGAAGACAAATACGACAGGCTGCTGAATTACGACGCCATCAGCTTCATGGATTCTTATTCGGCCGCCTGCCGCCGCCAGGCGCTGCTGGACAACAATGGCTTCGACGAGCAGTTCACCACAGCCTCAGTCGAAGACCGGGAGCTGTCTTACCGGCTGGCTTCGCGGGGCTACAAAATGGTGTTCCAGCCCCGCGCCGTCGTTGCCCACACCCATGCCCATACGCTGCCGGCCTACGGCCGTAAAAAATTTTTCAACGGCTACTGGAACGCCCGTGTGGTGCGCCAGTTCCCCGAACGGCTCATCGAAGACACCTACACGCCCCACTCCCAAAAATTGCAGATTGCCCTGATGGGTGTGATAGTCGCCAGCACGGCCGTTTCCCTGCTTTTGCCGTTTGTCTGGCTGCTCACCTTCCTGCTGACAGTCATCTTCCTGGCCTCCACCCTGCCCTTCCTGGGCAAGGCATGGCGGCGCGATAAAGCGGTGATGTTTATCGCCCCCTTCATGTTGGGCTTGCGCGCTCTGGCCCTGGGGTTTGGTTACTTGTGCGGCCTGCTACAGATCGATCTGGGTTAGCTGACGCGCCGAATTGGGGCGCGGCCGTCTGGCTGCCAGCCATTTTCACCACGCTGGCGGCCCTGGTTGTCTACGGGCTAACGCTGGCCCCTGACCTGACCTGGGCCAACCATGGCGTAGACGGCGGTGAATTGATGACGGCCGTCTACACGCGCGGTCTGCCCCATCCTCCCGGTTACCCCCTGTATCGGCTGCTCGGCCAGATTGTCGTCTACCTGCCCTTCGACCCGGTCGCTTACCGCTTCAACCTTTTTTCGGCCATCACCGTCGCCCTGGCGGCCGGCGTGTTAACCCTGGCGGCCGCCCGCTGGCCGCTGCCCACCGCCGCCCGCCCGCTGTCGGCGATAACCGCTGCGGCCGTTGGCCTGACCTTTGCCTTCTCCAGTCTCGTCTGGAGCCAGGCGACCATCACCGAAGTGTATGGGTTGGCGCTGCTGCTGCTGGCTCTGTTTTTGTGGGCGCTGTTGACGAAACGGCCGTCCTTGCTGACCGGCTTTCTTCTCGGACTTAGCCTCACCGCCCACCCCACCGGCTGGTTCATGCTGCCGCTGGCCCTGGCCCAGACGCCGCGCGCCGGTTGGCCCCGCCTGCTGTTGGGCGGGCTGGTTGGGCTGCTGCCCCTGGTCCTGCTGCCCTGGCTGGCCCACCCCGCCAGCCCCGTCGTCTGGGGCGAGCCAACCACGCTGCGCGGCTGGTGGTGGCTGGTAAGCGGGCAGTTGTATCGCGGCTACGCCTTCGCCCTACCCCTGGCCGATTTGCCGGTGCGGCTGGCTGCCTGGCTGCCTATTTGGCTCAGCCAATTCACCTGGGCGGGCATCCCCCTCATTGCCGCCGGGGTGTGGCTGCTGCCCCGGCCGGAGCGACAGCAAGCGCTGTGGCTGGGAGGCACGGCCGTTCTCTACCTCTTGTTCGCCCTGGCCTATCTGCCCGACGACGCCATCATCCTGGCGCTGCCCGCCTGGCTGCTGCTGAGTCTGCTGCTGGCTCCGACTTATCATAAACTGGGCATCCTGGCGCTTTGCTTGCCCCTGATCCTGCTTTTGGTAAACTTTAATGAGCAAAATCTACGCGCCGATAAGCAGCCGATCAGGGGGCGCGCCGAAGCCTTGCTGGCCGCCATCCCGCCAGGCGCCGTCGTGTCTACACCGGGCGACCCGACGATTTTTGCGCTGTGGTACTTCCAGCACGTCGAGGGGCAGCGCCCGGACGTGATTCTGGTGGACGAAAATTTATGGGCTTTTGATTGGTATCGGGCGCGGCTGGCGCGGCTGCATCCGGGATTGGCCGGTCTGGAACAGCCAGACGCGGCCAATTTTGCGGCGCTGAATATCGAGGAACGGCCGTCCTGCCGCGCCAGTTTGAACACCCATTTTACCATCCCCTTCAATCTGACTTGCGCCGAGGAAATAGATTCATGACAACCGCCGACACAGGCGTCCCCACCGGGCGCAGCAAACGCAAATTCATCGGGATCACCATCCTGCTCGTTGGGCTGTTGGTGGTGGGCTGGTTGGGCTTAAAGGCCTGGCGCATCAATCGGGCCACCCAATCGCTGCTGGCGCAGCGCCCGCAGTTGGAAAGCCTGGCGGCCGCCGGGCTGACCGGCCTGGACCCGGACGCCGCCGAACAACTGGTGCTGGATGTTCGCCGAGACGTGTTGACCTTGAAAAAGGAAACGGCCGTCTTCATGCCCCTGACACCTTATCTGGGTTGGGTTCCCAGAGTGGGTTCTACACTGGTCATTGCCCCGCAGTTGCTGGAGATGGCGACAGCCGGGCTGGACACGGCCGCTTACAGCGTGCGCGGCCTGAAACCGGCGCTGACCATCATCCAGCAAGGCGGCGGCCCGCAAACCAACACCCTGGCCGCGTTGGTCCAGGTGGTGGCGGCCGCCGAACCGGATTTACGCGCCGCCAACGACGCCTTTACCAGGGTGGTCGCCGCCCGCGCGGCTGTTGGCGATACGGCCGTGTTGCCCGGCCAACTGCAAACCCTGTTTGCCCAGGCCGACGTCTATCTGCCGCTGGCCCAAGACGGCCTACAATTCGCCCTCATCGCCCCAGAGATGATGGGCATCAATGGACCACGCACTTACCTGGTGGTGGCCCAAAACGAAGATGAAATGCGGCCAACCGGTGGGTACATTTCCGGCGCCGGGGTGATCGCGGTGAGCGACGGCCGTATCCAGGATTTCGACTTTGACAGCGCTTTTGCCGTGGACAACTACCGGGACAAGCCTTACGACATCCCGCCCGAACCGCTGGAAAAATTCATGGGGCTGGACCTCTTCCTCTTCCGCGACGCTAATTTTTGGCCCGATTTCCCTACTTCAGCCGAGAAGATGATGGATTTGTATAGTTACGGCCGGGATTTGCCCCCCCTTGACGGGGCGGTGGCCGTGGACCAGCGCTTCTTGCACCTGCTCATCGAGGCCATCGGCCCGGTCGCCATCCCGGAAGACGACATCGTCCTCGATCAGAACAACCTCACGGAAGCCCTGCGGCAGGCGTGGGGCGCGGACGAAGGACAAACGGCCGTCGAATGGGTGGGCAATCGCAAAGATTTTTTGGGTCCTTTTGCCGCGGCCATCAAGAGCAAAATCGAAACTGACTTTGGCTCATTGGACCTGGCGCTGTTGGGCAAGAACATGGACACAGCCCTACAGACCGGGCATTTGCAAGTGTATTCGCGCTATCCGCAGGAGGAGGCGGTGCTGGATGAACTGGGGTGGAACGGCCGTCTGACCGCCGCGCCGCGCACCGATTTTCTGGCAGTGGTGGACACCAACGTGGGCTACAGCAAAGCCAACCTGTATGTCGAAATGAGCGCCGATTACCGGGTAAGACTTCAGCCGGAGGGGGCAGCGGCGGCCGACCTGAGGCTGCAATACACACACACGCACCCCAACAACGGCCAGGCCTGCGTCCATTACAACATAGACATCTACGCCCAACTGCCAGATTACCTGACGCTGGCTGACGCCTGCTTGTGGAATTACTTGCGGCTGTATGTTCCGGCCGGGAGCCAACTGATCAGCGCCACCGAACACATTATCCCCGGCGAAGCCCACCGTTTTGGGCAAACGTGGCAGGGAGCGGCCCAAACCATCCCGGAAATGCCCAACCTGACAACATTTGCCACCTATTTTCTGCTGCCCACCGGCCAGACAGTGAACAGCCAGTTTCAATACACGCTGCCCACAGTTGTTGAGGCGAGCGGTGATGGTCGGCAGACCTATCAGTTGAACGTGGTTAAGCAGGCCGGCAGCCGGGCTTATCCGTTGACCATCAGCGTGACCCTGCCGCCGGGCCGACAATTTCTTGCCGCCGCGCCCGCGCCGACGGCCGTTAATGGGCAAACAGTACAATTTCAGATCACGGTAGACACAGACGTGCTGATTACGCTACAGTATCAATAAACAAAAGGGGTACGGTATGTCACGACGATTCCTCATCTTCATTCTCCTGACCGGGTTAGGGCTGACAGTCCTGTATGCGCCGCGTCCAAACGCGCCGCGCGCCGCCAGCCTGCCTAATTTCACCATTCCCACGCGCACGCCGATTCCGCCGCCAACGGCCGTGCCCACCGACCCGCCACCCCCACCACCAACCGACCCACCGCCTGGCGCGACGGCCGTGCCGACCAATCCCCCGGCAGTCACCGCCACAAACACCCCCATCGCGGCGACGCTGGCTGCCTCGCCGGTTGGCGGCTTCTTGCCGACGGCCGTCGCCTGCGGCACACCACCAACTATTCAGACACGCGGCAGCACGCGAGTACGTTCCGGCCCCGGAACCGATTATGCCGCTATTGGCGACCTGCTCTCGCGGGAGGTACGGCCGATTGTGGGGCGCGCCGGCAGTGCCACCTGGTGGCTAATCACTCTGGCGAATGGACAAACCGCCTGGGTGTCTAACGAAGTGGTGCTGGTGCAGGGCTACACCGGCGATGTGCCCATCGTAGACGCGCCCCCCATCAATGGCCAGACGCCAACGCCCGGCGCGATATGGCAGCCAACGGCCGTGCCCGGCTGCCCCACATCCACCGCCACGCCGCTGCCACCCACCGCCACCCAACCGCCCACGCCGTCAACAACGCCAACGGCTGTGCCGCCAACCGCCGTGCCGCCAACCATCGAGCCGACGACCAACCCATTGGGTGCTGCGGCTGTGGCCGCGACGGCTACGTCTGTGGTCCCGGCGGGCGCGGCGACCATCAGCGCCCTGGACAGCAGCGCTGAGCCAACGGCGGCAGCGACGGCCGCACCTCTGGACGACGTCGGAAGCGCCGGCAGCGCTGTGCTGCCCTGCGCCAGCGCCATGATCGGCATGGCTGTCGTCGGTTTCCTGATCGGCCGGCGGTTCTGGTAGTTTGCGTAATTCAGCCGCCTTTACATTTGTGGTGTTTATCGGCCTGGCCTCGCTGGACAACGCGGCTGCCGGTATTTTGCCGCCTCTGTACGCCATCATCGCCCGCGAATTCCAGGCGAACGAAGCGGCATTGGGGGTGGTGACGGCCGTTTACATTCTCATTGCCGGGGCGTCGGCTGTGTTTTGGGGCTACCGCGGCGACCGCAGCAATCGGCGCCGGCTGCTGTTGGCGGGCACGTTGATGTGGGGAAGCGCCATGGTGCTGACCGGGTTGGCGGCGACCTTCGCCCAATTTGTGCTCAGCCAGATGATCACGGCCGTTGGTGTGGGCAGCATCGCCTCGGTTGGCTTCAGCGTGATCAGCGATGTTATTCCGGCGCAGCGGCGTGGTCTGGCGTTAAGTTTGTGGGGCATTTCCCAATCGCTGGGCGCGGCATTGGGGGCAATCCTGGCCGGTACGATGGGCGCATTCAACTGGCGCTACCCCTTTTGGTTCATCGCCGCCCTTGGATTTTTGTTCGCCTTCTTATACTTGTTTGTGCAAGAGCCGCGCCGCGGCCAGGCCGAGCCAGAATTGCAAAAGCTGTTTGCAACCGGACAAACATATGAGTACCGCATTACCAGATCGGACTTGCGCCATATTTTCGGCCGGCGGGCCAATATCTGGCTGACGCTGCAACATGTGTTTGCTACGCTGGCTTTTGGCTCCACCGTCTGGGTTCCACGCTGGGCCATTGCCCGCATAGAAAGCCTGGGTTACTCGCTGGAAGTGGCGACCATCGTGGGCAACTGGCTGGTCATTTTGTTTAGCAGCGGCCTGTTTTTTGGCATCGTCGCCGGACATCTGGGCGACCGTTGGCAGAGGTGGGATCCACACGGCCGGGCCAAACTGGCGATGATCGGCACAATTGGGGCAGTGCCTTTTTTCATCATCACCTTTTTTATGCCCATTCAGAACCTCCAACTGGCGGCCGACGGCTCTGTGTGGCAGTTAGCCTGGTCTGTTGTGGTAGCTCTGGTTACCGATGGCGAAATATTGGCGCTGTTTTTGTTCGCTTTTGTGGCCATGGCTTTGCTGGCAATCAATGGCCCCAATTGGGCGGCGTTGATCACCGAGGTTAATTTGCCGGAACATCGCGGCACAGTGATTGGCATGACCAAAGTGGCTGGCGCCGTGAGCAATGCGGCGAGCATCGCCCTAACCAGCCTGCTGCTGGCCTACCTGACACAGTGGGTTTCCCCGCCAGACAATTACGCCTGGGGACTATCCCTCTTCCAACTGTTCGCCATCCCTGCCGGTCTTTGTTACTATGGCGCCCGTCGGGCTATTCCCACCGACATACACAAAGTCCGCCAGACGCTGCAAGAACGGGCGATAACGGCCGTGCAAGCATAAATCCACATATTCAGGCACGGAGAACACAGAGGGAAGAGAAGTTGAACTGTTTTAAGTAATCGTCTAAGAATAACTTCCTGTTTTTTAGATTGGACCAATCTTGGAGATTGGTCCAATCTCACCAGGTTAAAAACATATGAACCCTTAGGAAATATAGGCTGACTTATGTCTACTCTTCGTTATTGGCTAAACCTCTGTTTGCTGTTGGGGGTGTTGGCGGCCTGCGGACAAGACGCGCCGGCTGGGCCGACGGCCTTTCCCAGCCCATCCCCGGCAGCCACACCCACGCCAGCAGCGCTGCAAACGGCCGTCTTGCCGATTGATCCACCCATTTACACCTACGAAATCATCAACGTCTATCCGCATGATCCGGCTGCTTTTACGCAAGGGCTGGTCTATCTGGATGGCATTTTATACGAAGGAACCGGGCTGTACGGCCGTTCGTCCATTCGCCAGACCAACCTGGAAACAGGCGAGGTTTTGTTGCAGCGAGACCTATCGCCAGACTATTTTGGCGAAGGCATTGCCATCTGGCAAGATCGGCTGATCCAGATCACCTGGCAGTCTGGCGTGGGCTTTGTCTATGATCGCGCCAACTTCGAGCCGCGGCGCAGCTTCAGCTACCCCGGCGAAGGCTGGGGCCTGACCCACGACGGCCAACGGCTGATGATGAGCGACGGGACCAACGAGATTCGCTTCTTAGACCCAGAGAGTCTAGCGGAGAACGGCCGTATCCAGGTAACTGACGCCAACGGCCCCATCACCCGATTGAATGAATTGGAATACGTCAACGGCGAAATATGGGCCAACATCTGGCAAACCAACCGCGTCGCCCGTATCGCGCCAGACACCGGTCAGGTGATCGGCTGGATAGACCTGACTGGCCTGCTAGACCCGGCAAGCCTTACCCAACCCATAGACGTCCTCAACGGCATCGCCTACGACGCTGCCCAAGACCGCCTGTTTGTCACCGGCAAATTGTGGCCCAGTCTCTTTGAAATCAAACTCGTGCCCGCAACCAATCCATGAGTTCCCGCCGCAATCAAACAAACGCCCTGGCGTCCCAATCGGGCAAACTGGCAAAAACAGCCGGATATTACGCCACCCTCCTGTGCATCGGTCTGGCCGCCGCCGTCTTGGGGCCGACGCTGCCTGGCCTGGCGGCAAACACCGGCGTCGAACTCAGCCAGATCAGCATATTGTTCACGGCGCGCTCAGTAGGCATTCTGGTGGGCGCGCTGGCCGGTGGGCGCATTTACGACCATTTGCCCGGCCATCCCACGCTGGCGGTCGGCCTGTTCATCATGGCTCTGACCATCGCCATCACGCCGCTGCTGTCGCTTTTATGGCTGCTGGCGCTGATATTGGTTCTAATGGGTTTGGCCGAATCTATGATAGACGTGGGCGCAAACACCATGCTTCCCTGGCTGCATCACGGCAACGTGGCCCCCTATATGAACGGCCTGCACTTCTTTTTTGGCGTCGGCGCACTGCTGTCGCCGATTATCGTGGCCCAGGTTGTGCTGCGCAGCGGCGAAATCACCTGGGCTTTTTGGCTGTTGGCGCTGGTCATGCTGCCAGTGGCGGCCTGGATAGCGCCGCAGAGCAGCCCGCGGCCGGTGGCAACGGCAACGGCCGTATCCACCACCGCCCGCCCCAATTACGCACTCATCAGCCTGATTACCCTGCTGTTTTTCCTGTACGTGGGCAGCGAAGTCAGCTTTGGCGGCTGGATTTACACGTATGCTGTCAATTCCGGTCTGGCTAACGTCACTGCGGCCGCCTATCTCACATCTTCGTTTTGGGGGGCGCTCACAGTGGGCCGGTTGTTGTCTGTGCCGCTGGCAAACGTGACCCGGCCGCGCAAAATTATCGCTCTGGGCATTGCCGGCAGTTTGTTTAGCATGGGCGTGCTGCTGCTGTGGTCGGCGTCTACCTGGGCTTTGTGGCTGGGCACGCTTAGCCTGGGCTTTTCATTTGCGCCTATCTTCCCTACCACCCTGTCGCTGGCCGAACGCAACATGCCGGTGACTGGCAAAACCACCGGCTGGTTTTTTGCCGGAGCGAGCGTGGGCGGCATGACGCTGCCCTGGTTGGTGGGGCAGTTGTTTGACGCGACCGGCCCTTATGCGGCAATGGTGGCGATTGGGCTGGGGGTGTTGGGCACGGCCGTTGTCTTTGTGGCGCTGCTGCTGTACCTAACGAGGTGACATCTGACAAGGTGACAAACATGTCAGATTGTGCCCTTTACGGGTTATACATGTTTAGATTGGACAAATCTTCTGAGATTTGTCCAATCTTCCGTACCACAGAGGTACGGAATTAAAATTGTAAACCCTCCGTGTTCTCTGTGCCGTCGTCGTGCAACTGCGGGCCGCTGCACCGTTTCGTGAACGATTAAAACCCTTCGGGTCTTCCGCTATCATATGGCGCACCACTTCTAGCAAGTCGCGCACAATATTGCTGGTGCGGCGGCTCTGGTTAACAATCTGGTCCAGGTCGCGCTCTATCTCCGGCGAGACGCCTTTGCGCTGCAATAACTGTGCATAAAGGATCGTCGCGGCAGGGGGTTGTTCGGCCATGCGCGCCAGATAGTAGACTTCGGTCTCTTTGTGTGGCGTGTCCGTGTAGAGGTGAAGAACGGTCGTATCCATGCCGGAAACATTTAGAGCCGCGTTCAAGCAAATGTCTATGGCGTCTTCCAGGCCATTGGCGGAACACAGCGCCAGGCTCAGTTCAAGCTGTTGGCGCAGCAGACGATGGGGGTCACTTTACCATACCGCCACCAATGTGGAGCGCGAAAATCCTGTTCGCCGGTAACGCCAAAAGACGGGTATGCGATTGCCCTGATTGAGATAGGGAAAACTTGACTCTATCGAACATATATTCTATTAGTGCTGCACGAAAACGCTCTAGAAGGGATTACCAGATTGTCTTCTTTTCAGCCACTCTTTCAACAGACCACAGAGCGTAGAGGACATAAAAATCAAATCCGAAAGATGTGTGCCCTCTGTGCCTCTTGGGTGAAATTTCGCAGAGGTCTGGCAGTTATGTTTTTAGGAGGAAACCGATGTCTACCCCCATTCAGTCTGAACATTTCCGCAGCGCCCTGTACAGCCTGCTCGATGAAACCTTCGACAATGTACAGGGAATCTATCTCGACAAAGGCACATCCATGTTTGAAACCCTGGTCGGCATTTCGGCCGCAGAAGCCTCCGTACCGGTAGGAGGGCAATGCGCCACGCTGGCAGCACAGGTCAAACACGTCGCTTTCTATCTGGATGTGCTGGAGAAAAACGTGCGCAGCCAGCAGTTTGAGCGCGTAGATTGGGGCCAAATCTGGCGCGAGACCAGCACTGTCAGCCCGCAAGAATGGGAGGCGATTAAGCAGGCGCTGCGCGAGAGTTACAACCGCATCAAAGCCCTCATCAACGACACGGCCGAATGGCCTACCGACTGGCACATTAGCGGAGCGATTGGCACCGTCGTCCACACGGCCTACCATCTGGGCGAAATACGGCAAGCCCTATGCACCCTAAAATCGGCGAGGTAAACCATAAAATGGACCCATCCACTCCCAAAAACATAGATGAATATATCGCCAGCTTCCCCGCCGATATTCAAGAGATTCTGACAAAAATCAGGCTGATCATTCGTGAAGCGGCCCCCGACGCCGAAGAGACCATTAAATATCAGATGCCAACCTTCGTGCTGAATGGCAATCTGGTCCATTTTGCGGCGTTCAGGCGGCATATCGGGTTTTACCCTGTGCCGTCGGGCATTGAGAAATTCCAGCATGAGTTATCTGCTTATGAAGGGGGAAAGGGTTCCGTGCAGTTTCCATTGAGCAAACCCATACCCTTTGACTTGATCAGCAGAATTGTGGCGTTCCGGGTGGAGGAGAATCTGGCAAAAGCAGCCAAAAAAGGGAAAAAACAAGGTGACGCCAGACAATGAAGACTATCCCCGACATTTTTGTCACCTTGTCAGATGTTACCTTGTCACCTTGTCAGGTATAACGGACCACATGAAGAATACTTTATCGGCGGGAATGTCTCGGCTACGGTCCTCTTTAGCCCCATTTACGGAGCGTCATTTTTAGCCTGGGGAAGTAGCTCCAGGCGCAGCGGACACCCGGCGACGACCAGCTAAAGCGCCGGTCTACAAAACAACGCCGGGCAAACCCGGCTGTTTCCCTTTGCCACCGATTGACCCCAAAATATTGAGAAGATACATTCAACCCATCAAGTCCCCAAGACCCATATTTTCTTTTGCATGGAAGGCTTCTATAATTGTAGGCAGCAACATAGCCGTGTTCAGGAGTCAGCAACCAGTTTGCCAACGCAGACGACCACTCACAAACCCCACCGAACACTGAACACCGAACACCGAACACTAAACACTGAATACTGTGACCCATGACCCGTCCTGAATCTAATTGACACCAAGACATTCCCATGTCACTGGGGGAGAATGATGGCCTTTCACTACGAAAAAGATGAACAAAATATCGTTACGCTGACGGTGGATATGCCAGGACGTTCGGCGAACGTGCTGAATGATGAATTTGGCGCGGGGTTCCGGGTGGCGCTGGACCAACTGGCGGCCGAAACGGAGCTAACCGGCGTCATTCTAACGTCGGCCAAGAAGACTTTTTTGGCGGGGGCGGATTTGGAAATGATTGTGGCGGCGACGGAGGCAACGGCCGTCTTCCACAACAGCCAACAACTCAAAGCCGGCTTTCGCCAGCTAGAGACGCTGGGCAAGCCAGTCGTCGCCGCGCTGAACGGCGCGGCATTGGGCGGCGGCCTGGAGCTGGCCCTGGCCTGCCACCACCGCATCGCCATCAACGATCCGCGCAGCAAATTCGGCTTCCCTGAAGTAACCCTGGGCCTCATTCCCGGCGGCGGCGGGATCGTGCGCCTGACACGCATGATCGGCTTGCAGCCGGCCTTCCCTATTTTGTCTGAAGGCCCACAGATGAATCCAGAGGCGGCCAGAGCGGCCGGCCTGGTTGACGACCTGGCCGCCGACCACGACGAGATGATGGACAAGGCGCGGGCCTGGATTCTGGCCCACCCCCAGGCCAAACAGCCGTGGGACCAGCCGGGCTACAAAATGCCAGGCGGGGATCCGCGACGGCCGTCTATCACCCAAATGCTGGCCATCGCTCCGGCCATCCTCAAAAAACAAACCTACGGCAACTACCCGGCCGCCGAAGCGATCATGGCGGCGGCCGTTGAAGGGGCAGTGGTGGATTTGGACACGGCCGCACGCATCGAATCGCGCTATTTCGCCCATGTCGCCACCGGCCAAACCGCCAAAAACATGATCAACGCCTTCTGGTTCCAACTCAACCAGATCAACGCCGGAGCCAGCCGCCCGGCAGACGCACCGCCACAGACAACACAAAAAGTCGGCGTGTTGGGCGCGGGCATGATGGGGCACGGCATCGCCTACGTCTCGGCTTATGCGGGCATGGATGTGGTGTTAAAAGATGTGGACCAGGCACGGGCGGAAGCGGGCAAGGCGCACATCGAGGCCATTGCCAACAAGCGGGTGGCGCGGGGCAAAATGAGCCAGGCGCAGAAGCAAGAAATTCTGGGGCGCATCACCCCCACCGGCGATGCAGCCGATTTACACGGCTGCGACCTGATCATCGAAGCGGTGTTTGAGGACCGGGAGTTGAAGGCCAAAGTGACGCAGGAGGCGGAGGCGCAGGTGGAGGAAACGGCCGTTTTCGCCTCCAACACCTCCACCTTACCCATCACCGGGCTGGCCGAACACTCTTTGCGGCCGGCCAATTTCGTCGGCCTGCACTTCTTCTCGCCGGTAGATAAAATGCGCCTGGTGGAAATCATCATTGGGGCACAGACCAGCCCGGAGACATTGGCGAAGGCGTTCGACTATGTGCTGCAAATTCGCAAAACGCCCATTGTCGTCAACGACAGCCGGGGGTTCTACACCTCGCGGGTGTTCAGCACCTACGTGCAGGAAGGGCAGGCGCTTCTAGGCGAAGGGCAGCACCCCCGCGCCATTGAGATGGCCGGGCTGCAAGCCGGGATGCCGGTTGGTCCACTGGCGCTGTCCGACGAGGTGAGCCTGGGGCTGATGCTGCACATCCGCGAACAAACGCGTAAGGACCTGGCAGCCGAGGGTAAAACCGTGGCAGCCCACCCCAGTGACCGGGTATTGGATGTGATGACCGGGGAATACGGCCGTTACGGCAAAGCCAAAGGCGCCGGTTTCTACGAGTACCCGGCCAACGGTGGTGGCAAGTATCTCTGGCCGGAACTGCAAACCCTCTTCCCCCTGCAAGGTGAAAAACTGTCGCAAACCGAAATGATCGAGCGCCTGATGTTTGTCCAGGCGTTGGAGACGGTGCGCTGCTACGAAGAAGGGGTGTTAACCTCGGTGGCTGACGCCAACATTGGCAGTATTTTTGGTTGGGGCTTTGCGCCGTTTAAGGGGGGCACGCTGCAATACATCAACGATTACGGCGTGGCAAAATTCGTCGCCCGCAGTGAGGAATTGGCTCAGAAGTACGGCGCACGCTTCCAACCACCCGCCTTGCTGCGAGAAATGAACGACAAGGGGGGAACGTTTTAGTACCCGTAAGCCGTAAGCCGTGACCCGTAGGGCGCTAACTCTGGTGGATGCCAACGGAAAACGGTATAGGGACTTCGGTTTACGGCTTCTGGCAGCCAGAACGTTGCCAGCCTCCGGCGCAGGCACATGCGTGCCCCAGGCCACCCATATTTTCAGGCAACGGCCGTCGCCTCAATCTCAATAGACATTATCCTAAATAAGATCGAGCAGGTTAATGGTCTCAACTGCATGACGGAATGAAACACGTAAATTGTGTAAACCGCAGGCTATGGCCATGACCAGGTCGTCAAAACTTGTTTTCCAATTACGTAAAACATCCTTAACAATCCGGCACCGCTTGACGCCAGCTATCACGTTTTCCACAATGATACGTCCAGAAGCGATAGCCTTATTCAAAAAGCGGGTAGTGGTTAACTGTTAACTGATAACCGCTGAATTATACTCATGAATAAATAGCCTGAGAGCAATTTCGTGATACTCGTCGGACTTAGAAAAGGACAAGGTCTTGCGAACAAAACGGGCCAGTCGCTGCCGTAAGGTATTGTTCCACCTCTCCACATGGGCAGTTTCACCTGTTTCTTTGCCCACTGATTGGTGGTTCTGGCCTAACAGACCAAAGACCGGCTGATAGGTCTCCCAGAAGTCGCTAAAGGTGTGGCAATGACGATAGGCCGGGGGAATCCATTGCCAAAGCCGCCAGCAGCTTTCTTCACCACAGTCGCCAATGAAAAAGGAAACGACCTGACGGGTACGCCGACAGAGGGCAATCCAAATCCAGCGCTTATTCTCTTTCTGGCCGACAAATGACCATAATTCATCCAGTTCCAAGACATCATCAGCTTGACTCTCAACCAGTGATTCAGTTAAAGGAGGCAGTTGCTCGGCTCTTTTTAAGCCATTGGGCGACCGTTTGGCGGCAGACACCAAAGGTGCGTTCCAAGCCGCGCAAGCTGGATCGTTCATGATAGGCCCGCAGAATCTTTTCTCGTCGTTCCGGTGGATATTTGACCTCTGGGTTCAAGGTGCCATAAGCACCACAGACACGACAGTGAAATTTCTGCTTACCCTGCTTCGTCTGACCATTCTTGACAATGTCAAGGCTACCGCAACGCGTACATTCATAAGTTATGGTTTCGTGAATCATACCCACTATTCTACATCTATCAGTCGTAAATTAACCACTACCCCGGGCCAAGCCCGGTATGAGCAAACTACCCTTTACAAATCTATTTCTATCAGGTTGTCACATGGTCCGGGCTATCTCGTCCAACCCACGCCCACAGCGCGGGCGTGGTCTACGTAGGTTTGCAGATGGGCACGGTTGGCTTCATGCATATTGGCCGACTCGTCGGCCGACGAGCCGGCTGCGGACTGGAAAATCTTATACCAACCGACAATTTCAGCCAGCGCTTTTTCCCAGTTGTACACCGGCCGCCAATCCAGCCGGGTGGCCGCTTTGTCCCAACTGAGGCGCAGGTGGCCTGTTTCTGACTTTTCCAATTCAGGATGGGTATGAACCCAGGAGCCAGACCCCCACAATTCAACCAGCCGCTCGGCCAACGCCCCGGCCGTGACTCCTTTTTGCTCCAACGGGCCAAAGTTCCACGGTTCGGCGAAGGCGGGACCTTCTTGCAGCAGTTTGACAGCCACCCACATATAGCCGCTGATAGGTTCTAAGACGTGCTGCCACGGCCGTACACTCAAGGGATTACGAATTTGAATCGCTTCGCCGGCCATCAGGGCGCGCATACAGTCGGGGACCAGGCGATAATCGGCAAAATCGCCGCCGCCAATGACGTTGCCGGCGCGCACGGTGGCGATGGCCACGCCATGTTTGTCATACGTCCGGGCGGGGAAATAAGATTCACGGTAGGAGGCGATGGCTAGTTCGGCCATCGCTTTGCTGGCGCTGTAGGGGTCATAATCGCCAAGGGGGTCGCTTTCCCGGTAGCCCCAAATCCATTCCTGATTGGCGTACACTTTGTCGGTGGTCACGCACACCACCGATTTTACCGAATTGGTTGCCCGCACCGCTTCCAGGACGTTGACCGTGCCCATGGCGTTGGTATCCAGCGTCAATTTCGGCTCGGCCAGCGAGCGGAAGACGATAGGCTGAGCGGCCAGGTGGAAAACAATCGTCGGGCGGTACGTTTCGATGACCGCCTGCACCGCCGCCAAATCGCGGATGTCGCCGCGCACGTCGGTGACGTGTTGGCTGAGGCCGGAGACGACGAAGTTGCTGGGGGTGGTAGGCGCTTCGTCCAGGCTAAAGCCGACTACGCGCGCGCCCAATTCTAACAGCCAGGCAGTTAACCAGGAGCCTTTAAACCCGGTATGGCCGGTAACCAGCACCGTCTGCCCTTCAAACGCATTGGCAAAGAGATCTTTCATGGTTCGTATGCCCTTTGAGATGGATTAAAAAGTAGAGAAAATCCGGCGGACTCTGTCCACGCTCATTTTGCTGCAAATGGTATCATGGTTGGCAGGATTGAACCAACAGGGGAGGATGGGCAACGGCCGTTCCCCATCCCAATCGGTATTATCACCTGGCGGCATTTTCGCAGCAATTTCTAAGACCACAAAAGCTGTTTTGTGATACCCTTATGAATAGTTAAATGGTCAGCAAATTAGTTCCACAGGTGTGGTGTGAAGGAGTAAATAAATGTCACAATCTACAGACAGCCCTGAATTGAACAACGATGCTCCCGAAGAAGAGCGGATGCGCGCACTGGTTGATTCGTTAAGCGCCTATATCGAACATTTTCACGGTGGCGCAGTGAAAATGGTGGCGTATGAAGGGCAGGTTTTGCAAGTACACATGATGGGCGCTTGTGATGGCTGTTCGTTGGCCCCGGTAACGCTGCACGGTTGGGTAGAGGGGACTGTAAGGCAGTTTTTCCCTGAACTCAAGGCGGTTGAGGCTGTTTAGAAATCAAAGTAACTGTTATGTTGAGTGGTCGGTCGGTCGGTTGGCGTAGATTTGAGCCAACACATCGCCGATTGGCGCAGTAATATCTACGCGCAGCGCTTCAGATATGTCCGGTGGCTCTAAGGCCGCAAATTGGCTGCGCAACATGGTGGCCTTCATGTAATGGGCGTCACGCTGCTGCAGCCGCCGCCAGATGAGATCGAACTCGCCGTGTAAGTAAACGAATTTCACCTGATCGGAGATGCGCAGCCGGTCGCGGTACTGTTTTTTTAGGGCAGAACAGGCGAACACGGCCGTTTCCTCTCTTCCTATCTGTTCCCCAATCAAGACCGCCAATTGGTCCAGCCAGGGTTCCCGCTCGGCGTCCGTCAGCGGCGCGCCACCAGCCATTTTGGCCACGTTTTCTGGCGAATGGAAATCATCGCCATCGTAAAAGGGGCAGTTCAACTGCGCCGCCAGCGCCCGCCCCACCGTACTTTTGCCGCAGCCAGAGACACCCATCAGGATGTAAACGGCCGTCATGTCAGGACACCTGAGCCACACGCCTGGGTTTGAGGCGCAGCACAACAAAAACCTCATCTCGCCACGCGGCCAGATCTTCTTCTGCTTTCTCCGCAGATTCGTAATGGTTGGTGATGCGCGCCGCCATGCGGTGGTCCGGGTCGTCTTCCACCGTCAGGTCGCCGTCAATCAGATAACCAGGGCTGCCAGCAGGATCGCCGCCAAGCGAGAGGCAGCCTTTGGGGTTCGCCAGAGCGTTTTTAACTTTGCGCGTACCGCGTAGGCTAAATACCAGCAAATCGTCACCATCCAGCATAAACCAGACCGGTACGGTGTGCGGATAGCCGTCCGGGCGAACGGTGCTGAATCTAGCAATTGTCGGCTGCATTAACAAAGTGCGGAGTTGATCATCAAACATCGTAGCCTCCAGGTTTAAGGGGGTAAGGGACAGCGGGTCGCCCCACTGAACACTGAACACTGAACACTGAACACTGAACACCAGCTTCCACTCACGGCCGCCGTGGCCCAATCTCCACTTGATCCAAAACAATATACTGGGCCGCTTCCCCGGTCTGGTTTGCCACCAGCAGCGGGCCGGCGGTCGTGTCAAAACCCAGGATGAGATCATAAACGCCAGGAACAGCCTCGGCGGGAATCAAAATGGCGCGCTGCTCCACCAGACAATCGCCCACTTCCCAAGAAGCCAGCGGCGCGCCAAAACGAATGGGGCCATCATACCCGTTAATGCTCCCGCCGGCCGAAATCAGGTGGACAAACAGGTGATGATATTCTGGCAAAGGCCCACGACGGCAAATGGAGAGCTGCACCCCCAGCGTGTCGTTGGGCGGAAACTGCTCCTGGCTTAGGCTGAAGCGGTCCAGGCCAAAGCTCTCGCCAAACTGGGCGTTGGCCGGCTGCCAGACCAGTGGCAGGGGCAAATTGGCATAATTTACCAATTCAAAGCCGCCAACCCAACTGCTGTTGGCCCGAAAAATCTGCTCATTTAACCACCATTCCAAATCCTTGCCGGAATTGTCTGGCAAAATGTGAACACGGTCCATGATCAGCGTTACCCGTTGGCCGCTGGTTTTTTGCAAAATCGGCGCAAAACCGTCCGTGGTGGTGGGCGAGTACCAATGATGGGTAAAGCGTCCTTTCAAGAAGCCCAGGTAGAAGTAAATGTGGAACTCGTTGGACATGGTGACCAACGTATAGGGGTTATTGTCGGTTCCGGCGGCCCAGCGGGCCAAAGCGCGCCCCTCGTCGGCTGTCAGGCCAGGATAACCGGGGGTGGCGGCCGAACCCCAGGCCAGCAGGACGGCCGTCGCCCACAGCGGCGGTAGAAGAAGGGTGACGGCCGTTACCCGCCCACGCAGCGCCAACCAGCCCAGGCCCAACGCCAGCAGCACGGCCGTTCCCCATCCAACCGCTAATCGGCCAGAAAAGGCCAGACGGCCGTCCAAGTCTGGGTGCAGCCAAAGCAAATCCAGCGCGTCTGAACCCCAACGCGCCAACTGCACCAGCGGCGGCGACAAGGCCACATTGGCCAACGCTAACCCCGTCGTCTCCTCTGGCCGCAGCGCCGACCGGTACAACGGTTCAGAACCAACACCCCAATCAGCGGTGGACACCGCCGCCTGCAACAACAACCCCAGCAGCAGCAGCCCAACAGTCAGGCCCCGCCAAACCGGATGGCGCAGATGGTCCCACAGAGCCGCCACGCCCAGAAAAAACAACGGCAAGGCCGGCAGCAAAAATCGTGGACCCCAAGATTGGCCGCCATACCAGGCGGCATAACCGCTGTAAGCCACAACCAGGGCTAACAGCGGCAGCCCGGCCGCCAGCGCTGCCGCCCGGTGGCGCGAAGCCAACCACACCAGGCCAAACGCCGCCAGCAATATGCTCGGCGAGTAAAAAATCAGCCCTTTGCCAGGGCTAAAAAGCTGCCCATAAATGCGCAGCAGCCCTCCCTGCCAGGCGTAATTGGTCCAATTTGCCAGGCTGGATGAGCCACCAAACCGCAATAAAAAAGCCGCCTGAAAAAGAACAGCAAAAACGACCATAACCACAGCCAGCACAGCGCCAACTTTGGCCCACTGCCGCTTACCATCCATACCCGCCAATGCCGCCAGCAAAACCAGCGGAATCCCGGCAATGGCTGATGATTTAACCAGGAGAGTCAGGCACAACGCCAAAACCCCGGTCACAGCCCACCGACGCTGCCCGCCATATCGCCAGGCCAGCAGGCCATATAAACCCACCATCCAGCCAAACCCGACCAATGGTTCGCGGTAAAAAGAACGGGCATACGGCCAGGCCAGGGTCGTCAGACCAAAAGCCAGGGCCGCCATAATACTCGCCGGGTGGGAGTAATTTAACAATCGGGCGGCAGCGTAGAGGAACACGGCCGTCAACGCCGTTAACAGCGGATTCAACAACATCGTCGTCTGGATGTTGTTAAAACGTTCACCACGCTGCGCCAGCCAATAAAGCGGCGCCGCCGCGATGGCATATCCTGGCTCGCTTGGCCCTACGGGATTATGGTAAGCGGCAAAATTGAGCTGCGGCGCAGTCCATTCGCCGTGCTGCACCAGGCTTTCGCTGTGTGCGTATAAGGATAGTTCGTCAATGGAGGTGAAACGGCCGTTAAACGTAAACAGATACATGCAATAAAGAAAAGCAAACAATGCCAGGGCCGCAACCATCACCTTCGGGGAACTTGTGGAATCACATTTCATTAACGCTATTTTTAACGGGTTTTACAAATTTGTTCAAATATTATGGCCTAAAAGAGTGACATATGAGCTTGATTAACACCAGAGAGCGCGTATTGCCAATACCACTAAACTCAGTATAATCAAGGAAAATGCTAGATCATATCTGGTACAAGAGAGGGCAAAACATCTTGGCAAGCAATTCAATTGGATCGGGGAGCGGTGTTGCGGAACACCTAATGGACTTCTTGTTACAGACTGATTTTAACCTACCGGTAGCTGGCGAAATCCGCTACGGATATGTTGTAGAACACCGCAACAACGAAGTATTAGTAGACATTGGCGCAAAATCTGAAGGTGTCATCACCAATCGCGAAGTCGAAACGCTCGACGAAAAAATGCGCGTCAATTTAGCCATCGGTAATAAAATCCCAGTTTTTATCGTGGACCCAGAAGATGAATCTGGCAACATTATCTTGTCTTATGTCAAGGCGGCGGCAGAACAAGATTGGCTGGATGCAGAAAATCTGTTGGATACCCAAGAAGTCTATGAAACGGTGGTGGTCGGTTTTAACCGGGGCGGCATTCTTGTTAAGGTGGGGCATTTGCGCGGTTTTGTACCGAATTCGCAGTTGCACCCATCCAATCAGGCTGCTGTCAAAAACGATACTGATCAACCCTCTTTTCACAAGCTGGTCGGCAAAAAAATATTCCTCAAAGTCATCGAAGCCAACCGCGAGCGCAACCGCTTGATCCTTTCTGAAAAGGCGGCCGCGCAAGAAGTGCGTGAAGCGCGCCGCGGGCAGCTTTTGGATTCTATTCAAGAAGGCGACATTCATGAAGGGCGCGTTGTCAATCTAGCCGATTTTGGCGCATTCATTGACATTGGCGGTATTGAAGGATTGGTCCATCTGTCTGAACTGAGTTGGAAGCGCGTCAACAACCCCGCTGAGAAACTAAGCGTCGGCGACACTGTACAGGTTTGCGTGCTTAAAATAGACCAGGAACGTCAACGGCTTGCCCTGAGCATCAAGCGACTAGAAGCCGATCCGTGGACATTGATCAAAGAAATGTACCACGAGGGGCAGTTGACAACAGCAACCATCACCAAACTGACCAAATTTGGCGCATTTGCTCGCTTGCATGACGAGTACGAACTGGAGGGACTTATCCACATTTCTGAGTTGTCGGGCGAACATGTCACCCATCCGCGCGAAGTGGTTAAACCGTCGCAAGAAGTCACCGTTCGCATCATTCGTATAGATTCGGATCAAAGACAGCTTGGTCTTAGCTTAAAACAGGTGGCGTCCGCTGAGTATCTAGAAGCTGACCTGGAGATGCTTAACTCTGCTTAAGTAAATCCGATCTCCTCTTTCAGCAAATTCGAGGTGAAAAACAGTGAACTCGAAAAATTGGGAACGTTTTACGCAACGCGCTCGCCGTGTTCTTAGTCTGGCGCAAGAGGAAGCTGAACGCTTAAATCACAGCTACATTGGCAGTGAACACGTTCTAATTGGCTTGCTGCGTGAAGAAGGTGGCGTGGCTGGGCGTGTACTGCGCGAGCTTGGTTTGGATGTGGTACGTGTGCAGGCCATGGTGGAACGCCTTTCCAGCGGCCCCAGCACCCGAACCCCCTTTACCAAGATTGAATTGTCTCCCAGTACCAAACGGCTGTTGGAGTTGGCCGTTGAAGAAGCCCGCCGCATGGGGCAGCATTACATCAGCACCGAACACCTCCTGCTGGGCATGGCGCGGCAAAATGAAGGCGTAGCCATTGATGTGCTGCGTAAATTTGGCATCAGCGCCGAACAAATACGCCGGCAAACCAAACAAATGTTGAAGGAAAGCCCGGTGGCAGCCGGAGAAACCCAGGTCCCCAGACGCAGCAGCGCCGCTAAAAAAGAAAAAAGCAAAACCCCCATGGTGGACCAACTGGCGACTGACCTGACAGCGCTGGCCGAAGAAGGCAAGTTAGACCCAGTTATTGGGCGTAACATGGAAATCGAACGGGTTATTCAAATTTTAGCCCGGCGTACCAAGAACAACCCGGCGCTCATCGGCGAGCCAGGCGTGGGTAAAACGGCCATCATTGAAGGGCTCGCGCAGCGTATTGTCGAAGGTCGCGTCCCGGAAATTTTGCACAACAAGCGTGTCTTGCAATTGGATGTGGGCAGCCTGGTGGCCGGTACGATGTATCGCGGCCAGTTTGAAGAGCGCCTGAAGCGCGTCATTGAAGAGTTGAAGTCCAGCGACGCTATCTTGTTTATTGACGAGGTTCATATGTTGGTGGGCGCTGGCTCGGCCGGCAGCTCGGTGGACGCGGCCAATATCTTAAAACCATCCCTGGCGCGTGGCGAATTGCAGTGCATTGGGGCGACGACGCTGGAAGAGTACCGCAAGTACATTGAAAGTGACGCCGCTTTGGAACGTCGGTTCCAACCCATTCGCGTGGACGAGCCGTCGTCTGAAGAAACAATTCAGATTTTGCGCGGCATCAAAGGGGCGTATGAGTCCCATCACAATTTATACATTACGGAAGAAGCGATTGAAGCGGCCGTTAACTTATCCACACGCTATGTCACTGAACGCTTTTTACCCGACAAGGCGATTGATCTGATTGACGAAAGCGCCTCGCGGGTGCGGATGTACCGTATGCCGCAGCCGGCCGACATCCAGATTGCTTACGAAGAGCTGCGCGACATCCGCGAAGAACGGGAATTAGCCATTGAGGAAGGTCGGCAGTTGGACATTGACCTTTGGTCTGGGCGCGAACAAGACGTCCAGAAACGTCTGGACCAGATGCGCGCCGCGTCGAGCGCGGAAGCCGGCGTCAACGTGACAGCTGAAGACATTGCTGAAGTGTTGGCGATGTGGACCGGCATCCCGGTCTATCAATTCACCGAACAAGAATCCGCGCGGCTGCTGCGCATGGAAGATGAACTGCGCCAGCATATCGTGGGGCAAGAAGAGGCGATTCAGGCTATCTCCAAAGCGGTGCGCCGCGCCAGAGCCGGTCTGAAAGACCCGGAACGCCCGATTGGCTCCTTTATTTTCTTAGGACCCACCGGCGTGGGCAAGACGGAACTGACCAAAGCGTTGGCCAGGTTCCTGTTTGGCAGCGAAGACGCCCTGGTTCAGTTAGACATGTCTGAGTTTATGGAGCGGCACAGCATCGCCCGATTGGTGGGTTCACCGCCAGGTTATGTGGGCTATGAAGACGCCGGTCAGTTGACCGAGGCGGTTCGGCGACGGCCGTATTCCATTGTCGTCTTTGACGAAATCGAAAAAGCCCACCCGGAAGCCTTCAATTTGCTGCTGCAAATCATGGAAGAAGGCCACCTGTCCGACGCCAAGGGGCAGCGTGTCAATTTCCGCAACACCATCATCATCATGACGTCCAACGTTGGCGCGGACACCATCCGCCGAGGTCCGAACATGGGCTTTGCCTTCCAACGAGACGAAGTGACCGAAGAAAAAGCGCAGTACGCCGAAATGCGCAAAACCCTGACCGACGAGTTGAAACGTCAGTTTCGCCCGGAGTTTATCAACCGCGTAGACAGCATCATTGTCTTCCGTCAGCTATCACCCGCAGACATTCGTTACATTGTGGACATTATCTTGTCTGAGGTAAAGGATCGCCTCATAGACCACGAACTCTCGTTAGAAGTAACCAGCGAAGCGCGGGCCTGGTTGGGCGAACATGGTTATGACGCTGAATTTGGCGCACGGCCGTTACGCCGCCTGGTACAAACAGAAATTGAAGACCTGTTGTCGGACGCCGTTCTATCCGGCAAGTTCCAATCTGGCGAAGTCATCGTCGTGGATGTGATAGAGGACAAAATTGTCCTCCTCCACCAGGAAGAGTTACCAGAAACAGAGTTGGAAGTCGAAGCGTTGCCAGTTATCTAGTGCCCGTAAGCGGTAATCCGTTATCGGTAATCCGTAGGGCGCTGCCTCTGGCAAATGCCAACGGAAAACGAGATACGGACTTCGGCCTACGGATATTAGTACCCCGGAATGTAAGCCAATCAAAAAAAGCCCGCTGTGACAGCGGGCTTTTTATATTGGCAGCTAACCTCGGTTTTACGGTGTAAAGGTGATCGGAATAACCAACGCCTGGCCCACCTTAATCAAATTCTGGTCCTCAATATCATTTACCCGTACCACATCTTCGGCCATTACGCCATAGAGGCGGCTTAGGCCGGCCAACGTGTCGCCAGGACGCACAACGTGAACATAGGTCACTGTGCCATCAGCCCCAGAAACAGGCAGCAAATAGAGATGACCCTGATGCGCCATGATTTCCGGTGTAAATGTCGGTGGCAGTGGTGGCGTAGGCGTCACTGCCACACGCGGGGCCGACGAGGGTACGGCCGTCTGGCTGTCCTCACTACCACCCGACAACGACGAAGGCAGAGTCAGGGAATCTTGCACGTTGCGGCAAGAGACCAACAGAAGCATCATCAATAAAACCAGGATGAATAACCGGCGCATAAGAGCCTCCTTTTTTCAGGACATCCAGTCCCCACTGGCCTTTGTAAGATATGTACCCTCCATTATAACAGAGCGTTCAACTATTTTGAAGGAGCCAGCCCTCACAAGGTAACATAAAGTTCACAAAAAGGGAAGATATTGCCTGAATCCTGGGCACGTAAATAGGAAGTAAATCCTATAAGGCGAACGTGAACAGGGCGCAAATATCATCTTGTAGGGACTTTTGGCCTATTTATAATCCAATGGATGCTACCGCAAACAATTGGCCGTTACCAGATCAAAGCAGAATTGGGGCGCGGTGGAATGTCTACCGTTTACCTGGCCCATGACCCCCACTTCGGGCGCGATGTAGCCGTGAAGCTGCTGCCACGCGAACTATTGCATCATCCCACCTTTCGCCGCCGCTTCGACCGCGAGGCGAAAATTGTCGCGGCGCTGGATCATCCGGCAATTGTGCCGGTGTATGATTTTGGCGAGCAGGATGAGCAGCCATTTTTGGTGATGCGCTTTATGGCCGGTGGATCGTTGAGCGACCGGCTAAAACATGGCCCTATGGCTTTGCCTGAGACGGCGCGTATTCTCAGCCGCCTGGCCCCGGCCTTGGATGAGGTTCACCGCCGCGGCGTGGTCCATCGAGATTTAAAGCCCAGTAACATTTTGTTTGATCAACGCAATGAGCCGTTTATTTCTGATTTTGGCACAGCCAAGTTTACCGATGAGCATACCAAGCTAACGGAAACGGGCGGAGCAGTGGGTACGCCGGCCTATATGAGTCCGGAGCAAATTCAGGGGGAAGTGGAGATAGACGGCCGTTCCGACATCTATACCCTGGGCGTCATTTTGTTTGAGATGCTTACCGGCAAGCATCCCTATCAGACCAGCACACCTATTGGGCTGGCCGTCAAACATATCTACGAGCCAGTCCCTAACCTGCAAGACACCCAACCCAACATCCCGGCGGCCTGCCAACCCGTTATCGTGAAGGCGATGGCCAAGCAGCGGGAAGTACGTTACCAGACGGCCGTCGCCTTTGCCAAAGCGTTGACGGCCGTTGCCCATCCACTTGCCTCAGACAGCCAGCCGTACTATGATGCCGCAACAGAGTTGGTGGTCGAAGACGCGGCCGTGGATCAGGCAATCGCGCCGCTGACTGCGCGGCGCTGGCGCTGGCTGGCGCTTTTTCTGTTGTTGGGACTGGTTATTTTAACGGGCGGAAGTATGGCTCAAGAAAACGGCCGTACTCCTTTAGCTATCTTCGCCCACAATTCGACCCCTGTGCCTGGTGGGGCGGCCACCGGTGGGGCGGCCACCGGTGGGGCGGCCACCGGTGGGGTGTCCACCGGTGGGGTGTCCAGGGCAACACCGTCGCCCACATCCCCGGCCACCCGACCCGTAGAACCCACACGCGCCACGAGCATACCCTCACTTACCTTACGACCAACGGCAGCCACAGCAACGGCCGTACAAACCACCGCCAACCTCACGGCGACCATCACCCTGCCCGCCAGCCTCTTCGCCGCCCCGGACAGCACGTCGGCCGAATTAGCCATCGCCGCTCCCGGCGAAGTGGTCACAATCATCGGCCGCGCGGCGGAAGGGAATTGGTTGTATGTCTTGGACAATCAATACAACCTGGGCTATGTGTTCGGCAGTCGGTTGGAGTGGTCAGGTGATTGGGAAGCCTTATCGGTCATGCCGGCCAACGGCAACGAGGCGACTGGTGGGACCAGGCGGTGCGCGCCGGGGACGTGCGCCGGGCTGACCCTGGACCTCTATCCAGTGAACGGCCGCTGCGAGGCTGGCATTGGCTACCGTACCATTTACTTGCAAGGACAGGGAGGCGACGGCCGTTTCACTTATTTTTGGAACAACACAAAACTGGCCGGGCCAATCAGCAGCGGATTTGGATTTGAGGTAAACAATTCCAGTGCAGCCACTGTTATTGGCACAGGCAAAGTTGTCTCCGGGGACGGTCAGATGGCGGAAAAAGTTCTTTTTGTGGCCGATTTCTCGTGTGGTCCATGACGTAAAGCGTTTGCTCCGTTGGCAATTTCATCTCAGAGAAGCCGTAGAGATAATGGTCTTTGTCTATATGATGCTTCAGCCGTTACTCAAAGAGCTTTGGCGCACAACGAGCGTGGGCAGCAGCTTGATAGGCTCGGCGGTGGGGTGTTCCGGGTTGTTGATGATGCAAATCAACTGCCGCACGCCCTCGCGCCCCATTTCAGATAAGTCCTGGTGGATGGTAGTGAGAGAGGGGTCAAAGTAAGGCGCTTCCGGGATGTCGTCGAAGCCGACGATAGCCAGGTCTTCGGGGATGCGTCGGCCCAATTGGCGGGCGCTTTTCATAGCGCCGAGGGCCATCTGGTCGTTGCAGGCAAAGACAGCATCCATTTCGGGATGCCAATCGAGCAGCATACGAATGCTGCGCTCGCCGCTGCCGGGGGTCCAATCGCCGTGGGTGATGTAACTTTCGTCTACGGAACGGCCGTTTGCCATCAATTCTTCACGCCAGCCCAATTCTCGCTGCCGCGCTTCCCACCAATTCATGGGGCCGGTAATAATGCCGATGTTCCGCCGCCCCTGCTCAAGCAGATGACGGGTCGCCAGTCTGCCGCCATGACGATTGTCAATAACGGCCGTTGTCAACATCGGCCGTGGCTGCACATTCAAAAAGGCAATCGGTACCGTCAGATTGGCTACCTCCTGCTGCACCCAATCCCTGTTTTGCCCAATTTCCGGCACAGCCCATAAAATCCCATCCACATGATAGGCCAAAATTCCACGCAGCAGCTTTTTGGCGTCATACACCTCAGCGTCGGGCAGAATATGCAAAATCAGGGAAAAACCCAACTGCTCCGCTGCTTCCTGAACTCCCTGCAAAACGAGAGACGGACCATACAGCCCTATGCTCGAACTGACAACCCCCAGAGAATAACTCTGCCCCTGGATGAGACTACGGGCAATCTTGCTCGGTTGGTAGTCTAGACTATCTATAACCGCCTGCACATGCTGGCGGGTTTCATGCGACACGTCAGGACGGCCGTTTACCACCCGCGATACCGTTTGCGTCGAAACCCCCGCCGCCTGGGCTACCTCTCTAATCGTGACACGTTTGCGACTCATAGTTTCTCACTCATTTGTCAACTTAGTATGTTAACGTTAACGATTTTCAGTGTAGCACAACGTTTTTTTCATGTCAATGCCAGCTTATTGTCCGCAATCCCGGCCCCACTTGCCAATATGGCGACCAGCCATCATCACAAAAAATCAAAAGTGACCAATGAATTTGGCGAGATTTACGGCAGATTGTACAATAAAAACTGGTTTCAGGGTTGACGGGGGATGTTGTGAATGCTAGAATGTTATCGTTAACGGGAACGATAACAGAGCAAAACTTAACATCCGTACACGAATCTCTGTTATTGATTCTCAAAATTTCAGAAGAAGGCAGTTCACAACTCTAAAAGGAAGAGAAAAAATGAAAAAATCAATCTTGTTTTTGTTGAGCATCCTGGTCTTTGCCTTGATGTTGAGCGCTTGCGGCGGCGACAATACCGCCCCAGCCAGCAGCACCGAAGCCACCAGCGCACCGGCCGCAGAAGCCGCTGCGCCAGAAAGCAGCCAAACTGCCCTGATCGGCATCTCCATGCCCACCAAATCATCCCAACGCTGGATTGATGATGGCAACAACATGGTGAAGTTCTTTGAAGAAAAGGGATACCAGACAGACCTGCAATATGCCGAAGATGACATCCCCAACCAGCTCGCCCAAATCGAAAACATGATCACCAAGGGCGTCAACGTGCTGGTCATCGCCGCCATTGATGGCGAAACCCTGTCTGACGTTTTGCAGCAGGCAGCCGACCAGGGTATCAAAGTCATCGCCTATGACCGCCTGATCCGCGGCAGTGAAAACGTGGATTACTACGCCACCTTCGATAACTTCCAGGTCGGCGTCATCCAGGCCAGCTACATTGAAAAAGCCCTCGGTCTGAAAGATGGCAATGGCCCCTTTAACATCGAACTGTTTGGCGGCTCACCCGATGACAACAATGCCTACTTCTTCTACGATGGCGCCATGTCCATTTTGCAGCCCTATCTGGACAACGGCCAACTGGTCATCCAGAGTGGTCAGCAAGGCATGGACAAGGTTTCTACCCTGCGTTGGGACGGCGCGACCGCCCAGGCTCGCATGGACAACCTGCTGAGCGCCTACTACACCGATGAGACCGTAGACGCCGTTTTGTCCCCCTATGACGGCCTCAGCATCGGCATTCTCTCCTCCTTGAAAGGCGTGGGTTACGGTACAGCCGAACTGCCCATGCCCGTCATCACCGGACAGGACGCCGAAACGCCCTCCGTCAAATCCATCATCGCCGGTGAACAGACAGAAACCGTCTTCAAAGACACCCGTGAACTGGCCCGCGTGGCTGTTGACATGGTGGACGCCATGTTGAAAGGCGTCGAAGTCCCAATTAACGACACTACCACCTACGATAATGGCCTCAAAGTGGTGCCCTCCTATCTCCTGGTACCGATTGATGTGGACATTACCAATTGGGAATCTGTCTTGATTGACAGCGGTTATTACTCCGCCAGTGAATTTGGTTTAGAAGAACGCACTGAAGAAGCCCCGGTCGACGCCCTGATCGGCATCTCCATGCCCACCAAATCATCCCAACGCTGGATTGATGACGGCAACAACATGGTGAAGTTCTTTGAAGAAAAGGGATACCAGACCGACCTGCAATATGCGGAAGACGACATCCCCAACCAACTCGCCCAAATCGAAAACATGATCACCAAGGGCGTCAACGTGCTGGTCATCGCCGCCATCGATGGTGAAACACTGTCCGACGTTTTGCAGCAGGCAGCCGACCAGGGCATCAAAGTCATCGCCTACGACCGCTTGATCCGGGGCAGCGAAAACGTGGATTACTACGCCACCTTCGATAACTTCCAGGTCGGCGTCATCCAGGCCAGCTACATTGAAAAAGCCCTCGGTCTGAAAGACGGCAGCGGCCCCTTCAACATCGAACTGTTTGGCGGCTCACCCGATGACAACAATGCCTACTTCTTCTACGATGGGGCCATGTCTATTTTGCAGCCCTATCTGGACAACGGCCAATTGGTCATCCAGAGTGGTCAGCAAGGCATGGACAAGGTTTCTACCCTGCGTTGGGACGGCGCAACCGCTCAGGCTCGTATGGACAACCTGTTGAGCGCCTACTACACCGACGAGACCGTAGACGCCGTTTTGTCCCCCTATGACGGCCTCAGCATCGGCATTCTCTCCTCCTTGAAAGGTGTGGGTTACGGTACCCCCGAACTGCCCATGCCCATCATCACCGGACAGGACGCCGAAACACCTTCCGTCAAATCCATCATTGCCGGCGAACAAACAGAAACCGTCTTCAAAGACACCCGTGAATTGGCGCGCGTGGCTGTTGATATGGTGGACGCCATGTTAAGGGGTCGGGAAGTACCAATCAACGACACCACCACCTACGATAATGGCATCAAAGTGGTGCCCTCCTTCCTTCTGGTACCGATTGACGTGGACATTACCAATTGGGAATCCGTCCTGATCGACAGCGGTTATTACTCCGCTGATGATTTCAACTAATAGAAACTGATTCTGAGAAGTGTGGGAATGATCAAATTCCCACACTTCTTTTTCTTGTATCTATGCAGGTGCAGCCTGAGCCTGTCGCAGGCGGAGCCGTGCTTCGATAAGTTCAGCCCTCGACTGGTTGTATAGTTAACCGTAGACAGGCTCAGGCAACACGACAAATCGTGAAAGAAGCGGCAAAAAAGGAGAATCAGGGTATGTCAGATGTAATTTTGGAAATGCGCAACATCACAAAGACATTTCCTGGTGTCAAAGCGCTGGATGATGTCAATTTCAGTGTGCAGCAGGGTGAAATTCATGCTCTCGTCGGGGAAAATGGGGCCGGAAAATCGACACTGATGAAGGTCTTGAGCGGTGTTCACCCTTTAGGCACTTACACGGGTGAAATTTATTACCAGGGCGAATTGTGCCAATTTAAAGACATCACTCACAGCGAAAAAATTGGCATCGTCATTATTCATCAAGAACTGGCATTGATCCCTTTTCTTTCGATTGCCGAAAACATCTTTTTAGGCAATGAACAGAAAAAAAGAGGCGTCATCAATTGGAATGAGACCGTTTCCAAAACGCAAGAACTACTCAACCTGGTTGGGTTGGAAGATGAATCTCCCCATACTTTAATCACCGATTTGGGAGTGGGTAAACAGCAGTTGGTGGAAATTGCCAAGGCTCTGGCAAAGGAAGTGCGGCTGCTTATTTTAGACGAGCCAACCGCCAGCTTAAACGAAGATGACAGCGAGGCTTTATTGCAACTGCTGCTGCAATTCAAGGCGCGCGGCATTTCGTCCATTTTAATTTCCCATAAACTGAATGAAGTTTCCAAAGTGGCCGACTCTATCACTATTTTGCGAGATGGGGCCACCATCGAGACCCTGGACTGCCATCAAGATACTGTCACTGAAGACCGAATTATCAGAGGTATGGTGGGGCGTGATTTAACCCATCGTTTCCCGGAGCGGGAACCCAATATCGGTGACACGATTTTTGAAATCAAGAACTGGAATGTCTATCACCCCATCCATCCGGATCGCAAGTCGATTGACAATGTGAACCTGTATGTACGCAAGGGCGAAGTGGTGGGCCTTGCCGGTTTAATGGGGTCTGGCAGAACTGAATTAGCCATGAGTGTATTTGGCCGGGCCTATGGCAGACACATCAGCGGGCAAGTCTATAAACACGGCACAGAACTCGACGTAAGTTCAATTGATAAGGCAATTGATTCCGGGATTGCTTACGTGACAGAAGATCGCAAACAGTATGGCCTGATTCTGATTCAGGACATTAAAAACAACATCACGCTGACAAATCTCAGAGCCATTTCCAAGAGCGCCGTCATTAATGAACCCAAAGAAATGGTTGTTACCAACGAATACCGGGACAAGCTCAACATTAAATGCTCCAGCATCTTGCAAAAAACCGTTAATCTTTCTGGCGGCAACCAGCAAAAAGTGGTGTTAAGTAAATGGCTGTTTGCCAATCCTGATGTTTTGATTTTGGATGAGCCAACACGCGGGATTGATGTGGGAGCCAAATTTGAAATTTACACCATCATCAATCAACTGGTAGCTGAGGGTAAAGGGATCATCCTCATTTCTTCGGAGCTGCCGGAGATTTTGGGCGTGTGTGACCGTATTTATGTCATGAATGAAGGCAGAATTGTTGGTGAAATGCCTGCAGAAAACGCCTCTCAAGAAAAAATTATGGGGTGCATCATGCAACAAGAGGTTGAACAATTATGAAAACCGCGATGACACTTTTCAGGAATAATACTCGCCAATACAGCATGTTGATTGCGCTGATTGCCATTATGCTGTTTTTCCAAATCATGACAGATGGCACACTGATGAAACCGGTGAACCTGACTAATTTGATTTTGCAGAACAGCTATATTGTGATTATGGCCATTGGGATGCTGTTGGTCATCGTTGCAGGTGGGATTGACCTGTCTGTGGGGTCTGTAGCGGCTTTTACGGGCGCTGTGGCGGCCGTGATGATGGTTGAGTACAAGATGAACTTCATTCTGGTCATCATGATCAGTCTGCTGATTGGCGCAGTCATTGGCGCGGCTCAAGGGTATTGGGTGGCGTATCAAAAGGTACCTGCTTTTATCGCTACTTTGGCCGGTATGCTTATTTTCAGAGGGCTGACGCTGGTCATTCTCCAGGGGCGCTCGATTGGTCCTTTCCCCACCAGTTTTCAAAAATTAAGTTCGGGCTTTCTGCCGGATGTTTTTGCCGGTGATTCATTACATATCACGTCGATTGTGATTGGCGTTATTATCTCTGCCCTGGTGGTCTATTTGGATTATCGCTCACGCAAAAACAAAGTGAAATACGGTTTTGACGTGTCTCCTATCAGCATTTTTGTAGTGAAGAATGCCATTCTTGTGGCAGTCATTCTCTACCTCAGCTATTTGATGGCTTCTTACAAGGGTCTGCCAAATGTGTTGGTGATTCTCTTCACTCTGATTGTTGTTTATTCGTTTATCACTAAACAAACTGTGATTGGCCGGCGCATTTATGCCCTGGGCGGGAATGAAAAAGCAGCGCAGCTCTCTGGTGTGAATACCAACCGTCTTAAATTCCTTACTTTTGTCAACATGGGGATACTGGCGGCTTTGGGCGGCCTGATTATTGCGGCGCGGTTGAATGTGGCGTCACCTAAAGCGGGGTCGGGTATTGAATTGGATGTCATCGCGGCCGTTTTCATTGGTGGCGCGTCGGCGTCTGGCGGTATTGGCACGGTGATCGGGGCGGTCATTGGGGCGCTGGTGATGGGCGTCATGAACAATGGCATGTCGATTGTGGGCATTGGCATTGACTGGCAGCAGGCGATTAAAGGTCTGGTGCTGGCATTTGCTGTCTGGTTTGACGTGCGGAATAAGAATAAGGCGTGATCATAAGTTTTCAGGCAACCATTCACCCCACGCCCCTTCGACAGGCTTAGGGGGCGTGGGGTGAACGATTAACGTTTTCAGATTATGTGTTTTCAGGTTATGGAGGATGGACATGAATCGAAACGATATCCAAAAAGCAATTGAGAACGGCAAGACTATTCTTGGCATCGAGTTTGGCTCGACGCGCATCAAGGCGGTGCTGATCGGTGCGGATCATATGCCGATTGCGGCGGGAAGCCATGAGTGGGAAAACCAATATGAAAATGGGGTCTGGACTTATAGTCTGGAAGATGTCTGGGCAGGTTTACAAGAGAGCTACCGGCAGCTCAGCCACGAAGTTTTAAAGAACTACAACACGCCGCTGCAAACCATCGGCGCTATCGGCTTTAGCGGCATGATGCACGGGTATATGGCATTCGACAAGGATGAAACTTTACTGGCCCCGTTTCGTACCTGGCGCAACACCATCACCGGGCAGGCAGCAGAGGAACTCACGGAACTGTTCCAGTTTAACATTCCCCAACGCTGGAGCATTGCCCACCTCTATCAGGCGATATTAAACCAGGAAACCCACGTTAAAGACGTCAGTTTTCTAACCACACTGGCAGGCTACGTCCATTGGAAACTGACGGGGCAAAAGGTGTTGGGGATTGGCGAAGCATCAGGCGTGTTTCCCATTGACAGCCAGACCAACGACTATGATGCAGGCAAGATCGAACTGTTCAATGAACGGCTCGAAGCAAAAAACATTTTGTGGAAGCTTCAAGACATCCTGCCCAAAGTTCTGGCAGCGGGGGATGCTGCGGGCGCACTAACCGCAGATGGCGCAAAACTCCTTGATCCCACGGGACAGCTAAAAGCGGGTATCCCTCTCTGTCCACCGGAGGGCGACGCCGGCACGGGCATGGTCGCCACCAACAGCGTGGCCGTGCGCACCGGCAATGTTTCCGCAGGCACATCCGTCTTTGCCATGATCGTTTTGGAGAAGGCGCTGTCAAAATTGTATCCTGAGATTGACATGGTAACGACGCCCACAGGCAAACCGGTGGCCATGGTCCACAGCAACAACTGCACCTCCGATCTCAACGCCTGGGTTGGTCTGTTCCAGGAATTCGCCGAGGCGGTGGGCGTGGAGATTGACCAGTCCAAACTGTTTGAAACGCTGTACCAAAAGGCGCTGACGGGCGAGGCGGATGGCGGCGGGCTGCTGGCCTACAACTATCTCTCGGGCGAGCATATCACCCACTTTGAAGAGGGACGGCCGTTGTTCGTCCGTACACCCGAAAGCCGTTTCACCCTCTCAAACTTCATGCGCGTCCATCTGTTTTCGTCGCTTGGGGCCTTGAAGATTGGCCTGGACATTCTTTTTGAGCAGGAGCAGGTAGAAATTGACCAGATTCTCGGGCACGGCGGCTTCTTCAAAACCAAGGAAGTGGGGCAAAAGATGATGGCGGCGGCCATGAATGTGCCTGTTACTGTGATGGAGACCGCCGGCGAAGGCGGCGCATGGGGGATTGCTTTGCTGGCGGCTTATTTGCGCCAAAAGGCAGAAAATGAAACCCTGGAAGCCTATCTCTCTAACAAGGTTTTTGCAGGCGAAGCTGGCACGACGATAGCGCCTGAGCCAGCGGATGTGGCTGGCTTTGCGGCTTTTATGGCGCGGTATAAAGAGGGGCTGATTATTGAGAGAACGGCCGTTACTGCCCTAAAGTAGAAGGTTCTTTAAGATTTCAAGGGATGACGCCGTGGCGCACCGCCCCCCTGCCTCGGCACCAAGTAGAAAATTTGACGCTACGGGAAGAAGCGATATGCTTGAAACACTAAAAGAAGAACTCGTGCAACTGCATTTTGAATTACCAAAAATAACCTGGTCGCCTGGACCAGCGGCAACATCAGCGCCCGTGATCCGGAGACCAATCTGGTGGTTATTAAACCGACCGGTATTAAATTTCCCGACCTGACAGCGGAGAGTATGGTGGTGGTGGATTTGGATGGCAATATCGTCGAAGGTGTTTACAAAGCGTCCTCAGACACGGCGTCGCACTGCTACATGTACCGCCACATGCCAGAGGTGAACGGCATCGTCCACACCCATTCGCGTTATGCCACGGCGTTTGCCACCCACGGGCGCGGCATCCCCTGCATCACCACCGCGATGGGCGATGAGTTTGGCGGGGACATTCCCTGCGGCGGCTTTGCGCTGATCGGCGGGGAAGAGATTGGACAGGTGGTGGTGGAAACGCTTAAAGGGAGCCGCAGTCCGGCCTGCTTGCTGCAAAGTCACGGCGTATTTACGGTGGGCGCAACGGCCGAAAAAGCGGTGAAAGCGGCCGCGATGACAGAAGACAACGCCGCTGTTGCCTGGGCGTCGCTGCTGCTGGGCGCGCCTCTAACCATTGCCCAGGCGGACATTGATAAGCTGTATGACCGGTATCAGAACGTATATGGGCAATAAGCCCAACAGATGACGGCTATTTTAGAAGTGACTGTCATCTGAGATCAACACGTTTTGGGCATTTTCTCCTCCTGCGCCAGGGCCGCGCCTTTGCCAAAGCCCTGGGGCGCGGGCCCGAGGCGAAGGTCCGGGAGCTCACCCCCCAGTCAAAGGTTCACATCAAAGGAATAATCAAATGAATACAGATATTTTTGCTCCATTGGAAGTGTGGTTTGTGGTGGGCAGCCAGCATTTGTACGGTCCGGCAGCGTTGGCGCAGGTAGCGGATAACGGCCGTTTCATCACCAACGCCCTCAACGATTCTCATAAATTACCCGTCAAGG
Organism: Candidatus Leptovillus gracilis; assembly: GCA_016716065.1. Taxonomy (NCBI): domain Bacteria; kingdom Bacillati; phylum Chloroflexota; class Ardenticatenia; order Promineifilales (SeqCode); family Promineifilaceae (SeqCode); genus Candidatus Leptovillus; species Candidatus Leptovillus gracilis. The sequence goes on along the minus strand of JADJXA010000002.1, from coordinate 834,941 downwards.
TTGTGTTTAAACCCATCGTCACCCGTCCCGAAGAGGTGTATGGCGTGTGCCAGGAAGCCAATTCAGCCCCAAACTGCATCGGCCTGATTTGCTGGATGCACACTTTTTCCCCGGCCAAGATGTGGATTGCGGGCTTGCAGGCGCTGCAAAAACCCTTTGTGCAGTTCCATACCCAGTTCAATGCGGAAATCCCCTGGTCTACCATTGACATGGATTTCATGAATTTGAACCAGACGGCGCACGGTGGGCGGGAGTTTGGCTTCATCGGCGCGCGCCTGGGGTTGGCGCGCAAGATTGTGGTGGGCCACTGGCAGGATGAGGAAGTATTGGCGCGGCTGGACGTGTGGCTGCGCGCCGCCGCCGCCTGGCACGATGCGCAAGGGGCCAAATTCGCCCGTTTTGGCGACAATATGCGCGAAGTGGCGGTGACGGAAGGCAACAAGGTGTCGGCGCAGATGAAGTTTGGCTACTCGGTGAACGGGTATGGCGTGGGCGACCTGGTGCAATACATCCATGCGGTGTCGGAAACGGCCGTTACCGACCTCATCACCATTTACGAAGACAGCTACACCCTCGCCCCCTCCCTACAAACCGGCGGCAGCCAGCGCCAATCATTACGCGACGCCGCCCGCATCGAACTGGGTATGCGCGCCTTTCTGGAAAATGGCGGTTTCAAAGGGTTCACCACCACCTTTGAAGATCTGCACGGAATTAAGCAACTACCGGGCATCGCAGCGCAGCGGCTTATGGCCGATGGCTATGGTTTTGGCGCAGAAGGGGACTGGAAAACGTCTGCCCTGCTGCGCGCCATGAAGGTGATGGGCGCAGGCTTGAGCGGCGGGACTTCCTTCATGGAAGATTACACCTATCATTTCAGCAAAAATGGCGACAGAGTATTGGGCGCGCATATGCTGGAAATCTGCCCCAGCATTGCCGCCGGCAAACCATCGCTGGAAATTCATCCACTCGGCATCGGCGGCAAAGAAGACCCGGTACGGCTGGTTTTCGACTCTCAGACCGGACCAGCGCTCAACGCCTCCATCATTGACCTGGGCAGCCGCTTCCGTTTAATCGTCAACACGGTGGAAGTAGTACCCACGGAGCAGCCGCTGCCCAAACTGCCGGTGGCGCGCGCCCTGTGGACGCCGCAGCCCAACCTGAAAGTGGGCGCGGCCGCCTGGATTTTAGCCGGCGGGGCGCACCATACCGGGTTCAGCCTGTCCGTCACCACCGAACACATGGAAGATTTTGCCGAGATAGCCGGCATCGAATATCTGCTGATTGACGAAAACGCCACAGTTGCCAGCATTAAAAAAGAGCTGCACTGGAACCAGGTCTATTACACATTACGGTAAGTCCCGCTGCTTAAGATGACGCCTTGCGGCGGGGCGGTTCCGGGAGCCGCCCCGCCATTTGCTGCTCATTGAGCTTCATTGACGCTCAATTTGGGCTATGTTACACTGATTTCTTGCTGACTTGCATGGAACTGACGACCGGCAAGGAAAACTGCCGTTCCGTTCTTTCTCCCCATATCTACCAACTCCTGCGACATTGTGAAGGAAGAGGTACTGCATGGTATACAAAGTATTTTTAGTGGAGGACGAGGCCGCTGCCAGAGTGGGAATACGGGACAACGTAAACTGGCGAGCTGCCGGTTTTGAATTTTGCGGCGAAGCCCCTGATGGAGATATCGCCCTTCCCCTCATCGAAACCACCCAACCCGACCTTCTGATCACAGACATCAAAATGCCCTTCATGGACGGTTTGCAGTTGAGCAAACTGGTGCGGCAGCGCATGCCCTGGATCAAAGTGGTCATCCTCAGCGGGCATGATGAGTTTGAGTATGCCCAATCGGCCATCGAACTGGGCGTCTCGGAATACCTGCTTAAGCCGATAACGGCCGTTAAGCTGCACGAAGTCCTCACAAAAATTGCCGCGCTGCTGGACCAGGAACGGGAAGAGCGCGAAAAACTCAAACAACTGCAAAGGCAGCTTCAGGACAATCTGGCCTTACAGAGAGAAAGACTGCTGTTCCAACTCGTTGTGGGCGGTGTGCCGTCGGCCGAAGCCATTGAGCAATGTCAGCAGCTTGGTTTGAACATTATTGCCCCGTACTATCTGGTGGCCCTCATCAGAATCACGGCGCCAACAGCAGCGCAGCATCTCACCTACGCCGAGTACCAACAGATTCAGTCAATCGCAGCAGACCTGATCTACCCCCACCCCGGCACGTTTCTCACCCAAAAAAGCGTGGAAGAACTCCTGCTGATCATCACCGGGGACAGCCTGGACGAGCTGACCCAAGACGGCGCTTTTCTGACCGACTTGATTCAACAAGAAGTAGAAAACGCCGTCTCGTGCCTGGTGACCATTGGCATTGGTTCCCCCTACCAGCGGCTCACGGAAATCTCGCAGTCCTTTGCGGAAGCGCTCGCCCAGGTTAAGAATGCCGGAACCGGCGCCGCCATGAGTGATTGGCATAACGGCCGTGATTCCGTAGAGAAACTAAAACTGGAACAAACGGCCGTTGAACACTATCTAAAAGGGGGCGCCAACGAAGACTTCGCAGCCTTTTACAGCGCCCACCTCCACCCCCTCGCCAAAGCGGCCGCCCACTCCTATCTGGTCAAACATTACTTGTTTGTAGACCTCATCTTAACCACCGCCGAATTCATCAGCGAATTAGGCGGCGATCCCGCTCAGGTGATCCCCGAAATTCAAAATATAGAAAAGCTGCTGGCCGGCATTAAAACGACCGACCAGATAAGAGAAACAATCAGCAAACTCTTTACCCAGGCTTTCGCGTTTCGTAATAACCACACCTCGCACCAAAGAAACCGCAACATCCACGACGTGAAAGCCTTCATTGACGAACACTTTACCAACCCGGATTTGATGCTCAACGATGTCGCCGCTAAAGCAAACCTCAGCCCCAGCTATTTCAGCGCCATCTTCAGCGACGAATTCGGCGAGTCATACAAAGAGTACATTACCCGGCTCAGAATGGAACGCGCCAAAGAGCTGCTGTTAACCACAAATCTTAAATGTTCAGAAATAGCCTACCAAAGCGGTTACAACGATCCACATTATTTCAGCCATGTATTCCGCAAAAACACCGGACTCCCGCCGCAGCAGTTCCGGCAGCAGCCCCAGGCAAAATAAGCATACAGATAGAGGCAATCCTATGAATGCCGAACTGATTTCAAACGACCCCCCGGTTCTAACCCCAGGTTACATGGGCAAATTTGTCGCCTTGTTTGCCAGCGTACAGTTGTCACTTCGCGCCAAAATATTGCTCTCCTTCTTCACCGTCATCCTGCTGCTGTCGGCTGTCAACATCCTGCTCATCATGGAAATGCTGCGCTTTAACCGCCAATACGACGCCATTATCAACAATATCACCACGGCAAACAGCATCAATGGCTTCATTAAGCCAGCCATTGATACCGAAATGTGGGGCATCGTCTCCGGCCGAACAGAATTTGCAGAAGGGCAGCAGTACCAGATCATCGAACAAGTCAATACCCAAATTGATTTCCTCATGGCAAACGCCAATTCCGACAAATCACAAATCAAACTGGAAGTAATCCGGCGCACGATGGGCACGTTGACTTACTATGTAGACCTCATGGGAGAGCAGATTGAGCAGGGAAGCCGTGTCGCTAAAAACGAAGAAGTACTCGACAATATCCGCGGCGTTTCAACGGTTATTGAAGACAGCATTCAAGATTACATGTTGTTTGAAGTCAACGAAGCAGAAAAGCAGTATGACGAGAGCCAGGCGCGGTTTACTCGGCTTTCTGTCCTGTACACGATTTTATTGCCCGGCGTCATCGGTTTTTCCATTTTGGCGGCCTGGATCATCTCCGCCAGCATCTACATTCCCATCAAAAAGCTGCACGATGTCACCACCACCATCACCGGAGCAGACTTGCAAGGGCTGGTCACCAGCAACAACGTGGATGAGATCACCGAACTGGGCATCAGCTTCAACATCATGATCGGAAAAATCCGCGAACTATTGACTGCCAAAATCAATGAGCATGATAATTTACAGAAAGCAGAACTCAAAGCGCTGCAAGCGCAAATCAACCCCCATTTTCTTTACAACACCCTGGACACCATTGTCTGGATGGCTGAGGCAAACAAGAGCGACCAGGTCATAGAAATGGCCTGCGCCCTTTCCAGCTTCTTTCGCATTGCCCTGAGCAAAGGCAAAGACTGGATCACTGTGCAACAAGAAATTGAACATGTCAGGAGCTATTTGGCAATCCAAAAAATGCGCTATGAAGACATTCTGGATTACCAGATCGAAGTAGACGAAACGTTACTGGATCACACCATTCTCAAGCTGACGCTGCAGCCGTTGGTTGAAAACGCTCTCTATCACGGCATAAAAACCAAAAGAAATGGTGGGAAAATTTGTGTTCGTGTGAATCAATCGGCGAATAAAAACATGCTGCTGCTCCATGTGGAGGATAATGGCGTAGGTTTTACTCCTTATAAACTTGCCAAAATCCAGGCGATGCTCGCCGAAGATTCTGGGGAACCTCTGATGAAAGACAGTGGATTTGGCCTGGGTAACGTCAATAAACGCATCAAACTGTATTACGGGATGCAATATGGGCTGTCTATCAGCAGCCAATACCGGGATGGCACCCAGGTGACGATTGCCATTCCCAATCGGTATGAACCAATCGAAAAGAGTGAATGGGAGCCGGCATGATGAGTTTATTTCTGAGGTCATCGGCTAAACTGCTGGCGCTGTTCAGCCTCGGTTTTTTCATGGCAGCCTGCACGGCGGAATCGGGTTCCGACACGACGGAACTTACCCGGCTGCCCGAACAGATCAATGGTAAAAAAACTTACTCAGAGCTGGTTGTAGGGTATTCGCAAATTGGCGCGGAAAGTGAATGGCGCATTGGCAATACGGCTTCAATCTTGGAGTCAGCGGAGGATTTAGGTGTGGAGCTGCTTTTCTCCGATGGTCAGCAGCGGCAAGAAAATCAAATTCGGGCCATTCGCACCTTTATCGCCCAGCGGGTAGATGTGATTGGCGTATCACCGGTGGTGGAAACCGGCTGGGACTCTGTTTTCCAGGAAGCAAAAGACGCCGGCATTCCCATTATTTTAGTAGACAGAAGAGCGGCCGTTTCCGAGGACCTTTACACCGCTTATCTGGGATCTGATTTCCTTGAAGAAGGGAAAAATGCCGGCCGGGTCATGGTAGATTTATTGGGGGGGGAAGGGCATATTATCGAACTGGTAGGAACAGTTGGATCCGCGCCCGCCCTGGACCGTTTCGTCGGCTTTCGCGAAATCATCCAGGAGCATCCAGGGATGGAAATTATCGCTTCGGAATCGGGCGACTTTACCAGAGCAAAGGGCGAAGAGGTCATGGGGGATTTGCTCAAAATATATGGCAGCGAGATAGACGCGGTGTACGCCCACAATGACGACATGGCGATTGGCGCCATTCGGGCCATAGAGGCTTATGGTTTGAAGCCCGGCCAGGATATCAAGATTGTGTCTATTGACGCCATTCGAGATGCGTTTCAAATGATGATAGACGGCAAACTGAATGCCACGATTGAATGTAACCCGCTGTTAGGCCCCCAATTTTTCGAGCTGGCGCTGAAGGTGGCAAATGGAGAACCTGTGCCCAAATGGATCCCCTCTGAAGAAGGGGTGTTTTTCCCTGAAGATGCGGCTGAAATTTTGCCTTCACGCAGATATTAGGCGCCAGAAAACCGCCGGGTTTTATCACTGCGCCAGCCCAGGCCCTCGCGGTTTAAACCCTTTGATTCCAAGCAGTTAAACTATCCAGAAAGTCTTTTCCTGCAGTTGTAGGGCGATTTTCCAAATCGCCCAGTGAACGATTTTCCAAATCGTTCTACAAATTGGGCGAAGATTTCTCTGGACGCCTATATCATAAATTTCTTAACTGCTATCATAAAAATTTTAACCCTCTCAGCAGAGGGTTTTTTATTCCCTATGAAACCGAAATTTTTCCCCTAAAACTCCTGGTGAAACTCCAAGAACTCCCCACAAAAATGGATTGAGTTCAACCAGTCTTACCCAGTACCATTTATCTATTAACCGTTTCAGTTACATCCATGGTCATTACACCCATGGTAAAGGATAAGGAGATGAGAACCATGAAAAAATTTAGTTTAATCATGATTGCCCTGCTTATGTTTGTAGTGATAGTAGGCTGTTCGGGTGGAGAAGCAGAACCATCTGCCCCGGACGCAGCCGCCAAGAAGATGGAAGATTTGGTTGTCGGTTACGCCCAAATTGGCGCTGAAAGTGAGTGGCGGACTGCTAACACAGCCTCTATTCAAGAAACAGCCAAAAACCTCAATGTTGACCTCCGTTTCTCTGATGCCCAGCAAAAACAAGAAAACCAGATCGCGGCCATTCGTTCTTATATCGCTGAAGGCGTGGACGTGATCGGCTTTTCACCTGTTGTCGAAACCGGCTGGGAAACCGTGCTCCAGGAAGCCAAAGACGCCGGCATTCCTGTGATCATGGTTGACCGCCGCGCCGATGTGCCCCGGGAACTTTATGCAACTTACCTGGGGTCTGACTTTGTCGAAGAAGGCAGAAAAGCTGGCAACGAGATGAATAAACTGCTGTCTGATGGCGGCAAAATCGTTGAACTTGTGGGCACGGTTGGTTCTGCCCCGGCCAATGACCGTTATTCCGGTTTCCGGGAAACAGTCAACAGCAATATCCAAATCGTTGATTCGCAGTCTGGTGACTTTACCCGCGCCAAAGGTAAAGAGGTCATGGAAGCCTTCTTGAAGAAATACGGCAATGAAATTACCGGCCTCTATGCCCACAACGATGACATGGCGATTGGCGCCATTCAGGCCATCGAAGAATTTGGCCTGAAACCGGGCGTAGACATCAAGATCGTCTCCATTGACGCTGTGCGCGGCGCTTTTGAAGCCATGATTGCTGGCAAACTGAACGTAACCGTTGAGTGCAACCCGCTGCTCGGTCCGCAGTTCTACGAATTGGCGTTACGGGCGGTAAACGGCGAATCTCTGCCGGAATGGGTTCCATCTGAAGAAAGTGTGTATTATCCTGACAACGCAGCCGAACTGCTGCCGGAGCGCCAATATTAGTTGGACGGCCCGCTGCCATTAACATGGCTCCGTTTAGAATATAAGTAAAAGGTTGGGAGAGTAGCGATTGGCTACTCTCCCAACCTTCCATTATGGATTTCCGGGAATTCATTGAAGAGGAATCTCATGCCAGAAGATACAAGCAACCTTTTAATCATGCAGGGTATCTCCAAGGCTTTTCCAGGGGTGCAGGCGCTCGAAAATGTAGATTTTGACTTGAAGCCGGGCGAAATTCATGCGGTGGTGGGCGAAAACGGGGCCGGAAAATCCACGTTGATCAAAATTATTACCGGCGTGGAAAGACCGGACCGGGGTCAAATCACGCTGGGGGATGAGATCATTCATGTCAAATCACCACAACATGCCCAAACGTTAGGCATCAGCACGGTTTATCAGGAAATAAACCTGTGTGACAATCTATCTGTCGCTGAAAATATATTGTTGGGTCGTGAACCGCGAAAGTTTGGCAGAATTGATTGGCGCTCCATGCGCGAGCAGGCGCGGCAAATTTTGCTGCGCCTGAACGTAGATATTGATGTCAGCCTGGATTTGGGTGAATATTCGATAGCGCTTAAACAAATGACGGCCATTGCCCGCGCCCTGGAAATTTCTTCCGCCAGAATTCTTATTCTGGACGAGCCGACCTCCAGCCTGGATGCCCACGAAACGGAAAACTTGTTTGCGGTCTTGCGCAAGCTCAAAGAAGAAGGGCTGGGCATTGTTTTCATCACCCATTTTATTGATCAGATCTATGAAGTGACCGACCGGGTGACGGTTTTACGCAATGGCAAGTTGGTGGGAACTTTTGAAACGGCCGTTTTGCCCCGCTTAGAACTGATTGCCCACATGATCGGCAGAACACTTGGTGATTTCAACGACATGGCCCAAATCAAATTGAAAAGCGGCAAACAGGCCCAAGAAAAAGTAATACTCCAGGCGCGGCAGTTCGGCCGCAAAGGATCCATCGCTCCCCTCAATTTAAACCTGCACGCCGGAGAAGTCCTGGGTTTTGCCGGTCTGTTAGGCTCCGGGCGCACCGAAACCGCCAACCTGCTCTTTGGCGTAGACAAACCAGACGAAGGCACACTCTCCTTCGCGGGCAGCGATGTCAAGAAATTTTCACCAGCAGACTCCATCGCCAGAGGGGTGGCCTTCTGCCCGGAAGACCGCAAAGCCGATGGCATCGTAGACGAACTCACCGTCCGGGAAAACATCGTCCTGGCCCTGCAATCCAACCGCGGCTGGCTCAGGCAGTTAAGCAGACAGCAGCAGTATGACATAGCCGACAAGTTCATTAAGATGCTTAACATCAGCACACCTTCCCCAGAACAGACCATCAAAAACCTAAGCGGCGGCAACCAGCAAAAAGTCATCCTGGCGCGCTGGCTGGCGACCAACCCCCAGGTACTCATCCTGGATGAGCCGACGCGCGGCATAGACATTGGCGCCAAAGCCGAAATTCAAAAATTAGTGCTGGAACTGGCCGAAGAAGGCAAAGCCTGTATTTTCATTTCCTCAGAACTGGATGAAGTGCTGCGCACCAGTCACCGCATCATCGTCTTACGCGATCAAGAAAAAGTCAGCGAGTTTTCTGACCAGGTGGATGAACACACCATCATGGAAGCTATGGCAGGGAGCAGTGACCTATGAGACCAACTAATATCTCCTGGCAGCGCCTACGAGACAGCCAACTATTTTGGCCGTTGTTAGCGCTGGCTCTGATCATGCTCTTCAATGTATTTTTCACACCGGGTTTTTACAATGTGGAAATAAAAGACGGGCATCTCTCCGGATTTCTGATCGACATCCTCAATCGTGGTTCCATCCTGATGCTGCTCGCCCTGGGCATGACCATGGTGATTGCCACCGGCGGCGTTGACCTTTCTGTCGGAGCTGTCGTCGCCATCTCGGCGGCCACCGCCACCGTCCTGATTAATCCGGCGCTGGCAAAGCAGTTGATCAGTTCAGAAGAATTAATTAAAGATGTCACCTACACCCCCTTGTGGCTGTGCATCCTGACGGCGCTGCTGGCGGCAACCCTTTGCGGTCTGTGGAACGGCTTCCTGGTCTCCAGAGGGAAAATCGAACCGATGGTGGCGACCCTCGTCCTGATGGTCGCCGGCCGGGGCATCGCCCAACTGATCTCCAATGGGCAGATCATTACTGTTTATTACAGCCCTTATTTTTTCATCGGCAACGGATATCTTCTCGGGCTGCCATTTCCCCTCTTTATCGTCGCCTTCATCTACTTCCTGACCTGGCTTTTGGCAAGACGCACCGCTTTCGGCATGTTTGTCGAGTCTGTCGGCATCAACGCCCGTTCCAGCTTCCTCAGCGGCATTAGCGCCAAAAACATCAAACTGATTGTGTACACCATTTCCGGGTTTTGCGCCGGTATCGCCGGGATCATCTACAGTTCAAACGTCAAAAGCGCCGACGCCAACAATGCTGGTCTCAACCTTGAATTGGATGCCATCCTGGCGGTGGTTATCGGCGGCACATTGATGACGGGCGGCCGTTTTTCATTGTTAGCCAGTCTCATTGGCGCCCTGGTTATTCAAAGCACGACCACCACTATGTATGCCCTGGGTGTGCCGGCGATGGCCGCCTCCACCATCAAAGCCCTGGTGGTCTTGATTGTCATTTTGCTGTATTCAGATCAGACAAAGGTGGTTTTAGGCCGGTTGTTTGAAAGAGAAAGGGCCGGAACATGACAACAAAGTTGAAGATAAACCGGAAATTTGTTCCCGTGCTGACGACAATTGGCGTCTTTTTGGTGTTGTACTTTTACGGGTTCCTGCAATACAAAGGGATGCGCACACCTCAGGCATTTTTGAACCTGTTTGTGAACAATGCCTTCTTGCTCATCACCTCTATTGGCATGACATTTGTGATCCTGTCCAAAGGCATTGACCTTTCCGTGGGCGCGATGATCGCCCTGACTTCGGTGACGTCCGCCGCCCTGTTGGAACGCACCGGGCTGAGTCCACTCATTGTCATTCCCCTGATGCTGTTAATGGGCACGCTGTTCGGGGCGACCATGGGCATGATCATCCACGTTTTTAAGGTGCAGCCCTTTATTGTGACGCTGGCTGGTATGTTTTTTGCCAGAGGGATGTGCTTCTTCATCAGCCTGAACGCTATTCCCATCCGCGATCCCCTGTACCGGACGATGGCGCTGTACCGGCTGCAGCTCCCATTTTTTGAAAGAGCGTTCATCAGCCTGGGGGCAGTTACCGCCTTGATTGTTTTGATTGTGGGCATGTATGTGGCCCACTTTACGCGCTACGGCCGTTCTGTCTATGCGGTGGGCGGCAGTGAACAATCCGCCTTGTTGATGGGTCTGCCGGTCGGCCGCATTAAGATTTCTGTGTACGCCCTGAATGGTTTCTGTTCGGCGCTGGCAGGCATTGTCTTTAGCGTTTCGCTGCTCTCCGGGCATGGGCTGTACGCCACCAGTGTAGAACTGGACGCCATTGCTTCCGTAGTCATCGGCGGTACGCTGCTGACCGGCGGACAAGGCTACGTGTTTGGCACGCTGTTTGGTGTCCTTGTCACCGGGCTAATCCAGATGCTGATTCAGTTTAACGGCGAACTCAGCTCCTGGTGGACACGCATCGCCGTAGGCGCGCTGACCTTAATCTTCATCGGCGTGCAAAGCCTGTTTGTCAGCAGCCGGAAACGCCGGGCCATCACCAAACAAACTGTCAAAGAAACCATCCCTATCCGAAGCGCTGAAGGTTTGGCATAACACATCAACTGTGTCTGGAAAATGATTTTGTACAAATCAACCAAAAATCCACCCCTTCTATCGGGCATTTTTTCATCCGGCTGCCGGTTGACGCGCTTTGATCAACCTGATAAGATGCTGACTATGAAATTGCAGCTTGTCAATGGTTTTTACTTTTATTTTTTTGCTAACAAACTCCGGCCGCACCAGGCTGAGGAGGTTGTTTCGCTTTAGGTAAAAGCCAGGCAAACAAACGAACTCAACAAGACGCGGCCCTAACAGGCCGCGTCTTTTTTGTTTTACCCGGTGCGCCAGCAGGATGCTGGCGCTACCACAACACAGGAGGAGATTGATGAAAAACGGCCGTACCCCTACCACCCCCCATCTGCTGTGCCGTGGCGTGCGCGGCGCAACCACCGTCACCGTAAACAGCGCCGAGGCCATCCTCTGCGCCACCCGCGAGCTGCTGGTGACAATGGTGCGGGCCAATGGCATCACGCCAGACATGGTTGCCAGCGCCTATTTCACCACCACCACAGACATCAACGCCACTTATCCCGCCACAGCCGCCCGACAGCTTGGCTGGTTCGATGTGCCCCTGCTGTGCGGCCACGAAATGAACGTGCCCAACAGCCTGCCCCGCTGCATCCGCATCATGCTGCACTGGAACACAGACAAAACGGCGCAGGAAATCATCCACGTCTACCTGCACGAAGCCCACTCACTGCGCCCAGACAAAGAAGATATACCACCTGTACCGACGGAAGAAATCGAAATGATGATGCAGTTGGCTGTAAGCTAAGTGCTTGCAGTTTATAACCCAACAAAAAGGAAGAGGAGAATTATGATCGTCGTGATGCAACCAGCAGCCACCCAGGAACAGGTGGGCGCAATTATTGATCGCGTAGAGGCGGTGGGCTGCAAAACCCACGCCATTATTGGCGTCGAACGCACCGTCATCGGCGTCATCGGCGACGGCCGTGCCATAGATGCACGGCAAATCGGCCGGATGAGCGGCGTGGAGAGCGTGATGCCCATCTCCAAGCCCTACAAAGGGGCCAGCCGTGAGTTTAAACCCCAAGATACCATCATCCAGGTGGGCAATGTGACCATTGGCGGCCGCAGTCTGGTGATGATGGCCGGGCCTTGCTCGGTCGAAGGGCGCAGCCAGATCATCGAAGTCGCCCACGCCTGCCAGGAAGCCGGGGCGCACATCTTGCGCGGCGGCGCGTACAAACCGCGCAGTTCACCCTACTCTTTCCAGGGACTTGGCGAAGAAGGGCTGCGCTACCTGGCCGAAGCTCGCGAAGCCACCGGGATGCCGATCATCACCGAAGTGATGGAACCGGCGCTGGTCCCGCTGGTATGCGACTACGCCGACATCCTCCAGGTTGGCGCGCGCAACATGCAAAATTACGCCCTGCTCAACGCCATCGGCAAATCGGGCCACCCGGTGCTGCTAAAGCGCAGCTTCAGCGGAACGATTGAAGAATGGCTGATGAGCGCCGAATACATCCTGAGCCACGGCAACAACAACGTCATGCTGTGCGAGCGGGGCATTCGCGCCAATGAGACGGAAACGCGCAACACCCTGGACATCAGCGCCGTGCCGGTAATCAAACACCTGTCGCACCTGCCGATCATTGTGGACCCCAGCCACGCCACGGGCAAGTGGGAATACGTGGGCGCAACTTCCAAAGCAGCCGTCGCCGCCGGGGCGGATGGGGTCATTTTGGAGGTCCATCCGCAGCCAGATCAGGCCTGGTCAGACGGCCGTCAATCGCTCAAACCGGAAAAATATGCCGCCCTGGTGCGCGAGATGCGCGCCGTAGCGCTGGCCGTTGGCCGGGACATTTCAACCCCTGAGGCTCACGCCAAGTTGAATGGGCATGGGAAACGGCTTTTGCCGGCGGCCAGCGATTCTCATATTGCAATCCAGCCGTAGGGGCGGGACAGGCGGTACAGCGTCTTTGCCAATCACCAATGCCTTGCCTCCCGCCTGTCTCGCCCCTCTTCAGGGCGAGATGGCGCGGAAAAATGCCGTCCGCTGCGGCTGTTGCCTGTCCGCGCCGTCCCGCCCCTACCAACCACCATGACAAATGGAGAATTGCTGATTGGCAGGCTTGAGGCTGCGGCCGTTTATGAGATAATCAAGCGTCAAACGTCCCTGGTCACGTTTGACGCTTGACCTCTGACGCATGTCAATCTTAAAAAGACCTCCTAAACGCCTGGAACCCTATGTTAGCCGCAACTCAGTTAAGGTCAGCCCTGCGCTGGCTGATTCGGGCCGACCTACCGGCCCCACCACGCACCGACGCCGAAATCACGGCCGAAGTCGAACAAAATTATCGCTGGAATTTCACCGTCAATTTATTGGACGGTGTGGCTTTTTGGTTTGGCGCCAGCTTCATTTCTTCGGCGACCATTGTGCCGCTGTTTATTAGCCAGCTTACCGACAGCGCCTGGGCGATTGGCGTCGCGGCGATGATTGCGCAGGGGTCCTGGTTTGCGCCACAACTATTCACCGCCAACCACGTGGAGCGGTTGGCGCGCAAAAAGCCGGTGGTGGTGAATTTAGGCTTGTTCCTGGAGCGCATCCCACTTTGGTTAATGCCCCTGGCGGCGCTGTTGGCGGTGCGCTCGGCTGGGGCCGCGGTGCTGCTGTTCCTGTTGGCCTACGCCTGGCATGGCCTGGGGGCCGGCGTGGTCGCCACCGCCTGGCAAGATATGGTCGCCCGCTGTTTTCCGGTGGACCGACGCGGCCGTTTTTTGGGCATCACCATGTTCTTGGGGGCCGGTTCCGGCCTGGCGGCGGCCAGTTTAAGCGCCTGGTTTCTGGAACGCTTCCCGTTCCCGCTAAATTTTGCCTATTCGTTTGGGCTGGCAGCGCTGTTTATCAGCCTGAGCTGGCTGTTTTTGGCGCTGACACGTGAACCGGCGCAGCCATCCTTTGTGCCGCGCCAGAGCAGCGGCCAATATATGCGGACGCTGCCAGACATTGTGCGCCGCGATGATAATTTTCGGCGCTTTTTGCTGGGGCGGCTGCTGCTGGCGTTGGGTGGTATGGGCACGGGTTTTGTAACGGTAACGGCCGTACAGCGCTGGCAAATCCCCAACAGCACGGTTGGCTTATACACGCTGGCGCTGCTCATCGGCCAGACCGTTGGCAACCTGTTTTTTGGGCTGCTGGCCGACCGGCGTGGGCACAAACTGTCGCTGGAACTCAGTGGGCTGACCGGCATGGCCGCCTTTGTGGTCGCCTGGCTGGCGACGGAACCGGTCTGGTATTACGCCGCTTTTGTGCTGCTGGGCGTCACCTCCGGCGGCGTTATTGTGTCTGGCATTCTGGTGGTGATGGAGTTTTGCCAGCCGGAAAAACGGCCGACTTACGTGGGATTGGCGAATACGGCCGTTGGCATCATCAGCCTGCTCGCGCCACTGTTTGGCGCCGCCCTGGCCAGCTACAACGCCAATTGGCTGTTTGCCTTCAGCGCCCTGTTCTACGCGCTCTCCTTCATCATCCTGCGCTGGTGGGTCCGCGAACCCAGGTTTAATGATCAATAGTTAATGATCAATGGGTGTGTTTCCAATGAATTGAGATTGAAACGCACCCACTGCCAATTTCACAGATTCGCCACGAAGTAATCGCGGATACGCTGCTCCATGTAGATGCGGTCGGCCAGACCACGGGGGGAATGGCGCTCGTCGGGGAAAAGCAGCAGGTCATACGGTTTGCCGGCGTGGATGAGGGCATTGATCAGGCGGGCCGTGTGGCGGAAATGGACGTTTTCGTCAATCAGGCCATGCACCAGCAGCAGTTTGCCGCTGAGTTTTTCGCTGTGGGCCATCACGCTTGCCTGAGCATACCCTTGCGGGTTGTCCTGCGGCCGGCCCATGTAACGCTCGGTGTAATGGGTATCGTAGCCATCATAATGGGTGACGGGTGCGCCGGCGACGGCAACCTTAAAAGTCTCCGGGGCCTGCGCCAAACACATGGCGGCCATATACCCCCCATAGCTCCAACCATAAATGCCCACCCGCGCTGCATCGGCCAGACCTTGCGCCACCAGCCACCTCACCCCATCCACCTGATCTTGCACCTCAATCTGGCCCATGCGCCCTTTGATCCAGCTTTCAAAGGCCAGACCGCGCCGGGCGCTGCCGCGATTATCTAACAGAAACACCAGATACCCCTGCTGCGCCAGGTATTGGGCGCGCATGTTGGCCGTCAGCAGCCAACTGTCGGTGACGCGCTGGGCGTGGGGGCCACCATAGACGCTGACGATGGTGGGATGGGGGCCTGAGCCAAACAGGCTGGGCGGGCGAAAAATTGCACCGTAGAGCGTTTCGCCGTCGCGGGTAGGCAAGGTGACGATACGCGGCGTCTGGAGGGCTAATTCGGTCAGGCGGGGGTCGTCGTTGGTGTAGAGGGTGCGCAGCGCCGCGCCATCGGCCAGATTACGCAGGGTAACGGCCGTTGCCCGGTTTAGGCTGTGGTGGCTGTCCACGAAGCGGCGCTTTTGCCCGTCTATGACCACGCTGTGGGTTCCGGCCTCGGCCGTCAGGCGGCGGGGGTCGCCACCGCCAAGCGCCACAACGTACAGATGCGTCTCTAACGGGCCATCGGCCGTGCCCAGGAAGTAAACCAGGCCGGCTGCTTCGTCTACGGCGGCGATTTCGGTGACAAGCCAGTCGCCCTGAGTCAACGGCCGTTCCAACCCACCATCACCATCGTACAAATACAAGTGCATAAAACCGGTGCGCTCAGAACCCCAGAGGAAACGGCCGTCGGCCAACGGCCAAAACAGGTTGTGCAGGTTGATCCAGACGTCGCTGCTTTCGCTGATCAGGGTCCGTTTTGTCCCCGTCTGGATGTTAAATTCCACCAGGTCCAGCCGGGTCTGGGCGCGATTTTCGATTTGGGCTGTCAGACGGCCGTTGGGCAGCCAGTTCACCCGCGCCAGATAGATGTCGGCATCTTCGCCCAGGTCCAGCCAGATAGGGTCGCCACCGTCGCGGTGGACCCCACTGCCGCGGTGGACCCCACTGCCGCGGTGGACCCCACCGTCGCGGTGGGCCAAGCCCAGGCGCACTCTGGCGTTGTCCCGCCCGGCAAAGGGGTAGCGGTGGTCTTCTTGGACCGCATCGCCAGTCTGCGCCTTGCCCTGGTGAACGATGCGGTAGATGGGAATATGGCTTTCGTCCACTTCCGTGAAAGCCAGCCATTGGCTGTCTGGCGACCACCAATACCCTTCGCTGCGGCCCATTTCTTCCTGGGCGATAAATTCGGCCAGACCATGCGTTTGGCCGTCGCTGCCGCACGCGCCGCGCGTCAGTTGGCGTGGCCGGCCATCGGCGATGGGAACCACGTACAGTTCGGCGTCTTGCACAAAGGCCACCCACTGCCCATCGGGGGCGAAGCGGGCGTCCAACAAGGGTGTCCCGTTACCGGCGACCAACAGCCGCAGTTCGGTGTCTGGCCCATCTTGCACGTACAAATTGCCGCCCACGGGCAGCAGTAGGCGGCGGCCCTGGCCCCAGGCATAGCGGGTAACGCCCAGCCCATGCTGGCGCAGCCGCTCGCGCTGCAATGTTTCGGCCAAAGAGAGCGTGTCTTCGGCGTCGCCGCGGCCGGGGGGTAAGACCAACGACCGTGTTACGCCGCTGGCAGGATCAAAGGCCATCAATTGGCGGGTCAGGCTGCCCTCGGTGCTGTGCAAATAAGCAACAAGCATGTCATCAGGGCTGAAGGTGACGGCCGTTGGCGCGTTCATGCCCGGCAGCGGATATGTGGCAACATCAGCAGGTAAAATGGGACGATGGTTCATAATAACCCTTAATCCTGTGCATCAATCAGCTCATCGGCGCGTTAAATCTGGCGGCCACGTCGGCAAACGACGGCTTGTCGGACAACAGCAGCAGCGTATCGCCGGCCTGCACCACCGTGCCACCGCCGGGCAGCACAAACTCGCTGCCTCTGGCGATTAACACAATCAGCAGGCCGGCCGGCAGACCCAATTCAACAATAGACTTACCGACGGCCGGCGATCCGGCCGGTATGGGCAACTCCTTGAGTTCGCTTTTCAATCCATCCATCGGCATATACTCGATGGGGTACACCTGTTTGGGTATCGTTGGGGCATCCACCTTCAACCAGCGGGCGACCAGCGACAAAGTCGTTCCTTGCAGCAGCACCGACGTGAGGACAATAAAAAATACTACGTTAAAAATCAGGTCCGCCTGTGGCAGCCGGGCCAACAGCGGAAAGGTTGCCAGGATAATGGGAGCGGCCCCGCGCAGCCCGACCCAAGATAGATAGCTCTTTTCGCGCCAGGTTAATTTACTCGGCAGCAGGCTAACAAAGACACTGACCGGCCGGGCCACAAATATCAGATAGCCGGCAATCAGCAGACCCACACCCATAATAGGAACCACCCGCGACGGGAAAACCAGCAAACCCAGGGTCAAGAACATGGCGATCTGCATCAGCCAAGCCAGGCCATCGTGAAAACGCATCAGGCTGCGCTTATGGATGAAATCGTTATGGCTGAGGACAATGCCCGCCAGATAAACGGCCAGAAAGCCGCTGCCGTTCAGGCCATCGGTGAGAGTAAAGGTCAACAGAACCAGGGCCAACGTCAGAACGGGATACAGGCCCTCGTACCCTAATTTGACATGGTTGATCAAATACAGAATCGCCCGGCCCATCACATAACCCATCGCCGCGCCAATGCCCATTTGCAAGGCGAACAAACCGAGCAGGCTCACCGGAGAGGCATCTGGGTGGGTGAGTAGGTGAATGAACCCTACCGTGAGGAAGATAGCCATCGGATCGTTGCTGCCCGATTCCAGTTCCAACAGCGGCTTCAGCCGTCCCTTGAGGCTCAGCCCTTTGGAACGGAGAATGGAAAATACGGCCGCAGCATCCGTGGAGGAGACAATTGCCCCCAACAGCAGCCCCTCCAGCAGCGAAAAGCCCAGAAGGTAGGAGGTAAACAGACCGACAGTCAGGGCAGTTATCAAAACGCCAACGGTAGACAGCAGCAGTCCTTCTTTGAGGACCGGGCGGATGGTTGTCCAATCGGTGTCCAGGCCACCGGAGAATAAAATGAGGACCAGAGCGATGACGCCTAGGAACTGCGCCAGGGCGGGGTCGTCGAAGTAAATGCCACCCGGTCCATCGGACCCGACAAACATGCCCATGAGCAAAAACAGCAAAAGCGCCGGCACACCAAACCGGTCGGAGACCTTGCTGGCCAGCACACTGATCAGCAGCAGCAGGGATGCACTGATGAGAATATACTCGTTCACACTACCTTCCGGTTTCCGAGAGTTCCAACCAGCGGGTCTCGGCGATTTCCAGGGCGGCGCGCACGGCCGTTAACTCGTCCGACAAGGTTTGCAGGCGGGCATAATCCCCCCCAACCTGGTTGATGGCCGCCTCCAGTTGGGCGATCTGGGCTTCGAGCAGAGGAATCTGGGTCTCAACGGCCGTTAACTCCTGCTTCTCCTTCCACGTCAATTTGCGGACAACAGGCGGAGCGTGGCGCGCGGCCGGCGGCGGGCCGCTCCGCACTGGCCGTTCCTCGCTCGTCGTTCCCCGTTGTTCGTTCAGCAGCCGCCGGTACGTCTCATACGGCGTTGGGTAGCGCGTGCCCAACACGCCATCCTCAAAGCTGGCCAGGAAATCCACATTGCGATCCAAAAAATAACGGTCGTGGCTCACCACCACCAGACAGCCCTGAAAATAGTCCAAAAACTGCTCCAACACCGCCAGCGTTTCAATGTCCAGGTCGTTGGTCGGCTCGTCGAGAAACAGCACGTTGGGCTGGCGCACCAGCGTCAGCAGCAAATAGAGCCGCCGCCGCTCCCCACCGCTCAGGCTGCCGACATACGTCTGCTGGTCGGCGCGGCTGAACAGAAACCACTCCAACATTTGCGCCGCGTCTATACGAAATCCTTCGGCGTTTTTAACCAGCGGCGCAGCGTCGGCAATGGTATCAAACACACGCTGATCGTCGCGCAGACCGGCGCTCAACTGGTCGTAATACCCCAGTTCCACCGTTTCGCCCCAGGTCACTGTGCCGCTGTCTGGCGGCAGCTTGCCGGCCAGGATGTTGAGCAGGGTACTTTTGCCGGCGCCATTGGGTCCTAAAACGCCCACACGGTCGCCGGGGACCAGTTCAAAATCGAGACCGGCAAACAGCGCCAGGCTGCCAAACGCTTTGCTGAGGCCGCGCGCTTCCAGGACGCGCTTGCCCAGGCGGCGGCCGGCCAGCGAGATGGCCACTTGCGCCTCACGCCGGTCGTGGCGCAGGGTTTGCATTTCCTGGACGCGCTGGATGCGCGCTTTTTGCTTGGTGCTGCGGGCCGCCGGGCTGCGGCTGAGCCAGTCTAATTCGCGGCGCAGCAGCGCCTGCCGCTTTTTTTCGGTGGCGGCCAGTTGTTCATGGCGGACAGTGGCGAGTTCCAGGTAACGGCCGTAATTTCCCCCATAGCTCACCAACTGCCGCCGGTCCAGGTCCAGGATACGGTTGACCACCCGGTCCAGAAAATAGCGGTCGTGGGTCACCATCAGCAGCGCGCCGGGGCGATTTTTCAGGTACTCTTCCAGCCAGGCGATAGCCTCGGCGTCTATGTGGTTGGTCGGTTCATCCAGAATCAGCAGATCGGCCGGGGTGATGAGGGCATGGGCCAGGGCGACGCGCTTATGCTGCCCGCCGCTGAGAGTGGCGACCGGCGCAGCAAATTGGGTGACGCCTAATTTTGTCAGAATCGTTTTGGCTTCGGCTTCGGCCGCCCAACCATTGCTGCGGTCCATCACGGCCGTTGCCTCAGCAAAGGCCGCCTGCAATCCGGCGTCAGTCGGATTTCCTTGCAGCCGCTCATTGGCCGCCTCATAGTCACGCAGCACGCGCATCAACGGCGCGTCGCTGTGAAACACCGTCTCCAGCACTGTCAGGGATGGGTCTAGCTGCGGGTCTTGGGGCAGGAATTGCACGCCCACATGACCCCAAACGGTGATCTGCCCGGCGTCTGGCGCTTCCACGCCAGCAATCAGACGCAGCAGCGTGGTTTTGCCGCTGCCATTAGGACCAATCAGACCAATGCGGTCGCCATCGTTAATGAGTAAATTGGCGTTTTCCAGCAAGACGCGCTCGCTGTACTGCTTGCCGACGTTTTCCAGAGTAACAAAGTTCATGCTGCCAATTATCTCCAGACTACCCAACTCTTCAAGCCTTGTTCTGGGAATGAATTCCCAGGCTAAGGACATTGGTTACAAGTTAAGCAAATCCCAGGCATGTCAAAGACAATTGTCAACGAGCGCGGGCCGTAAAAGCCGGGTTTACCCGGCGTTGTTTTGTAGACCGGCGCTTTAGCGTTGGTCACCGGCGGCTATCCGTTGCGCCTGGAGCTAAAGCTCCAGGCTAAAAAACAACGCCCCGTAAACGGGGCTATAGCGTTTCGCGGTGTTTCCGTGCCAATTTTGCGCCTTGACAAAGATCAAAAAAACTTAACTTGTAGCCAATGGGCTAAGGAATGAATTCCCAGACTGAGACAAAAAACGTGCTGAAGCACGTTGAGGCGACACTCCCAACCCGTATTAACGGGTTTTGTGTCTCTCAGACGTCGGTTTCAACCGGTGTCAACAGCGCACCAGTTCCATAATTGGAATTACTGCTGAAGCAAAGGTTGTAATCTGGCATTTTTTGTAATGGTCAAGGGTTAGTAGAATCGTTGTCATTCTGACGAGTCTTCGAGGAAGAATCCCTTTCCCGTATACCAATAGGGATTCTTCGCTCCGAAGACTCCGCTCAGAATGACAATGCGACGCGATGTCCTTAACTTGATGAGTCTGACTAACCTATGACCATTGCATAATCTGGCATTTTTGTCACCTTGCCAGATGTCACCTTGTCACCTTATCAAGTACAAGAAGTTGTCTGAAAGCGGCTCCCCGTTGGCATACCTCGGCGGTCTTACGGACCCGGCAGTTTAGGCCGGGCGCAGGCACAGCTTGTAGATTTATTTGTTGTCATAAAACAACACCGCCAACATGCCCGCCAGATTTTGCGGCCAATCGGTATCGTCGTGGTTGATCAACTCGACCGTTATGGCTGGGATGCCTTGCGTAGTTAACCAATCACTGGCGTCGCCGGTGATGGCATAACTGGTAAATGCCTCAATAATCGGGTAGCCGCTGGCTAAGCCATAAACAGTCGCCAGGTCATAGGATGGCTGATAGGTGGTGGGGCAGCCGGAGGCGATGGCCGCATTGAGGGCGCTGTGCCAAAAAATGACCCCTTTGGGCTGCAGCGCCAGCAAATAATCGCGCAGGGCAATGGTCTCTGGCTCAGAAAACGGTTCACTCCCACCGCTTACCCTTTGGTCACGCCACAAAGCCCACTGCTGCCACTGACAATCCCAATTACGGTTCAGATCCACAGCGTTGCCGTTGAGCCGGCCGGGAAACGTATCACCGGAGACATGGCTTGGCGCAAATCGCCCCTCGCGTCCTGTCACCAAAAACTGCCCGTCCGGGTTAGCCGAAGGGATGATGTGCAGCGTGACGGCGTCGGGAATGCGATCCAGGTTAACCCGAAAATAGTCAATGGCCTCGTATGCCAACAGGATAGTATTCCATTCATACCCGCCGTGTATCCCACCGACAAAAACAACGTGGTTGGGTCCGTTTTTGAATTGATACGCTACGATGGGCCGCCCTTGAGTGGAAAAGCCAATCGTTTGGGTGATGGCGTTGGCCGGGGTGGTGGCCGTCGCCGGCGGCGTGTCGGTGGGGAATGGCGTGGGCGACGGCCGTTGCAGCACCGGCGTACTGGTGGGCACGGCCGTCTCCGTCACTGTGGGAATAAGGGTATAGGTGGGCGTGGGCTGGGGAGTAAACGTGCCCAACAACACGGCCGTCGCCATTGGCGTTGGCAGCAAAATTTCTGCCGGTTGGCAGCCCGATAGGAACAACAAAACCACAACCAGCCAAACGCCAGCAAACAAACCAGATCGCTTCATATGTCATCCATCAATGTGTAGAACGATTTTCCAAATCGTTTACTGGGCGATTTTCCAAATCGCCCGACAACCGCAGAATACAGCCCGACATCAACGGCCAAAATCGCGCAAGACGGCGCGAATCCCGGCCAGATTGTCGCGCCAATCCACCGTCACATAATCCGGCAAAATGACGGCAATGGCCGGGATACCCTGGCCGTCTAGCCAGTTTGTGCCGTCACCATTAAGAGTCTGATTGGTCAGATTCTCAAAATCGGCGATGGGATAACCGGCGGCGATGCCGTATGACTGAGCCAGGGGTACAGACACCTGGCTTGGCCCATCGCACGCGCCGGGAGAGGACAGTCCATTGGTGGTTCTGGCTTCCCAAAAAACCACAGCCCGCGCATCCACCGTCTGTATAAACTCGGCCAATGCCCTCGTTTCTGGCTCGGAGAAGGCGGCCGGGCCGCCCAGCCCGGGCACGGTGCTGCCGCGGAAGGTGGCGTCTTTGACCCAGCGGCAGTCCCAGTTGCGGTTCAGGTCTACACGATTGGCGTTGAGACGGCCGTCTAGCTCCCCTACCGCCGGCGGACTGTCTGGATTGGCGTTCAGGATGATATACAACGTGGCTTCCGGCGGTATTTCGGCCAGATTGGCCGAAAAATGAGTGACGGCCGTCTCGGCCAGGGTCACACTGCCGGGTACGGCCCCGGCATGCAAGCCGCCAATCATCACAATGGCCTGCGGACCGCCGCCCATGCGCACCACTTCAATCGGCCGATTCCCGGCCGAGTAGCCGATTGTCAGCCGCTCCGGACCGGGGTCAGGTGTTTCTGTGGGCTGGGGCGTGAAGGTGGGGTTCGCGGCGGGGTCGGGCGTTGGCGACAGCGTGGCGCTGGGCAGCGTGGCGCTGGGCAGCGTCACGACGGGCAGCGGCGTTTCTGGCGGTACTGTGGGCGAAGCGGGCGTGTTTTCCACGACGATGATGGCGGTGGTGGGCGTGGGCGTGGGCGTAGCCGCAGCTGCCAACCCGCCCCGCACACGCAGCGCCGCATAGCCGCCACCGCCCAGCAGCAGCAGCAAAATGACCACTACCAGGCCAATCAGCGCTCCTTTGCGGCTACCGGCGGCGCGCGGCACAGTCGGCTCGGTGCCTGGCGGCCAGCCGGGCGGCGCCAGGTTGGCCGGGCTGATGGTGTACTGGGCCATCGGCCCTGGCCGCCACGCGCCCGATGTGGAGATGCGCCCCGGTCCACCCTCGGCCTCAATGGCCTGGTCTATGGCATTGATCATATCGGCGGCCGTTTGGAAGCGGTGCATGGGGGTTTTCTGCATGGCGGCCTGCACCACGTAACGGGTGTGGGGCGTCAGGTCCTGGCGAATTTGTTCCAGGGGAATTGGCTCTTCGTAGACATGTTTGTGCAGCACGGCCAATGGGTCTTCGGCTTCAAACGGCCGTCGCCCGGCCAGCATCTCATACAAAATGACGCCCAGGGAGTAGAGGTCGGAACGGCCGTCTAGTCGTTCGCCACGCGCCTGCTCTGGCGACATGTAACTGGGCGTGCCGATGAGCGTGCCGGTTTGCGTCAGCTTGGGGGCGCTCTGCACGGCGGCGATGCCCAGGTCTACCAACATGGGCGTGCCATCTGGGCGCAGCAAGATATTGCTGGGCTTGATGTCGCGGTGGATAATGTCGGCGGCGTGGGCCACCCGCAGCGCGTCGGCCATCTGGCGCACAATCGCCAGCGCCTGCGTGGTGGGCAGCAAGCTGCCCCGCTTTTTGAGCAGCTCCAACGTTTCCCGCAGCGATCCACCCTCAATAAATGGCATGGCGATATACGGCCGTTGGTCCGGCGTCAGCCCAATGCCAAACACCTGAATGATGTTGGGATGTTCCAGCCGGGCGACAGTCTGCGCTTCGCGCCGGAAGCGTTCGACAAACTGCGAATCGGCCGAAAGCTGGGCCAACATCACCTTCAGGGCTACTTTGCGCTGCAACTGCACGTCGAACGCCTGGTAAACGTCGGCCATGCCGCCGCGGGCGATGTGGCTGGTCACTTCATATTGACCAATTTTCTGCCCAATGAGTTGTTTGGGGTCTGATGTCATGATGCCGTCCTAAAAACCGCGAGGGTTTCGCTGTCGCGCTAAGGAACGAAAGTTCAATTAAGTGCGAGACTCGTCATTCCCGCGAAGGCGGGAATCCATGTTTTGCAGGAGTGGATGCCTGCCTTCGCAGGCATGACGCCCTGAGGTTGCGGGGGTCATTTAATCCTGGTTCCTAAGGATCCGGGCAGGCCTGCCCTGGCTCTAGCTGTTGGACCTGGTCTAAAAATACCCAGCCCACCACCAGCGGATCGGCGGCGGATTGGACCTGGACAAACTCATCGGCGAGGCTGCACTGGCCGGGGACAGGCAGGCTGCGCGGTCCATCGCCGATCAGCATAACGCGGTCGCCGCTGACGAAGCTGTACTGGGCAACGGCCGTTTCGCAGCCACCGGCGGCCATCGCCGCATCCGGCCAGACAAACAACAGCCCAGGGGTGATGATGCACGCTTCTGGCTCGGCCGGCAGGGGCGTCGCCGACGGTTCTGGCGTGGGCGAGGGGGTGGGCGCAGGGGTGTCTGTGGCGGCCACGGTGGCGGTGGGTAAGGGGGTAATGGAGGGCACGGCCGTTTCCTGTTCCGCCGCGCTGTCTGTGGGCAAAACAACCGGCGCGTCGTCGCCGCCGCTCGCCGCCGACGGGCGGGTCGTCCACCAAACGCCAAACAGCCCGGCGACCACAGCGACCACCACTACGACAATGAGGATGAGCAGCCAAAGCGGCACGGAACGCCCAGCGGCCGCGGCGGGTGAGACCGAATCGGTCAGCGCGGCCTGAACAACAACGGCCGTTATATTGTCGCTGGCCTGGGCGGTGATGGCTGCCTGCACCAACGCCCTGGCGGCTGCCGGCGGCGCATCACCCTGCGTCAGCAAATCGTACAGGCTTTCTGGCGTCACCACGTCATACAAACCATCGGAACAAAGCAAAAGGGTGGCGTCTGGACCAAATGACTGGGGCTGGGTGATGTGGACGTTTACCTCTTCCCGGTTGCCCAATGCCTGCGTGACCACATTACGAAACTCATGTTTTTCGGCCATTTCTGGCGCGAGCAGGCCGGCGTCTACCTGATTCTGCACCCAAGTATCGTCGCGGGTTAACGGCCGCAGCTTGCGCCCGTCCACCAGATAGGCGCGCGCATCGCCGACGTGGGCCACCGTGACCTGCCCGGCGTCTACGACGGCGGCCACCACGGTAGCCCCCATTTTGGCGTCGCGGCTGGCAGCGTCATCAAAGACAGCCTGGTTGGCCTGTTCCACAGCCTCCTTCAGCGCGGCGGCAACCGGATGGCCTTGCTGTCTGGAACGATAGAAGACATCGGATAAGACGGCCGTTACCATGCGCGCCGCCTCCGCCCCATGTTCCTGCCCGCCAACGCCGTCGGCCACAACATACAGTGCGCCCAACCCGGTTGGCGTGGCCCGGTCTGGAACCCACAGGGCATCCTGGTTGCCCACGCGGGTTGGTCCCTGGTCGGTCACAGCGCCAACCAGGCGGGGATCGTAATTGTTTGTTTGTATAGACATAAAATTTATTAACCTGTCCAGGGTGTTCGGTATTCAGTGTTCAGTGCTCAGTGTGTATTTATAGCGGCAACGCCCACTGATTACTGATTCAACCTACGGCGCGGCAATGACCAGCATGTGGAAGACGGTGCGCCCCAGTTTGATCTGCATATTGTTATTCAAGACGGCCGTATTCACCCGCCGCCAGCTATAATCACCCACTTCCTTTACATAAACGCCATTCGTGCTTTGCAAGTCGTTGAGGGTAAAACGGCCGTTTTCCCAGGTGATAACCGCATGAACAGACGACATGGCGCTGTCCGGCAGGGCGACATCATTGGTGGGATGGCGGCCAATCAAAGTTTTGGCGAACAGGCGGTACTGCGAACCGGCCTGGTCGCCGTCGCGGATGACCAGCCAGGCCAGCGTTTCTGGCACGGCGGCAATCAGTTCGGTTTGTTCGCTGGCTGGGCTGCCCGGTGGTACGGGTGGGAAATCGGCAACGGCCGTTGCTGGCTCCGGTGATAGATCAGGCGTTGGGTTGAGGGCTATTTCCAGCGGGGGCAGGGTGACTGTGGGCTGTGGCTCGGCGTCCAGGTCCGCGGCCGTTGCCTGGCGCGGACGGACAATAGACACAACGCCACCGAGGAGGATGCCGACCAACCCGCCCATCGTCAGCCACAAACCCGGCTCATAAACAACCGTCATCAGCGGCGTGATCGTGAGGCGCAAGATGGCCCAGCGCCAGGCCAACAGCGCCAAACCGGAAACGGCCGTTAACACCACCCCCAAACCCAATAGCCGCGCCCACGGCTGTCTGGCAAAGGCCAAGCCCACCCAGAGCAAAGTCAGCAGCGCCACCCCAGGAACCACAAACAAAAATCGGTCGCCGGGCAGAGCGGGCAACGACGGCACACCCACCGCGTCAGTCCCCACAAACAGCGGCGCGCCAACGGCGAGATCATAGCCGGTAAACTGGCCAAGGGGCTGCCCACTGCAAGACACAGTGACCCAGGGTAAAAAGAAGAAAAGCAGCACCAACAACGCGGCCGGCCCTGAGATAAAATGTCCGCGCATCCTCATCTCCGAGAACAGGTTTCGAGAAATCACCTGGCGGTTGTGCGATTTGCCAAAATCGCGCCCAACGAACAGCAAACTAAACGCCAGGGTCCAGACTATTATACGCCATCGCCCGCATCCTTACAGTCTCCAGCCATTCCAATCAGCAGTTCTCAATTTTTGGTAAGGCGGCGCATTGTTGTTATAGTTGCCGCCATGTTACGTCGAATAATCCTGGCGATCCTATTATCTGCACTTATTTTAGGCGCGGGGAGCCACATCCAAGAAACGGCCGTATCTGCCCAATCCCCCACTGGCGACATTTTAACGCTGGTGAATGCCCTGCGCGCCTCGTATGGCCTGCCACCGTTTGAATACAATCCCACCCTGGCGGCGGCGGCGCAAAACCACGCCAATTGGATGGGGCAAACGGCCGTTTACAGCCACACCGGCGCCGGCGGTTCCTCGCCGCAAACCCGCGCCAACGCCGTCGGCTACCCCGGCTTTGTCAATGAAAACATCGTCGGCGGCACCAAACTCACGCCGCAGCAAGGCGTTACCTGGTGGCGCAACAGCGCCTCCCATTTCAATACGATGATTTCCACGCGCTACACCCAGGCCGGTGTCGGCTTCGCTCAGGGTCACGACCAGAATTTTTATGTCCTGGTAGTGGGCCAACCGGATGGCGCGGCGCTGACCGCCGCCAACCGGCAGGAAGAGGTGGCTTACCCCAACGCCCCGTTGTTTGTGGCTCCCATTGAGGTCAACGCGCCGCGCGAAGATGGCTCCATCTGGCATACGGTCGGCGAAGGGCACACCCTATGGGCCATCGCCGCCCGCTACGAAGTGACCATCGCCGACATCATGCTCTACAACAACCTCAGCGAAAGCTCTTCCCTGCATCCCGGCGACGAACTACTCATTCGGCTGGCCGAAGGGCAGGAACCACCCCCAACGCCAACACCGCCGGCCACGCATAAGGTGCGCCCCGGCGATTCGGCCTGGACGATTGCCGCCTGGTATCACCTGGACCTGGGGGAACTGTTGTGGCTGAACAATATGCAGCAGGATGACACGCTGCAACCGGGGGATGAGATTAAAATCCGGCTGCTGCCGGGGGAAGCCCCACCGCCAACGCCAACGCCGCAGTTGGCGCACATTGTAAAAAGCGGTGATACGCTTTGGGGTATTTCGCTGCGTTACGGACTGACGGTCGAACAGTTGTTGGCTTTCAACAACATCACGGAGAACAGCCTGCTGGCGGTGGGACAGGGGTTGTATATTGTCTCGCCGACGCCGCTGCCCACGCCGACCAGTGAACCTACGCTGACGATGACGCCGGTGATGGCAACGGCCGTTGCCACCACCCCCGCCCCATCAGCCACCTTCACGCCCTCGGCGCAGCCTACAGCCACGCCAACGGCCGTGCCCAGCAACAACACCGAAGACCTGGGTCAGGTCCTCGGCATTGGGGCGATGGCTCTGGCGTTGGGTCTGGTGTTGATTGCCGGGGTGGGGTTTGTTTTTTGGCGGCGGGAGTGAGTCAGGAAACGATTGACAATTGGCGATTGACGATTGGTCCTGAACTTGCCGAGGGATTGGCGATTGCCACCCTGTCAGATGTCATCTTGTCAATTGTCACCCTGTCAACTTGTCAGTTACATTTGGCTAATTGATCAAATCGAACGGGTTGACGTTGGAACGGATGCGTTTGTCGTAGACGTTGAGATGGGTGTGGTTGCCGCACCATTCGCGGTTGTAACAGAGATTGCCCTGCATATCCATGGTGTAGCCCTTATTGCTTTCCACGCCAACAACCTGACCGGCCTTCAGCTCGTCGCCAATCTGTACGCTGTAATCGCCATGCAGCAGCAAAACCACATACACCTCGTTTTCAATCTCCAGAGTAGGATTGCCATATTCATCGGTGTAGAGCGCCGATACCACGCCGTTGATAGGTGACAAAACCGGCTCGCCACGCCCGGCGGCCAGATCAATAGCCATATGGCCGTAAGAATAGCCATGCAGCCCCTGGGTAATCTGATAGTTGGCGTAAGGGGCCACCACAACTGTGGCGTCGCCACTGAGTTCGGGTTTGGGCTGGGGTTGGGGCTGCACGGGCACGGCCGTTGCCTGGCTTTGGGGGATGGCGCGGTTGGGGGTGGAGACGGCCGTGCGGGGCTGAACGAGTACACTATAGAACATAATCAGCAAAACCAGAAAACCGCCAACAGCCATCACATCTATCTGCCGCGAGCGCGGTAATTGCGCCGGAGAGAGGTAGACCATCTCCTCCTGATACGCATTGGCTCCCTCCCACATTTCATCGGCCTGGGTATAGAAGTCCTGGGTGGTTGTCGGTAGTTGAATATTAGCACTCATGTTCTAATTTTAACTGTTTTTCAGGCGCAGGCAACCTTTTGG
Source organism: Candidatus Leptovillus gracilis (assembly GCA_016716065.1). Taxonomy (NCBI): domain Bacteria; kingdom Bacillati; phylum Chloroflexota; class Ardenticatenia; order Promineifilales (SeqCode); family Promineifilaceae (SeqCode); genus Candidatus Leptovillus; species Candidatus Leptovillus gracilis. The sequence goes on along the minus strand of JADJXA010000002.1, from coordinate 805,975 downwards.
TACGGCCGTTTTGCTTGAGTCACATGTGTAAACCGGCTATCATAAGCCCTATGATTGCAACTTTTATCATTCTCGCAGTGACCATTGCCTTGTTTATCTGGGACAAAATCCGCTCCGACGTAGTGGCGCTGTTGTCGCTGCTGGCGCTCTATCTGCTGCGCATCATCAATACCGAACAGGCGCTGGCCGGTTTTGCCGATTCGGCCGTGATCATGATTGCCGCCCTGTTTGTCGTCGGTGAAGGGCTTTCGCGCTCCGGCGTTACCGCCTGGGTCAGCCAGCAGATTTTGGCGCTTGCCGGTGACAGTCCGCGCCGCCTGCTGGTGGTGGTGATGCTGGGCGCGGCGCTGCTCTCCGCTTTCATCAGCAATACCGGCACGGTGGCGGCGCTGCTGCCGGCGGTTATCGCCATTGCGTGGAGCGTGAAAAGCGTGCCGTCTAAATACCTGATCCCCCTGGCCTTCGCCGCCAACGCCGGTGGCCTGCTGACGCTGACCGGCACGCCACCCAACATCATCGTCGCCGATTTGCTGACCAGACAGGGGTTGAAGCCGTTTGGCTACTTTGAATTTGCCCTGGTTGGCCTGCCGCTGCTGGCTATAACTGTGATCTACATGGTGGTCATCGGCCAGCGCGCCTTGCCACGCCGGGAGAGCGAAGAACAACCGGTAGACGTTCAGGCGTCTGTGGAAGCCATCGGTGATGTGTTTGCCCTGCAAGGCAAGCTGTACCGGCTGCGCGTATCGTTGGCTTCGCCGTTGGCGGGCAAGACGTTGGCCGAAGCAGCGCTGGGGCAAGAGTATAACATTTCTGTGCTGCGCATTGAGCGTGGGGAGGCTGGGAAACGGCCGTTTCTCAGCCCGGCAGAAGCGACTCGCCGCCAGGTACAGCGGGCGGTGGAGCAGCTGCAGACGGCCGAAATTCCGACGGCCGCTACCCAGCTCCGCGCCAACGATGTACTGCTGGTCAAAGGTACGCCAGAAGAGGTGCAGGCCGTTGTCACAGAACATCAGCTAACCGTCGAAGAGATTGACGTGGCCGAAACAGAGTTGGCCGACATCCTGGTCTCGCACGGTATTGGCGTGGCTGAGGTGCTTATCCCATCGCGGTCGGCTTACATCGGGCAAGACCTGCACGAGAGCCGCTTCAGCCAAAAATATGGCGTCCAGGTCATTAGCATTCGCCGCGAAAACAAGCTGGTGACGCGCCAGGGAACCCGGTTGGCGTTTGGTGATGCACTGTTGGTGCGCGGCCGTTGGGAAGATATTGAACTGCTGCGTAACGAGAGCCGCAACTTTGTGGTGGTGGGCCAGCCGGAGGCGATGTCGCGCCAGATTGTGGAGCTAAATCGGCAGGCGGTGATTGCCACGCTGTCCCTGGGGTTGATGGTGGGGCTGATGGTCTCCGGCGTTTTGCCGACGGTGATGGCGGTGTTGGTAACGGCCGTGATCATGATTTTAGGCGGCTGCCTGACGCCAAACCACGCCTACCGGGCCATCAACTGGCAAAGCGTGGTCCTCATCGCCAGCATGATCCCCATGTCCACCGCCCTGCAAATTACCGGCGGCGCAGACATGGCCGCCAACCTGCTGGTAACCACGTTGGGCAGTTGGAGCAACCTGGCCTTGTTGGCCGGCGTCTTTTTGCTGACGACCGGATTTAGCCAGATGATCAGCAACACGGCAACGGCCGTACTCATTGCCCCCATTGTCCTCACCGCCGCCCTCAGCCTGGGCGTCTCCCCCTACCCATTGATGATGACGGTGGCGATTGGGGCGTCCACCGCCTTCCTGACGCCCATCGCCTCCACCACCAACCTGATGGTCATGTCGCCAGGTGGCTACGCCTTCAAAGATTTCTTCAAAAACGGCCTGCCTCTGGCGATCATCTTCCTGCTCTTCACCTTGCTGCTGGTCCCGCTAATCTGGCCGTTTTAAAGGAGTTACTGTTCAGTGTTCAGTAGGCAGTGTTCAGTAGGCAGCTGAACAGTGACCACTGAACACTGAATAGTGACTACAGGCCGCCAACCCTCTACTCCCCCGCCTCCGCCGCCGGTTCCTCAATCGGCTTCAAGGAAATGCGGAAGTAACTTTCCGCGTGGCGGAAGCCCACCCGCTTACCCGTTTCAGCGCTCCATTCCTTGAGGCGCGGGCTGGGGTCCCAATCGCCCAACTGGCTGACATGCTGCTGCAACGCGGCAATCTTTAGTTCCAGCGTCTCGCTGATGTCTACAAAATAGTTCGGTTTTTGCGACGGCCAGGAGACATACACGTAATTGACTTTGTGCGGCGGCAAACCTTCCGCGTCCAGGTCCGGGTAAAGCAGGTGCATTTCGGCCGCCGGGAACACGGCGTCGATGGCCAACTGGCCGGCGGCGCGATGGTCGGGATGGTTGATATAATCGTCGCTGGGGAAATAAACTGTTGGATCGCCGCAGACCACCACGTTTGGCCGGTATTGGCGGATCAGGCGCACCAATTTTTTGCGCAGCTCCAAAGTGGGCTGCAGCAGGCCATCATGTTCGCCCAGAAACAGGCAAGCTGCGCCAACCACATTGGCCGCAGCGGTTTGCTCGGCGCGGCGAATTTCGGCCAGTTTTTCGGCCGTCATGTCGTCATCATGGCTGCCCACATTGCCATCAGTCAGCACCACGTAAGTCACCTCACAGCCATGTTTGGCCCATAACGCGGCCGTGCCGGCCACGCCAAACTCAATGTCGTCGGGATGGGCATAAATAAACATAGCCCGTTCAGGAATATACACATTGGTCATACGGTTTTGCTTGCCTCCGAAAATTGATGTGCCAGATTATACCTGCTCTTAAACGGCCGTGAACAACAGCCCCTATGGTCACAATAAAACTTATTGATATACTTATTTCTCATTGTTACCTGAAGTACCGGTAACACATGGCACACCAGACCCACAACCCCACAAAACAGGTAGGACGCATAGGTTCACTTATGAGCAATTGGTACACACTAGAACCGGAAGATGTGATTCAGGAATTACAAACTTCAGAGCAAGCGGGGCTGTCTTCCAGCGAAGCCAAACAACGTCTGGAGAAGTATGGACTGAATGAGTTAATAGACCGGGGCACAAAAAGCCCCTGGCTGATTTTGCTCGATCAGTTTAAAGACGCCATGGTGGTGATCCTCTTCATTGCGGCCATCGTCTCCCTGGTTCTGCGCGAATATCCCGACGTTATCGTGATCATGGCGATTGTGGTGCTGAACGCTGTCATCGGTTTTTCGCAGGAATACCGGGCTGAACAAGCCGTAGCCGCTCTGAAGAAGCTGGCTGTGCCCACCGTCAAAGCGCGGCGCGACGACCATATTGTGGAAATTTCAGCGCGGGAGCTGGTTCCAGGCGACATTGTATTGTTGGAAGCTGGCAACCTGGTCCCGGCCGACGGCCGTCTCATCAGCAGCGCCAACCTTAGAATAGAAGAGGCTGCCCTCACCGGCGAATCGGAAGCGGTGGAAAAAATCACCTCTGCCTTGTCCCAGAAAGACCTGGTTCTGGGCGACCAGCGCAACATGATATTTATGGGTACGGTGATTTCTTACGGGCGGGGTACGGCCGTTATCACCACCACCGGCATGAATACCAACCTGGGCGCTATCGCCGACCTCATTCAGGGCGTTGACCAGGAACAAACACCGCTGCAGCGCCGCCTGGGGCGGTTGGGGATCACGCTGGGGTGGGCCTCATTGGTGATCATCGCCGTCGTCATTGCCCTGGGGCTGCTGCGCGGCGAATCGTGGAGCGTCCTGGTCCTCACCGCCATCAGCATGGCCGTGGCTGTAGTGCCCGAAGGTCTGCCGGCCGTCGTCTCCGTTACGCTGGCCCTCGGTTCGCAGCGCATGTTGAAACGCAACGCCCTCATCCGCAAGCTGCCGGCCGTAGAAACCCTCGGCTCCGTCACCGTCATCTGCTCCGACAAAACCGGCACCCTCACCCAAAACCGCATGACCGTCACCATGTTCGACGTCGCCGGACACACCCAGGAACTAGAAGCCCTCATTGACAAGCGCGGCGCCATCCTCCACGCCGAATTGACCCCCACGCCCCACCAACCAACCGCACCCTCAGCCTGCTGATCAAAGCTGGCGCTTTATGCAACGATGCGGTCTTGCAGCAGGAAGATGGCATCGAACGGACCATCGGCGATCCCACCGAAGGCGCGCTGGTCGTGGCCGCGGCGCAAATGGGCTATACCAAAGAAGAATTGGAAGCGACATGGCCGCGTGTGGGCGAAGTGCCCTTCACCTCTGAGCGCAAGCGGATGACAACCATCCATCAAATCACCGGGACCTTCGCTTCCGGCACAGGCATTGAATTCCCATCGCCCTATATCGCCTTCGCCAAAGGCGGTGTAGACAGCTTGCTGGAAGTGAGCACCCACTTGTGGGAAGGTGAGGGCGCTACCATTGTGCCCATTGATGACGACGTGCGCGAGCGCATCCTGGCGGCCAACACCCGCTTTGCCCAACAAGGCCAGCGGGTTCTGGGCGTCGCGTTTCGTCCATTAGACACGCCAGACTATGTCAAAGAAGACGAGATCGAAAACGAGATGATCTTCGTCGGTCTGGTGGCGATGATAGACCCGCCGCGCCCAGAAGTGAAAGCGGCCGTGCAGGTTGCGCGCAAAGCTGGTATCCGACCGGTGATGATCACCGGCGACCATCCCCTGACCGCCCTCAACATCGCCGAAGGTCTGGACATCGCTCATAACGGGAAATACCTGACGGGCAAGCAGTTGACGCAGATGAGCTTGCAGCAGTTGGAAGATGTGGTGGGAGATGTGTCCGTCTATGCGCGCGTTTCGCCGGAACACAAGTTAAACATTGTCAATGCGCTCCAGGATCGGGGCGAGATTGTGGCGATGGTCGGTGATGGCGTCAACGACGCACCGGCCCTCAAAAAGTCGGAAATCGGCGTGGCTATGGGCATTACCGGCACCGATGTCTCCAAAGAAGCGTCCGATATGGTGCTGCTGGACGATAATTTTGCCACCATTGTCGCGGCCGTGGAAGAAGGCCGGGTCATTTTCGACAATATCCGTAAATTTATTAAATACACGCTGTCTAGTAACACCGGCGAACTGATCGTCATGTTGGCGGCCCCTTTCTTGGGCATGCCCCTGCCATTGGTTCCGCTGCAAATCTTGTGGATCAATCTGGTAACAGACGGGCTGCCCGGCCTGGCATTGGCCGTAGAAAAGGCAGAACGTGGCGTGATGGAACGGCCGCCCTTCGACCCCAAAGAAAGCATTTTTGGGCATGGTCTGGGCTGGCAAATTATCTGGGTTGGTCTCTTGATGGGGTTGGTTTCGCTGATAACCGGCTTCTTTTACTACATACCCGGCGTGTCGCTGCCAGAAGGCGATACCTGGCAAACGATGGTGTTTACCACGCTGACACTGGCGCAAATGGGCAACGCCCTGGCGATCCGCTCCAACGTAGATTCGGTCTTTAGCATTGGCTTTTTTGCCAACCGCACAATGGTCGTGGCGGTCACCTCTACATTCCTGCTGCAAATGGCGCTTGTCTATTTGCCGCCGCTGCAAGGTATTTTCCGCACCGTCGCTCTGTCACCCCGCGACCTGGCGATCAGTCTGGCCTTGAGTACGATAGTCTTTATCGCCGTCGAAAGCGTCAAATGGATCAATCGGGTTCGCACCCGGCAGCAGCCGTAAAGCGAAATCCGTCTGCCATATTTCGATACGCAAGATTGGACCAATCTTGGAGATTGGTCCAATCTAAAAAACAGGAAGATGTTCCCAGACGATTACTTAGCCAGCCACCAATTCCACCGGCTCCACCAGACCCCAATCAAAGTCGCCCAGGCGTTCCGGGCCTAATTGAACGACAGCCTGATGGTAGGCGTCGGCATTTTGCCGCAGCCGGGCGACGTTGACACCGCGACAGATGTCTGGCAGCGGCTCTAACCATTGGCGTACCCGCAGCAGCATCTTCACTGCGCCGCGATAATTCCCCCGCTGCACCTGATACAACGCAATGCCCACCTGCAAAATGCCCTGGTACAAATCACGGCCAGGCGTGTCGTCCTGCCGCCAGACTTCTTCCAGGTCGTCGTGGCATTGGTAGTATGCGCCAGCATTGAAGAGGGCAATGCCTGAACGGGCCAGATCGGGCAGGGGTTGGGCGCAGGTTTCGGCCAGGGCGGTGGCGTTGGGGACACGGCCGTATTTGGCAAACAACCCCGCCATGTCGCTGGTAAACTGGGAACGGGCCACCACCGCATCTGCCCCGGCGCTGCGGGCTGTTTGTGTGGCCGACACATCCATATGTGAGCCAAAACACAAAATGGGCAGGCGGCGCGTCGCCGGCGAAGATTTGAGGGCGGCTATCCAGCGCTGCCAGGGAATCGCCGTGTTGTTCAGGTCAAAGAGCAGCAAGGCGGGCTGCCAGGCGGTGATCTGGGCAAATAGCTGGCCGGTCTGGCCGTGTAACTGCTCGCCGGGTGATTCAGGGGTGGTAACGGCCGTATCCCCAGCCACAGCGGCCACATCAGGAATCCATACGATGGTATAACCTAAATGGCGGGCCACGTTGGCGATTCGCGGGGTAAACATCAGGTCGGCCACAAAGCCGACGATGAGTGGGGCATTGGGTTTTGTTTCCATGCCGCCATTGTAACAAAGGTGGGGGATGATCGGTAGAGAAACGGCCGTACCCGTGCTAAACTTACACATGTGGCAGAGCAATTGGCACACACAAGGCAGGTGAGGAACCGCGAAACAAAGGAGTGGCGAATGGCTGAGGATGAAGTATACAATCGGTTAGCGGAACGGTACGCAGAAGGCCGGGTTCCCTGGGACGACGAACTGCCCCCGCCGGAAGTCATTGAGATGGCCGATACATTACCGCCAGGGCGGGCGCTGGACTTAGGATGTGGCTACGGCCGTTCCAGCATCTATCTGGCGCGTCGTGGTTGGACGGTAGACGGCGTAGACTTCATTCCCCTGGCTGTCGCCAGGGCGCTGGCCCGCGCCGAGCAGTCCAGCGTCGCCGACCGCGCTCAATTTCATCTGGGCAAAGTGACCAACTTACATTTTTTATCGGCTCCCTACGACTTTGCCCTGGACGTCGGCTGTATGCATTCCCTCGACGAAGCCGGGCTGCGCCAATACCGCGACGAAGTCTATCGTCTGCTGCGCCCCGGTGGGCTGTATCTGCTGTTTGCCCACATTCGCAGCGATAGCGTCGAAGTGCCAGGACGCGGCGTCTATGAAGAAACCGTCCATCATCTGTTTGGCGACCATTTCACCCTGGATAAAATCGTGCGCGGTACAACTCAGGTGGAAAATCGGCCGCCGTGGGCCTCGGCCTGGTTTTGGTTCCGGCGGAATTAGTGGAAGTGTTCAGTGGGTGTTTACCAGAAGCAGCCCTTACTGAACACTGAACACCGGAACAGCCAAAATGAGCGCTTGTATAAACAGCCCAGTTAACGCTGCCGATACATTGGCAAAACGTGTGCAAATATCTTACAATCCTGGCGTTTGTCAGGCAAAATTAGAAAACGGCCGTTCACAACACAAACAAGCACATGACCGATCCAACATTACCCTTACCGCTTCTCATCATTGGCGCGGCTGCTCTCATTGCTGCCGCGTTTGGATTACCCAACCTCAACCGCCGGTTCAACGTCACCCGACTAAGCTGGCTGCTGACCCTGGCTCCCCTGACCGCCATGCTCCTGCTGCTCCAGCGCGTGCCCCAGGCCAACCAGGGCATCCTCTTCACCTGGCAGTGGACCTGGCTGCCCTCACTCGATCTGCGCCTCGGCTTTTACGTAGACAGCCTCAGCCTGCTCTTTGGCGGGTTAATCACCCTTATTGGCGCGGTGATTGTCATGTACACCGGCCAATACTTCAAAGGCGACCAGGGCGCCTGGCGTTTTCTGAGCTATTTGCTGCTGTTCATGGTCTCCATGCTGGGAATCGTCATGGCCGGAGATGTGCTGACGCTGTTCATCTTTTGGGAAGGGACCAGCATCCTCTCCTATCTGCTGGTGGCCTACAAAACATATGACGAAGAAGCCCGCTATGGCGCGTTCCGCGCCTTGTTCATCACCGGCGGCGGCGGCATCGCCCTGCTGGCCGGACTGCTGTTTGTCAGCTATGGCGCCGGCAGCACCGAATTTGCCACCATTCTCAACAGCGGCGACGTGCTGCGCAGCCACGATTATTACCCGGTGATGCTGGCTCTGGTCGCCTTTGGCGCGTTCACCAAGAGCGCCCAATGGCCGGCGCACATCTGGCTGCCGGGAGCCATGAGCGCCCCCACCCCGGCCAGCGCCTACCTCCATTCGGCAACCATGGTCAAGGCTGGCATCTACCTGATGGCCCGCATGAACCCTGCCCTGGGCTTCACCGATGCCTGGTTCTGGCTGCTGACTATTTTTGGTGGGATCACCATGTTGGTCGGGGCTTACCTGGGCCTGAAACAGCACGATCTCAAGGCGCTGCTGGCTTATTCCACCGTCAGCCAGTTGGGGGTCTTAATGATGCTCATCGGCCAGGATGTGCCGGAAGCGTATAAAGCGCTGGTGATTGGCATTGTGGCCCACGCATTTTACAAGAGCGCCCTCTTCCTGGTGGCCGGGATTGTAGACCATGAGACGGGCACACGGGATATTCGCCGCCTGGGCGGGCTGCACAAGGCCATGCCCTATACCTTTGCCATCGGCACGCTGGCGGCGCTGTCAATGGCCGGCTTGCCGCCCTTGTTTGGTTTCTTGGCAAAAGAGACGCTGCTGGTCACCATCACCAATATGCCGCCGTTGGTGGCCGGGCTGATTCGCTGGAGCGCGGTGTTGGCCGGAGCGCTGATGTTGGCGCAGGCGGGGTTGTTGATTTGGGAGACATTTTTGGGCCGGCCGAAAGATACAACCATCCACGCCCACGAAGCCCCCTGGCCTATGTGGCTGGCCCCCGGCATTCCGGCCGCCCTGTCGCTGATTCTGAGCATTTTGCCCGGCCCTAAAGATGAGGCCGCGTTCCTGGCCGGAGCAGCCCAGGCCGCCTTTGGCACAAAAGTCAAAGTCTCCACCGTTTTGTTTCACGGCCTGACGGTGGAATTAATGTTGTCGCTGGTGGCGATTTCTCTGGGCACGGTCATTTTTGTTTTCCGACGACCGATTCGCGCCTGGCAGCAGGCCATCTTGCCCACGCTGTCGTTTAATGGGTTGTATGCCGCGGTGCTGCGGGCCATAGACACCGCCAGCCAATGGGCGACGCGGCTGCAACAGGGACGGATACGGCCGTATCTCCTCATTATGCTGAGCGCCACTGTTGTATTGGTCGTTGGCTTTAGCTGGCAAAATTTCCACGTCATCCCGCTCGCCTCCTGGCCCAGCCTCGATTTCAGCGGCGAAATCGTCATTTTGCGCCTGTTCGCCTTACTCCTGGTTGTTGGCGCGTCATTAATGTCCGTCATTTTGGTGCGTGATTTCCACGCCATTTTGGCCTTTAACGCCGCCGGATTAAGCATGGCCCTGTTGTTTGTGCTGGAACCAGCCCCCGACGTAGCCCTGGTGCAAATTGTGGTAGACATTTTGGCCGTCGTGATATTGGTGCTGGCCCTGGCGCGCCTGCCCCGCCGCCAGCGCCGCAAAGCGCAGGAAGTGGCGGCCATTTTACGCCATTCGCGCTGGTCCATTGTCCGGGACGCAGTCATCGCCGGGGCGGTAGGCCTGGTGGTGATGCTTATCACCCTGAGCGCCTTACTGGAACAGCCACGAGCAAGCGTTGTGACCCCTTATTACGCAGCCAACGCCAAAACCATGACCGGCGCCAGCGATATCGTGGGCGCGATTGTGGTGGATTTCCGGGCGCTGGATACCTTGATAGAGATTTCGGTGTTTGGCATGGCCGGTTTAGGCATCTATACCTTGCTGCGTTTCGCCGCGCAAAAGCACGGCGACAACCACGCGAAAGACAAATCACCGTCACTCAAAGCGCAGAAGCGCATCACCTATGGCATTAGCGGCCTGCGTACATCGGCCTTTATACGCGCGCCGGCCTACGCAATGCTGCCATTGGCGTTGGTGTTAGCCATCACCCACATCATGTACGGCCACGATCAGCCAGGCGATGGTTTTACGGCCGGGGTCATCATTAGTCTAGCGGTGGCCCTATGGTATCTGGTTTTTGGTTACGAAGAGACCCACCGCCGCCTGCACTGGCTGCGGGCAACCACATTTGTCGGCGCTGGCATCTTGTTGGCCATGGTGACGGGCGGCGTGGCGGCTATCTACACCGGTGATTTTCTGGGTAATGTTGATTTCACGGCCGGTTGGACCATTTTGCCGTCCGGTTTCCACGTCAGCACCTCGTTTTTGTTTGAAGTGTCTATTTGTCTGGCCGTTTTGGGCAGCGCGGCGCGAATGCTGAACTCATTGGGACACCCAGAGGGGAGCGAGGGGACTGACGGACGTGGATAGTGTTCAGTGGACGATGAACGACTTACGGCTCACGACTTACGGCTCACGGCTCAAGGTGACACATGGAATTTCTCACAGCTTTAGCGGTTGGTTTATTATTTGCCATCGGCGTCTTCCAGATGCTGCGGCGCAACGTCATTCGTTCGGTCATTGGCTTGATGATTCTGGCCAATGCGGTAAACCTGTTTTTGTTGAGTACCGGCGCATATGAAGGGACGGCCGCCGCCTACACAACGGCCGTTGGCCTCCGCAGCGACGCCCTGCCCCAGGCCCTGATCCTGACGGCCATCGTCATCAGCATGGGTGGCACGGCATTTGTACTGGCGATGTTGTACATCATCTCGGCCCGTTATCAGACGGCCGATCTAGATGAAGTGAACGGGTTGAAGAACTAAAATGGTCAATAGTCAATTGTCAATTATCAATTGTCAATTGCGGAGGGTAGTGGTAGCTTGTTCGTGATAGCAAATCTGGCGCTGCTGCCGGTGGTGATTCCCCTGATGGGGGCAATGATAGGGCTGCTGCTGCGTAAGCAACGGCCGTTGCAAGCGTATTGGACGTTGGGGGCGATGCTCACATCTCTGGCGGCCAGCTTGGCGCTGCTGTTAACCGTCTGGCAAACTGGGCAGCCCATCGTCTACCAATCTGGCGGCTGGGCAGCCCCCTTTGGCATTGCCCTGGTGGGCGATTTACTCGCGGCCGTGTTTGTGTTCATGACCCAACTGGTGATGGTGACGGGCATCGTCTATGCGATGGGCAGCCAGGACAAAGTGGTGACTTATCCCACTTTTTTCCCCCTTTTCCTCACGCTGACCACCGGTCTTAGCGGGGCGATGATGACCGGCGATTTGTTTAACATGTACGTCTTTGCCGAGTTGTTGGTGATTTCCGGCACGGTGTTAACGGCCGTCTCCGACGACAAATATGGCACGGAAGCCGCCTACAAGTATTTCTACATCAGCCTGCTCGCCGCCTTTTTTATGCTGCTGGCAATTGGCAGCCTGTATGTTTCCTACGGCACATTAAACATGGCCGATATGGCGGCGCGGGTGGCCGTCAACAGCGGCCGACCGCTGCTGTGGCCAGGCATCGCCTTTCTGTTGGCTGCCTTCATGATCAAAAGCGCCGTGTTTCCCTTCCACTTCTGGCAGCCCGATTTCCACACCGCTGCGCCAACGGCCGTCAGCGCCATGTTATCATCGGTGGTGGTGAAACTGGGCGTTTATGGCTTCTTGCGCATGACCACCCTGCTGTTTGTGGCCCAGGCGCCGCTCATTCAGGCCGTACTGCTGGTGGCCGGCGTGGTCGGGGTGATATTTGGCGGCCTTTCGGCGTTGGGGACCCACAACGTCAAACGTATGTTGGCCTACTCCACCCTGGCCCAGGTCGGTTTCATCCTGGTGGGCATTGGTTGGGGAACCAACTTATCCATAGCGGCGGCCATCGTCTTTGCCTTCAACCACAGCCTGATTAAAGCAGCCATGCTGATGCTGGCCGGCTATGTCGCCAGCCGGGCGTCGGTAAAATCGGCCGCTTTTGCCGTGGTGACGGGGGTCGGACGGCCGTTACCCGCTGCCGGCATCCTCTTCTTTATGGGCAGCCTGGCCCTGGCTGGCATCCCCCCCACCAACGGCTTTGTAAGCAAAGCCCTGCTGTTCACCAGCGGCATTGCCGCCGAAGGCATGTGGACCCTGCTGCTGATTGGTCTCACCAGTATGTTTACCCTGGTGTACACCATGCGCGCCTTCCAGCGCATCTGGTGGCTCGCCCCGGCAGAAGGCATTACCACCAAACCCACCGGCGACCGGCTCATCGCCCCGGCGCTGCTGCTAACCATGATCGTCATCTTGGGTGTGTGGGCTGAACCACTGGTGGCCGTAGCCCAGGCCGCCAGCGCGGCAATCGCCGATCCGTCCATCTACATTCGCGCCGTATTGGGAGGTTAACGATGGCTTATTTGGGACGCACTGTTTTGTTTTTGACAATCGTCTACCTGACTTTAACGTCCAGATACCAGTTGAGTAACGTGCTGGTGGGTGGGTTATTGGCAGTGGGGGTTGTGTTGTTGCTGCGGCTGCGCGGCCAGGATAGAGAGGGGATGCGCGGGCTAACGGCCGTTACCGCCCTGGCACAATACGTCCTGGTGCTGGCCTGGGAGTTGCTGGTTAGCGGCGTACAGGTAGCGCGCATCGTACTGGACCCCAAACTGCCCATCCAACAAGGCATCATCGCCATCCCATCTGGCTGCCGGACTGAATTGGGCACAGCCCTCAGCGCCCATGCCATCACCCTGACGCCGGGGGAGATGGTAGTGGAAATTGACGACAATGGCGTGATGTACACCCATGCGTTAGACGTGTCGCAGGCGGAAACGGCCGTGTCCGCTGCCCAAAAACAGCGCAAAGATCTTCTAGACAAGATTTTCCCATAGGACCCAAAGGCAATGATGCTGACAAACATCTTATTATTAAGCGTTTACCTCTCGCTGCTCATCCACATCGTGCTGATTGCCCTGGCCGTCTGGCGCGTCTGGCGCGGTGAAAACGTGGTGGACCGCTTGATCGCTGTAGACCTGGTGGTACACTATTCTTGGCCATTCTGGTCTTATTGGCGCTGATTAACCGCGACAGCATTTACATTGATGTGGCTATTGGGCTGGCCGCGTTAGGTTTTATCGGCACGATGGCTCTGGCTAAATTCGTCGCCGACGAACAGATATTCTGAGGTCGTAAACGGACAATGGAAACTGTATTACAATTGATTACGCCATTCTGGCCATCGTCGTGGGTACGTTTTTTTCGGTGGTCGGTATTATCGGTTATATCCGCCTGCCGGATGTCTATACCAGGCTGCACGCCACCGGCAAGGTGGGGGTGTTTGGCGTGGTGCTGCTGCTGATTGCCGCGGTAGCCTGGACGCCATTGGGGTGGGGCAAGGGGTTGTTGTTGATTGTGCTGCTGATGGTCGCCGGTCCGGTTACCAGCCATGCCATTGCTTCAGCCGCCTATCGCCTTGGTTTGCGCATGCGAACCCGTGCGCGATGATTTGCAGGAAGTTTGATCTGGGCGATCCGTGAACGGCCAACCGCAGAGACACGGCCCACAAATTTTCTATCGGCCGGTATCGTGGACTATTTTCAAGGAGAGGAAACTTTGGATCCGATCAACATCGATGAATTTGAGCAACTGGCGCGGGAAAAGCTGCCGCAGATGGCCTACGATTATTACGCCAGCGGCGCCCATGACGAAATCACCCTGCACGAAAACCACGCCGCCTTCGACCGCATCAGGCTCTATTACCGTGTCCTGAAAGACATAAGCCGGCGCGATACGTCGGTGACGCTGTTAGGCGAAAAGATGGCCATGCCGGTGATGATAGCGCCGACCGCTTTTCATCGCATGGCGCATCCAGAAGGCGAGATTGCCACGGTGAAAGCGGCCGGCGCGGCCTGGGACCACCATGATCCTCAGCACCCTCTCCACGACCTCCATCGAAGACGTGCTGGCCGCGGCGCAGGGACCGGTCTGGTTCCAGTTGTACGTCTATAAAGATCGCGGCGCGACGGTCGGCCTGATTCGGCGGGCCGAGGCGGCCGGCTGCTCGGCGTTGGTGCTGACGGTGGACGCGCAAATCTGGGGCCGCCGCGAACGAGACGTACGCAACCGTTTCCAATTGCCGCCGGGTCTGTCGGTGAAGAATCTGATGCCGGCCGGCCAGGAGCAGTTTCCGCAAGATGTGCAAGATTCCGGCCTGGCGGCTTACGTGACTTCGCTGTTCGACCAGTCACTGTCGTGGCAGGATGTGGAATGGTTGTGCGCTACGAGCAAACTGCCGGTGTTTTTGAAGGGGGTGGTGCATCCGGCGGATGCGCGGCAGGCGTTGGATTATGGCGTAGCCGGCATTTTTGTCTCGAACCACGGCGGGCGGCAACTGGATACCGCTCCGGCGACGATTGAAGCGTTGCCAGAAATTGTAACGGCCGTTGGCGACCGCCTGCTGGTTCTCTTAGATGGCGGCATTCGCCGGGGCACGGACGTGATCAAGGCGCTGGCTTTGGGGGCGAAAGCGGTGGCCGTAGGGCGGCCGGTGCTATGGGGGCTGGCCTACGACGGCCAGCGCGGCGTGGAACGGGTATTGGATATTTTGCGCTTTGAGATTGACCTGGCGATGGGACTCTGCGGCTGCGCCCGCGTGGCCGATATTGACAAAACCCTCATTGCCCCGAATTGGCCTGTCTAAAAGTTCAACTTCTCTGGAGAAGTTGAACTTTTAGACAGGCCGGTGGTATCATCAGACGTTTAGACCCTGAATCGGATGTGGAGGAGTTGCCATGAGCGAATCAAGCGACAATGATACAGAATTGGAAACGGCCGTTCCCCAGGAATCGCGCCTCAATTTTGCCCTGTTACACAAACTGCCCCCTGGCGTCCAGCGTGTCATCATCGCTGCTTTGTTTATCACCACCTTGATTCTGGTGGTCGTCATCCGCGAACGCATAAAAGCAAAAAAACTAACTACGGAGGCCGAGAGCGCTGCCTGACGGCCGTTCTCTGAAACAATCTGCGTGTTTGCCAAACAAGGATATGACAACCTCATGAGCCGACGTAAATTTCTGGCCGCCGGGACACTGGCTGTGGGCGGCGCAGTCGCGGCTGCCGGTTTCCACATCACCCGCAGCGACGAATCCAGGCAGTTGGTCATCGAGCGCCAGACCCTGCCCATCAAAGGACTGGCTCCATCACTGGAAGGTTTCCGCCTGGCCTTATTAAGCGATTTCCACCTCTACCCCTTCACCCAACCCGATTTTGTGCGCGAAGCGGTGGCCCTGACCAACAGCCTACAACCAGACCTGACGGTGCTGACCGGCGACTATGTCTGGCACGAAGTAGACGCCATTTTTGACCTGGCCCCCATCCTGGCTGGGCTGGATGCCAGACACGGCGTCTTTGCCGTCATGGGCAACCACGACCTATGGACCGACGTCAACATCGTTAAAAAAGGCTTCGACGAGGCCCGGCTGCCTTACCTGATCAACCAGGGCGTGCCCATCAGCCAGGGCGGGGGCCACTTATACCTGGCCGGCCTGGATGATGGTTGGGCGGGGCAACCCGACATCGCCGCCGCTCTGGCTGGCGCGCCAGCCGACGCGCCAGTGGTGCTGCTGCTGCACGAACCAGACCTGGCCGACGAATACGCCCGGTATCCGCAAATTGCTTTGCAGTTGTCCGGCCATTCGCACGGCGGGCAGGTGCGTTTCCCGCGCCTGGGCGGAGCGCTCATTTTGCCCCACCTGGGACGCAAATACGACATGGGCCTGTTCCGCGTGCAGGAGATGTGGCTCTACACCAACCGGGGTATCGGCGTCACCAACGAGCCAATCCGCTTAAACTGCCCGCCAGAAATCACCGAAATCACCCTCGTTTCCGCCTGAAATCAGACAGACCCACAACCCACAACAACCCCCAAGCCGTGCCATTGTGGGGCAAAGCTCCTAAATCAGGGCACGTTCCAATGTCGCATCAAGCAATGATGCGATTGTGCTGTCCCCCACCGCCGAACTATTGCGCGCCCGTGGTCCACTCTCTATAATCCAGACATGGCAGCACAAACCCTGATCTCCCCGGACATCTACGAAGAGACCGAACAGGCCGAAGCATTGGAACCACCCTACCGCGTCCTCATCCACAATGACGAGGTAACGCCTTACGAGTTTGTCGTTCTCATCCTGCAAAAAATCTTCCAACTCACCTCGATGGAAGCTGAACACGTTACTTTTGTGGCCCACACCGCCGGCATAGCCTACGTGGCAACTTTGCCGCTTGCCGAGGCGCAAAAACGGGTGGGCAAAGCCCAATTTGCCGCCAACCTGGAAGGGTATCCCCTCCAATTTACCATTGAACCGGAGTAGCAGAGCCAACCGAACATCGTCAATCAGCGGAGAGCAGAGTCCCACCTCTGCGCCTCTGTATCTCTGCGTTAAGTCATTTCTAAGGAGTCAAGTCATGGTCATGAAGTTCAGTTTAAACGGGGCCGGACCCAAAGGGCAGGCCATCATTCAACGTGATCTGGCGAGTTTGTCGCCATCTTATACCCGCGAATACGCCCTGGTGGTAGATCGCGCCCAGGGTTCTGAAGTGTGGGATGTAGACGGCCGTCGCTACATAGATTTTATGGCCGGGGTCGCCGTTCTCAACGTCGGCCACCGCCATCCGGCCGTCGCCCAGGCGGTCCACGAGCAGGTAGACAAATTCTGGCACATCTGCCTGAGCGATTTTTTCTACCCCCAGGCCGTAGACCTGGCCGAAAAGCTGCAACAGATCGCCCCCATGCCCGACAGCATCGTTTACCTGGCAAATTCCGGCACCGAAGCGGTTGAATCGGCCATTAAGCTGGCGATGTACAAGACCGGCCGTTCCAAGTTTATCGGCTTCTTAGGGGCATTTCACGGCCGTACCCTCGGCTCCCTTTCCTTCACCGCCAGCAAAGCGGTGCAGCGCGAAAACTACAAACCCGGCGTCTACGTCCATCACCTGCCCTACCCCAACGACTACCGCCCGCTGCTGTCCGCCCAAGACGGCCAGAACGCCGGCGACGCCATACTAGACTACCTGGAAGAACACGTCTTCCACAGCCTGTTAGAACCAGAAGACATTGCCGGCATTTTGATCGAACCTATCCAGGGCGAAGGCGGCTATATTGTGCCCTCGTCCGGCTTTATGCGCCGCTTGCGAACTATCTGCGATGAATACGGCATCATGCTGATCGTGGATGAAATTCAAAGCGGCGCCGGGCGCACCGGCCGTTGGTGGGCCATTGAACACGAAGATGTGCAGCCCGACGTGGTCTGCTTCGCCAAAGGCGTGGGCAGCGGGCTGCCCATTGGCGGTATCATCGCCCGCAAAGAACACATGATCTGGCGGCCGGGTTCGCACGGCAGCACTTTTGGCGGTAACCCGGTCGCCGCCACCGCCGCCCTGGCGACGCTGAACGTGATCGAGCAAGAAGGGCTGCTGGCCCAGGCTGCCGCCACGGGTGACTGGATTATGCAATCCCTACGCGAAATGCAAGAACGCCACCCCAGCATCGGCGAAGTGCGCGGGCGCGGCCTGATGATCGGCGTCGAATTTATCGAAGAGCAGCAAAACAAAACGCGGGCTGTGGCCCTGCGCAACACCATCATTCAGGATGCGTTTGAAGAAGGGCTGCTGCTGATCCCCTGTGGCCGCAACGCCATCCGCCTGACCCCGGCGCTGAACATTCCCCAGGCGATGGTGGGCGAAGGGATGCAAATTTTTGAAAAATCGCTGACCAAAGCGGAGCAGATGCACCTGCCACTGCGGGCCAGGGTATAAACCAAGATCGGGGAACGGAGAATGGCAAAGTGAAGACGAAAATTGCACGATTGAAGAGCAGGTTGATACACGGCGTAACGCCGGCGATGGCGACGCCCATTGGCAATGATGGCTATTCGGTGAACACGGCCGTTATCCCCGCCCTGGTAGACTTTCTGATTGAACGGGGCGTTGGCGCGGGTGTGGGTGTAGGGGTGAAAGGGTTGTTTGCCGGGGGCAGCACCGGCGAAGGCATTGCCCTGGACCTGGCCGAGCGGCAAAAGCTGCATACGGCCGTCATAGATGCGGTAGACGGCCGTGTGCCGGTGCTGGTCCACGTTGGCGCACTGCGCACCGACCACGCCATCACCCTGGCCCGCCACGCCGAAGAGATCGGCGCGGATGCCATCGCCGCGATGACGCCTTATTTTTATGGCATGGACGATGGCAGCCTGGCGCTGTATTTTCAACAGATCAGCGCCGCCGCGCCCAATACACCGCTCATTCTCTACGACATCCCGCAGTTGGCCGTCAACGGTATCAGCCCGGCGCTGCTGGGCAAATTGGCCGACACCCTGCCCAACCTGGCAGGCATGAAGTCCAGCCGCGCCGACGCCGGGCAAATTCGCAGCCTGCTAGACGCCCGACCGGACGTTGTGGTGGCCCTGGCAGGCAACGAAACCATCGCCCTGGGGTTGCTGGCGCTGGGCATGGATGGGCTGCTGAGCGGATTGAGTACGGCCGTTCCCGAACCTTTCGTGGCCCTGACCGAAGCGTTTGCCGCCGGGGACCTGGCCGAGGCGCAGCGGCAGCAAGCCATTATCCGACAGATTTTGGCGCTGACGCCGAATGGGCAGCGACTTGGCTGGATTAAGGCCATTTTGGCGGAGCGGGGCGTGCCGGTGGGACCGCCCATGCTGCCGCGCACCACACCCGTCGGCCCGTTCTGGCCGGCAATCGAACGACTGTTGGCCCGATGAAGCGCTTAATCCTGTTCGACATTGATGGCACGCTGATTCGCAGCAATGGCGCTGGCCGCGCCGCGATGACCTATGCCCTGGAGCAAGTATGTGGCACGGCCGGCCCCATCGAAAACTACCGCATGGACGGCAAAACGGATGCGCGCATCATCACCGATTTGCTGCAAGCGGCCGGATTTTCAGCCGCCGATATTCAAAGCAAACTGCCGATGATTTATGATGTGATGACCGCCCAGGCGCGGGAGACCTTTCCCGACAAAGGCATTCAACCCTGCCTGGGCGTGCCGGAACTGTTGGCCGCCCTAAACCAGCGCGATGACATGGTCTTGGGGCTGCTGACAGGTAATATCGTCAGCACGGCGCCGCTTAAGCTGAGCGCCGCCGGGCTGGAAACGAACCAATTCCGCATCGGGGCCTATGGCTCGGACCATATGGACCGCAATCAACTGCCGGAGATCGCCATGCAGCGGGCCAGCGGCTTAACGGGCGAGGGTTTCACCGGCGAAAGTACGATCATTGTCGGTGATACGCCGGCCGATATTTTGTGTGCGCGGGCCGGAAAGGCAACGGCCGTTGCCGTAGCCAGTGGTTGGCACGCCGCCGCCACTCTGGCGCAGTACAAACCAGATTACCTCTTGGAAAACTTGAATGATACCGCTACAGTTGTGGCAATTTTAGCCGGTGATCATTTGTTGGTTTAAACGCGGTCATCCAATCAAGGAGGGATTATGCACGCTGAAGAAACCATCGTCGCCAATGTCACTTTGTCTACTTCGCAGCCAACGACATTAACTTTTCACCAGCTAGATGGCTGGGTGATCTGGCAGTTCCCCCGGAAAAAAAACGCGGGGTTATCTGGCGCGGTACGGCCGTCTATCGCCAAACATGGCTGGTATCCGGCGGTTATCTACCCCAGAGAGAAACAAGTGCAGGTACACGCCCACCTGGACACGTTGTACGCTTCGCCGGAAGAGGCGAGCGATTCTTTGAGTTGATGGTGGCGGGAGACGAGTCCGGTAAGCACGGCTGTTTTGCTTGCTTTGTCTGGCTAATGATTCAGCGGAGTTGAGGCTAAAGGTTATGAACGACAAACAACACATTTTCGATGCCGAGACGTGGGCGCAGCTCCCCTCTTTTATCGAACACTTGCCAGAGCCTTTGCACCTCATCGTTTGGGGGGATGAAAATGCCAGCCAACGGGAAAGAGAAGCCGGGCAGCTTTGCCGCGCCCTGGCCGACCGTTTCGCCAATATTTCCTTTCAAATGCTGCCGCAGCGCATTAACTATCCCTACTGGCCAGTCATGGGGGTGATGCGTGGCACACCGGACGAGTATGAAGATGTGGGCGTGCGCCTGGTGGGGCTGCCCGCCGGCTACCAGATGACGTCGTTTGTTACGGCCATACAGGCGGTGGCTTTTCGCGGCAGTGGCCTGGAGGCCAAAACGCGGGTGCAGCTGCATGGGCTAAAAACAGAAGTGAACCTGGAATTGATTACGGCCGTAAACAATGAAAGCGGTCCCCTCATGGCCCAACCCGTTTTCAACATGGCTGCCTTCAGCCCTCACATCCGCGCTTACCTGATCATGGGCGACATGTTCCCCCAGGCGGCCTGGAAATATTCGGTATTTGCCTACCCGCACCTGGCGATTAACGGCCGTGTTCACATCCAGGGTATCGCCAACGAAGAAACCATCGTGCAGCACATCGCTAAAGCAATTTAGTCTATTCGCCCTTTTGACTTCTTGCCCACCTGCCACACCACCCAGGCCGCCAACCCGGCGGTTAACAAAAACATACCGGCAAAAGCCAGCTTGAATGCCCCAGGAATCGGAGGTGGAAATGGGGTTGCGCGGATGCAGCAGCAAAGGCGCGCTGTAAGTCAGCCAGAAGATAATCAGCGGCAAGATCACGTGCAGCAGCCCCCGCAGCCGCGCCCAGGGAATCCAGACATTAGCCGCCAACACAACCACCGCCACCGCCAGGCCGTTAAAAGCAGCGGCCATCCGCGGTTCCTGCCAGAACACATTGCCCCAATTCACCTTAGACGCCCAGGCGCTCATGGCAATACCGGCGGCGTAAAAGCCAAAAGCCACCCAGCCCAATGTCTGCATCCAGGCGGCAAACCGCTGCCTACCGCTGAGCAGCGTCAGCAGCCCCAACAGCCCGGCAA
Source organism: Candidatus Leptovillus gracilis (assembly GCA_016716065.1). Lineage (NCBI taxonomy): Bacteria > Bacillati > Chloroflexota > Ardenticatenia > Promineifilales (SeqCode) > Promineifilaceae (SeqCode) > Candidatus Leptovillus > Candidatus Leptovillus gracilis. Next base: position 785,020 of record JADJXA010000002.1, on the reverse strand, counting down.
TCACAAAACCGGCCATGCCCGTCCAGGTGAGGGCCACGTGGACGTACACGATCCGGATACCCTGCCCCAACGTCGCCTCCTCCGGCGCCAGACAGAGCAAAAAGCCCGCCATCGTCAGCAGTCCGCCCAGGACCAACCAGGGCCATTGATTACGCCAAAATGTTGGTGGTTGCGTCGGATTGTTCATGCGTCCATATTAACACGTCCCCACCCGCCAGACGACCTTTATGCGTCATTATCTTTCGCCGTTCTTCGTTTCCTATCTTTCTCCTGGCGACGTCCCGCAACCGCGCATCGGGCGTGGGCGAACCGCCCAGAAAGGCCGCCACCTTGCGCCGCCAACGCTTCAGCCGTGACCGGCCACGGGCGACGATGTACCTGGCCCGTTTCCATTCCCGATCCAACCGGCGCACTTGTGGCGGCGTGACGTCCCACTTTAGCACGTTGGCCCCCCAGGTGAGTCCACCGCCAAAACCGACAAACACCACGTTATCGTTTGGCCGCAGCCGTCCTTCGTTCACCGCCTGGCAGAGAGCGATAGGAATCGAGGCGGCGGAGGTGTTGCCGGTTTGGCCTACATTTACATAAAACTTTTCGTAGGGGATTTTCAGCCGTTTGGCCGACGTTTCGATGATCCGCACGTTAGCCTGATGAGGCACAATCAGGGCCACGTCGTCTATGCTCAGATCAGCTTTGCGCAGCACCTCTTTGACCGACGAGGCGATGACCTGGGTGGCAAAACGGAAAACCTGGCGGCCATGCATATCAATTGTATTTTTCTGGTGGCCGTTGTGATAAAAATCCGACCCCAACTGCGGCACAGGGTTGTGGTACAGGGCCGGTAAACTAAGCAGATCGCCGCCGGAACCATCAGAGCGCAAGGTGGAAGCCAGCACACCGCCGGGTATGGTCGAACCTTTCAGCACCACCGCCCCCGCCCCATCGCCAAACAAAATGCAAGTCGAACGGTCCTGCCAGTCCAACACCCGCGACATGGTTTCCGCGCCAATCACAATGGCATTACGCACCGAACCAGTGGCGATGGCCTGCGCTGCCATTTCCAGGCCATAGACAAAACCAGAGCAGGCCGCGCCCAGATCAAACGCCCCCGCCCGCGTCGCGCCCAGGTAATCTTGCACCAGGCAGGCTGTCGAGGGGAACATGTGCTCCGGCGTGGAGGTGGCGACGATGATCAAATCTACCTGCGAAGGGTGCAGATCGGCGACCACCAGGGCGCGGGCGGCCGCTTCAAAGGCCAGCGTGGATGTGGTTTCCGCTTCACCGGCGATGTGCCGTTGACGAATGCCGGTACGGGCGTGAATCCAGTCATCTGTGGTATCTACGATCAGGCCGATTTCGTCGTTGGTCATAATGCGGTCGGGCAGATAGCAGCCCCAACCGACAATGTGGGCATATTTCATAATTGTCTTGCACCGCCATTGGTTCGATGTGAATAAACCTGGCGGATCCCGCCAGAATCAGCGCCATCCGCCAGCTCCCCTGCCTTACCCGATAATCAATCGCGCCTGGCCCTGCAAAGAAAGCAGGGGAATCTCGTTCGCCTGGGGAGAATATACCCTTTGTAGAATAAGTCATGCCTTGTCTCACAGCAGCTTGTAAATTTTTCCGGTTGGTGATTGTGGCTCACGGCCGTTTCCCCTCATCCTGCTGCTCTCCCGCCTGTGGTCTGGTGCAGCAGCCCATCCCCACTCCCATCACCACACCGCCACCAGCCAGCGCTTATGAAAGCCTGACGGCCGTCGCCACCGCCGCCGCTCCACCCCGTGACATGACCGACCTGAGCAATCGCTTCCAGGGCAGCAGCACCCCGAACGTGGCCCAAATCGCCGCCACCCCCTACCAGGTGGGTGATGCAGCGCCGTTTTGGGTGAAGGATACGGCCGTTAACCAAACCAAACAAATTCAGGCCGAACTGGTTTACCGCTCCGACGCCCTGAACCTGTGGGCCGAAACCGGGCTGAATCTGAAACCGGCCGACGTGGCCGCCGCTGCCACCCGCCTGGAAAACGAGATTTTGCCTACCAGCCGCGCCTTCTTTGGCACAGAATGGCAGCCGGGCGTAGATGGCGACAACCGGCTAAACATTTTACACTTGAAAGAAATCAGCAACATCGGCGTGGCCTATTTTTGGTCAGGCGATGAGGTGGTAACGGCCGTCAACCCCTACTCCAACCAGCGCGAACTGCTCTATGTCAGCCTGAAAGACGCCCGCCTGGGCAGCGACAACTATTACCACGCCATCGCCCACGAACTGCAACACCTCATCCAATGGCATATAGACCCCAATGAAGAAGGCTGGCTAAACGAGGGCCTGGCCGAACTATCCGCCCACGTCAACGGCTTTACCGTCAACCGGGCCGCCGACTTCATCTATAAAACCGACACCCAACTGACCACCCTCAGCCACGACCCAGAGCAAATTGGGGCGCATTACGCCAACGCCTTTTATTTTGCCGCTTATTTCCTGGACCGATTTGGCGCGGCGGCGACGCAGGCGTTGGTGCAGCAGCCAGCCAGCGGACCGGCCGGGATTACGGCCGTGCTGCAAACCCTCGACACCAGCTTCACCTTCGACGATCTGTTTGCCGATTGGGCCGTCGCCAACGTGCTGCACAGCCTGGGGCGCGGTGAAGGCGTTTACCAGTACAACTCCATCACCTTTGGCGCAATGAACCCACAGAAATTTGGCGAAATGCCAGTGGCACAAACCCACAGCGACACCGTACACCAATACGGGACCGATTACTTTAACATCAGCAGCCCAGACCCGGTGACGGTGGTGTTTACCGGCACGCAGCAGGTGAAACTGGTAGACGCCGCCCCTTACAGCGGCGATTATGTCTACGCCAGCCTACCGGCCGACGAATCGGAAATGACGCTGACCCGCGCCTTCGACCTGACCGGGCTGGATCAGGCCACGCTGACCTTCTGGACCTGGTACGACATTGAGGCAGGTTGGGATTATGCTTACGTAGCGGCGTCGGTGGATGACGGCCGTACCTGGCAGCTTCTGGCCACCAATTCCACTACCACGGACAACCCCCAGGGCAACAGCCTCGGCCCCGGCTACACCGGCATCAGCGGCGGCGGCGATAAACCAGTCTGGCAGCAAGAAACGGCCGACCTCACCCCCTTTGCCGGGCAAGAAATCCGGCTGCGTTTCCATACCATCACCGATGGCGCGCTCACCGGCCAGGGCTTCCTGGTAGACGATATCGCCATCCCTGAGTTAGGCTACCTGGACGACGCCGAACAGCCAGGCCAATGGACAGAAACCGGTATGCTGCGTCTGACCAACACCCTGCCCCAATCCTTCATCGTGCAGCGCATCCTGATTGGCTTCGACGGCGTGCAAATCGAACGCTTACCGCTGGATGAGAATCAACGCGCCCAGTGGTTATTTCCTATGGACAGAAACCACAGCGAAGCTATCCTTATAGTGTCAGGCAGCACGCCCGTCACCAGGCAAACAGCGCCGTATCAGTTTGCCATCATTCCGGAGAAATAGTTGATAGTCGTTAGTTGGTAGTTGTTAGCTGCTGACAATTGGCTATTTTCACGAGCTTATGCGACCAAGCAACCAACCAACCAATAATACTTTCTGGCTCCTGCTCGGCGGCTGCCTGGTTTTGGCGATCATGGCCGTGTGCACGACGGGCATTTTGGGCGCGGGCGCGATTGTCTGGCTGCGCTATGATCAGCAGGTGAACCAGGAGGCTGGTACGGCCGTTGCCCTTATCCCGCCCACCACCACGCCAACCAGCCCATCCCCCACCCGGCCAACCAACCAACCAACCAACCAACCAACCCCCGAACCAACCAACCAACCGGCCAGCGAACCAACCAGCCAGCCTTCCCCCACGCCGTTCATCTTGCCGCCCGACGCCATTCGTCAGGACCAGATACCACCTCGCGGCTGGCTGGATTTGCAGACGCTGCTGGAGACCAACTACCCACCCCACGACTATTTTGAAAGCAGCCAACGCCTATCCAACAACAAAGCCAACGAACGGACCACAACTGCGCCGGTTTATCGCCTGGGCGACCGGCAAACCTTTTTCACCGACAACGGCCGTATCCAGGCCACTCTGCTTGGCATAACCGAACACACCTATTTCTGGGTAGAAGACAGCCTGAGATTCAATCAAAGAGAGGTTCAGACGGCCGCTGATCGGCTGGAAACAGAATATTATCCACGTCTGGTCACCTTATTCGGCCAGGAATGGCAGCCGGGCATAGATAACGACCCCCATTTCACTGTGCTGCATCTGGCCGGAACCAACACAAGCAGCGAATTGGGCTATTTCAGCAGCGTCAACCAATATCCGCGCAGCCTCTACGCCGAATCCAACCAACAAGAGATGGTTTATCTGGTCATGGGCAACCTGGATTTGGGCGAAGATTTGTATTACGGGACGCTGGTCCATGAGATACAGCACCTCATCCAGTGGTACCTGGACCCCAACGAAGACACCTGGCTCAACGAGGGCCTGTCGCAGCTTGCCGAAATCTATCTGGGCTTCGACACGGCGACCGCGCTGGACTACACGCGCCGCCCACACACACGCCTGAACACCTGGGATTACGACGCCGACTATGTGGACGCCCACTACAGCGCCGCCTATCTCTATATGGTTTATCTATGGGAACAGTTGGGCGAAACGGCCGTGCAAGAATTGTCGCGCCATCCGGCCAACGGCCTGGCGGCCGTGTCGGCCATTTTGCGCGGCCACGCACCCGACCGCAGCCTGACCGATTTTACGGCCGATTGGGTCGCCGCCAATTTTCTGGACAGCCCGGCCGCCGGACCACGTTACAATTACCAGAACCTAGACCTGGGACGGCCGTCTTACCAATGGCGTATCAAACAACTGCCACAAGAAACCACCGATGAGCTAGGCCAGTTTGCCACCCACTACGTCGAATTGAACCTACGCGGCCCCGTCACCCTGACCTTTGCCGGCGACTCTACCGCCGACCTGATAGACAGCGCCCCGCGCAGCGGCGAACAAATGTGGTACGCCCCCGCCCAGGATGATAGCAACGCCCGGCTAACGGCCGTCTTCGACCTCAGCGCCCTTTCCAGCGCCAGCCTTAATTTTGCCACCTGGTACGACCTGGAAGAAGAATACGACTTCGCCTACCTGTCCATTTCCAGCGACAGAGGACAAAGTTGGGAACTGCTCGTGCCCAATCATGCCACGTCCGGCGAATATGGCCCGGCGTTTAGCGGCCGTTCCGCCGACGCCCGCGACCAGCGCGACGGCTGGGTGAAGGAGCAGATTTCTTTAAACCGCTACGTGGGGCAGCAGGTGTGGCTGCGCTTTGAGGTACTCACCGATTCCGCCGTTCCCGGTCGTGGGTTTGCCCTGGATGACATCAGCGTGCCAGAATTGGATTACCTGAACGATGCCGAGAGCAGCAGCCCAGAGTGGCAGGCTGAAGGTTTTCTGCAAACTGGCTGGCAGCTTCCCCAACAGTGGGTCGTGCAGTTGATAGAGGGCGGCCCCATTCCCAGCGTCACCCGACTGCCGTTGAATGAACTCAATCAGGGCCGCTGGGAACTGGAAATTGGCAAAGGGGGCGGGATACTGGCTATCACCCCGCTCACCCCTTTCATCGAACAATCGGCCAACTATTGGCTGAAATTGGAACCGTAAAGAGCTGAGAGGTTTGAGGAAACCTGTCAACTCTTTAATTTTACTGAACGGCCGTCATATTCTTAAACTGGCCTTCCAACTCCTGGCGGCGCTCTTCCATGGCCTGCCGCCCTTCATTCAAAGCCGACTGCCAGCGATCATTGGCTGCTTGCAGCAAATCTTCGCCGGAAGCTGGCGTAAACAATAGAACCAACACCCCACCCACCAATGCGCCACAAATGGCGCCAGCCGCAAAACTAAACACTTTATTCATACAGTAACTCCCGATGCCTGGAAGACCCTGCGGGTTTTATACCTGACAAGGTGACAAAAATGTCAGATGATGACCTTTGCGCGTATACAAACCTTTAGGGTCCAAATGATCTTCGAATTGGGCACGATTATACTCAGGAATGCAGCACTTTAAAAGGGCGAATGCCCTGATGGACCATGAACCCATCCGGCAGCCGGCAAGCGGGCGACCTGCCGCCGCTTACCACAGCAACAACCACAAAACCCCGTTTATCACTACCGCGCTCAACACGATAACGGCCGCACCAACCAACCAGCGTTTGCTGGCTTTGCCGCGTTGAATAAGACCCAAGACCACCCCCAGCCCAATGCCCCACATCACGCTGATGGGCAGCAAGCCAATCTGGGCATACCCCAAAACCATCAGCGTACTTTCATTGCGGGCCAACGACATAAACAAAAACCAGATTGCCAGCCAGACGATGGGAGCCACCACGCCCAGCGTAACTACAAAAAGAACGGCCGTACCCAATCGCCTGCCTGTTTCCGACAAAATAGGCGAAGCTGTCGAAGATTGCCGACCATCTTTCATGTTGATCAGGTCCTTTGCTTAATTTTTCCCAACTTTATACTACAATTGCCTTATGAAACCACTTATCGGCACTGACCTCAAACGCTTCTTGCGCGATTACAAACGCGCCCATCCCCTGACCCATGATCTGGCCGTTTTGCTGCAAAGCATCGAATATCCGGCCAATGTCGGTTCCATCTTTCGCGCCGCCGACGGCGCCGGCGTTTCCCAGCTTGTGCTGGCGGGCATTACGCCCACGCCGCCCAACCCCACCATCGAAAAAGTAGGCCGCTACAAAAGCCTGAGTATGCCCTGGCGCTACGAGAAAGACACGCTGAAAGCCATCGCCGATTTGAAAGCCGAAGGCTACCACATGGTGGCGGTGGAGTTGTCGGATACGGCCGTTCCCTATTACGACTTTGCCTACCCACAAAAGACCTGCCTGGTCGTCGGCCACGAAGACCACGGCATTACCAAAGCGACATTGGCGGCTTGCGATACGGCCGTTTTCCTGCCCATGTATGGCAAAGGCCAATCCCTCAACGTCCACGTCGCCCTGAGCGTTGTGCTGTACCATATTCGGCACGGAAGTATCCAGTAGACAGTGTTCAGTATCCAGTACCCAGTTTTCAGTAACGCTCCACTGAACACTGAACACTGATTACTGATTACCGATTACCCAAAACCCTTCCCATTTCCCCATTTGTCTGTTATACTATCTTCACCGCCACATGCGGGGTATTACAACAAAACTTTTTCGGGAGAAGCGCCATGAAAATTTCCTGCTTGCAAGAAAATTTAGCCAAAGGGTTTAGCATTGTCGGGCGGGCGGTGAGCACGCGCTCTACCCTGCCGGTGCTGGCGAATGTGCTGCTGTCTACGGATAACGGCCGTCTCAAACTCTCCGCCACCAACCTGGAAATTGTCATCACCTGCTGGATTGGGGCCAAAGTGGAAGACGAAGGAGCTATCACTGTGCCCGCCCGCACCCTCAACGACCTGGTCAGCGCCCTGCCCCAGGAACAAGTCCATCTCGCCCTGAACGAAAAGACCCAGACCTTGCACATCTCCTGCGCCCGCACCGAAGCCAATATCAAAGGCATAGATGCCCAGGAATTTCCCCTGGTCCCCGAACCAGACCGCGACCATCGCATCCGCGTTGAAGCCGACGTCTTCAAGCAAATGATCGGCCAGGTAGCCTTTGCCGCCGCTGTGGACGACACGCGCCCCACCCTCACCGGCGTCTCCACCAAATTCAACGAAAGTCAGGTCACGATGGCCGCCACCGACGGCTTCCGCCTCTCCGTGCGCTCGGCCCACATCCCCGGCCATGTCGAACGCCCCACCAGTATCATCATCCCCTCCCGCGCCCTCAACGAAGTCGCCCGCGTCACCAGCGACGACACGGAGGCGATTTACATCTCTCTGCCGGAAGGGCGCAACCAGGTCATTTTCGACCTGGACAGCATCGTCATTGTCTCGCAGTTGATTGACGGCAACTTCCCCGACTACACGCCCATCATCCCCAAACGCCACGCCACCCGCACCGTGATGGGCACGGCCGATTTCCGCAAAGCGTGCAAGACGGCCGAAATCTTCGCCCGTGAATCCAGCCACACCGCCCGCGTGCGGGTGGAGCCGGGCGACGAGATTACCCCTGGACACGCCGTTATTGCCGCCACCAGCAACGAAACCGGCGACAACGTGGCCCAAATAGACGCCAGCGTAGACGGCGACGGGGTAGAAATCGCTTTTAACGTCAAATACATGGCCGACGTATTGAACGTGATTGACACGCCGCAGGTAGCCCTGGAAACAACCACGCCCATGGAACCGGGCGTCCTCAAACCGGTGGGCGATAATGATTTTGTCCACATCATCATGCCCATGCACTTTGGACGCTAACAAGAAATTTCGGATTTGGGATTTCGGATTTCGGATTTCGGAGTGAATGTATCTTGCCTCCGAAATCCGAAATCTAACATCCGACATCCGAAATCCTCAGTCCAACCCCTCTAACACTGCCTGATACAACGTATCGGCGCGCAAATCTTCCAGCGCGTGGCAGGGGCCGTCTAGCTTCTGCGCCAGCAGCCGCGCCAATCCCTGGTCGAAAGCGGCGTGTTCCATGTTTATCACCATCGAGCGAATCTTGGTGTCGCGGATCAGCGTGGCAATGCGGTGCGCTTCCTCCTGCGGCGGCAAGTCCGATAGACTCACGTTGCCCGCGCCATCGGTCAGCAGAATCATCAACGGCATCACATCCGGGTGGGTGTAAGATTCCTTGCGGAACACCTCATAGGCCAGCAGCAGCCCGGCCGACAGCGGCGTTTTGCCGCCGACGGCGATGTCGGCCAATGCCTGTCGGGCCAACTGCACCGAATTGGTTGGCGGCAGCACCAGATGCGCCTCGTTTTTGTTGAAGACGATCAGCCCCACCCGGTCACGCCGCTGGTAGGCGTCTGTTAGCAAGGACATGATGGCCCCTTTGGTGGCCTCCATGCGTTCGGCCACCGCCATGCTCCAACTGGCATCCACGACGAAGAGGATGAGGTTGGCGGAACGACGGACGCGCACTTTTTCGCGCAGGTCTTGTTTTTCCAAAGCCAGGGCTACGTCGTCGCGCTCGCGTTCACGCTGATGGGGCGCGGCGGCGCGCAGGGTGGCGTCGAAGGCCAGGTCGGTCACGCGGTCTTTTTGCGGTAGGCGGGATTGAATGTAACGGCCGCGTTTACGTTCAGTCTTGGTGACAGAGCGGCGGCCGGCCTGGCTGCGCGTCAGGCGGTCTAACTGGGTGTCCAGCCGGCGAGCGGTAAATTCAGTTTTGGACTTGATTTTTTGGCCGCCCTCCCACCACTCACCCTCCTGAGCGGATTTGGGGACAGTCTGGGGGCCGGCTTCTGTTTGGGCGACGTCGGCCCCATCATCCAGTTCCGATTCAGAATCTAAGGCTTTTTTTTTTCGACGGCCGTTTCGTTTTGTTCTTCGCTGGGTTCCCCCTCTTCGGCCATGCCCAGGTCGGTCTGCACGTCTTCCAGACGTTGTTCAAGTTCGGCGGCGCTCATGGCAGTTTCCTGGAACGGCCGTCCCTTAATGCGATGCGGCAGCGCCAATTCAGCCGCCAGCACAATATCTTCGTCACTAATTTGCGTGCGCCCCTGAAGAGCTGCATGGGCCTGCGCCCCACGCAAAATCACCAGGTCGGCGCGATGACCGTCCACCTTCAGCGAAGAAGTCAGCCCGGCGATAGACAGCATGTCGCGGCGGGTGTACAAGACCTTGTTCACCTGTTTCTTGGCCCGCGCAATTTTCTCCGACAACTGCCGCTCTTTTTCCATCCACTTGTCGTAAAAGCCATCGGGATCCACTTCAAAAGCGATGCGCCGTTCCATAATCGCCACCCGCTGTTCCGGGTCGTTCAGGCCGGACATATGCACGGAAAAGGCAAACCGGTCCAGCAGCTGCGGCCGTAAATCCCCTTCTTCCGGGTTCATCGTGCCCACCAGGATAAACTTAGCCGGATGGGTAAAGCTGATGCCTTCGCGCTCCACCACGTTCACGCCCATCGCCGCCGAGTCCAGCAGCAAATCCACGACATGATCATCCAGCAAATTCACCTCATCCACGTATAACAGCCCGCGATTGGCCGAAGCGAGAACGCCCGGCTCGAAATGTTTTTCCCCTTTTTGGATCGCTTTCTCAATATCCAGCGTGCCCACGACGCGGTCTTCGGTGGCGCTGACAGGCAAATCCACAAAAGGAGTGCGGCGGGTGATGGTTTCTAGCTGGCCGTCGGCGTGGCGCACGCGGCAGTCGTCGCACCATTCGTTGGGCCGTTCGGGGTTGCAGCCAAAGCGGCAGTCGGCTACGGCCGTAATGTCCGGCAGCAGATAGGCCAGGGCGCGGGCGGCGGTGGATTTGGCCGTGCCGCGTTCGCCGCGAATCAATACACCGCCAATCTGCGGGCTGACGGCATTCAAAATCAGGGCGCGTTTCATGCGTTCTTGCCCAACGATGGCGGTAAAAGGAAAAACTGCTCGGCGAGGCATAGGAATCTCCGTAATCAGTGTACAGTAATGAGTGGTTGATCAAGTCTTACCAACCGGTGATTATACTTCATGGGCGATGTCGGGCAACCGGGGTTGAAAAGATTTGTAGGATTGCGGGGTTCGCTTCATAATTTGAGCATGAAACTGATTTTACACATTACCACACGAATGGAATGGGAAACGGCCGTTTCCCCCGCCACCTATTCTCCCCCCAGTCTGTCTGCCGAAGGCTTCATTCACTGCTCCACGCCGGAACAAGTGCTTGGCGTCGCCAATAACCTGTTTCACGGCCAATCCGGCCTGGTTTTGCTCTGCCTGGATGAAGACCGGCTGGACGCCAGCGTGGTCTACGAGGATTGTTACGAAAGCGGAACGAAGTTCCCGCACATTTACGGGCCAATCAACCCGGAAGCGCTGCTCGGCGTGGCCGATTTTCCGCCGGGCGCAGACGGCCGTTTTGCTCTGCCGCCTCTGGTGGCGCTGGCAGCCGCGCCTATCCTGGAATTTGACCCGTCGCCGCAAGCGATGATTCAGCCGGAACGGGTGCTAAACCCAATAGACATTGCCGAACATTGCGTGTTTTGCTTTTTTCAGGACGTGATTACGGCGCTGCGGGAAGACGGCCGTTTGCGCCCCATCCACACGCTCTATTCCGAAATCGGGCCGAACCCGGTGTACGAGATGGAGGTGGACGGCCGTCGCCTGGCGGTGATGCATCCGGGTCTAGGCTCGGCGATGGCGGCCGGTTTTATGGAAGAAATTATCGCCCTGGGCTGCCGCAAGTTTATCGCCTGCGGCGGCGCGGGCGTACTGGACGGCACGCTGGCTTTAGGCCACGTGGTGGTGCCGGATACGGCTGTGCGCGATGAGGGCACATCGTACCACTATTTACCGGGAACGGCCGTGGCGGTGGCTTCGGCAACGGCCGTGGCCGCCATCCAAAACACGCTCACGCGCCACCACGTCCCCTTCGTCGTGGGCAAGACTTGGACCACAGACGGCGTATACCGGGAAACGAAAACCATCGTCGCCCGGCGGCACCGCGCAGGCTGTCTGACTGTAGAAATGGAAACGGCCGCATTCTGCGCCGTCGCCCAACTGCGCGGCGTCCTCTTCGGGCAGATTCTGTACGGCGGCGACGACCTGACCGGCGACGAGTGGGACAATCGCGGCTGGCAGTCCCGCGCCGACATACGCCAGAATCTCTTCCAACTGGCCGCCGAAGCGTGCCTGAGCTTATAACTTACAACATTTCAGCTTTCGTTTTACAACTTACGGCATGGTTCATTCCAGGCGATATGTGCTTTACAAATTTGGCAAGAAAGCGCGTCATGCTGAGGTCCCCCGAAGCATCCCCCTCCTCTGGCGGGAGCGGGATGCTTCGCTCCGAAGACTCCGCTCAGCATGACAATGCCGCGTAAATTTGTAAAGATGATATTTTGCTCGATGAACCATGCCCAATTTACGGACGTAATACGTTTTTGTTATCGATAAGGAAATCGTATGACCGAAACAGTTTCAGTTTCCCCTAAATTCCAGGTTGTCATTCCCAAAGCCATTCGAGAAGCGCTGGATATTCAACCGGGTCAAAAGATTCAGGTCATTCCTTACCAAAACCGGATCGAACTTATTCCTGTCTGGCCTCTTAAAAAGGCACGCGGGTTCCTAAAAGGCATTGATACCACTATCGATCGGGAAGAGGATCGTCTGTGAACATTGTAGATTCTTCTGGTTGGTTGGAGTATTTCGCCGACGCGCCAAACGCCGAATTTTGCACCCGGTATTGAAAATGGCTCAGAATTACTCGTGCCTACTGTTAGCTTATACGAAGTGTTCAAACGTGTTTTGCAACAAGTAGGTGAAGACAAAGCTCTCCAGGCCGTGAGTTTCATGATGCAGGGCCAAGTAGTAGAGTTGGATGTCGTTCTGGCGATCAACGCCGCGAAGCTTTCTCACCAGTTCAAAATACCCATAGCTGACAGTATGATCCTGGCTACAGCCCGCCACCACGGCGCCGTTTTATGGACACAAGACGCGGACTTTGCGACCATACCAAACGTGCAATATATCCCCAAAACATAACAACTGATAATTTTTCGATTTTTTGCGACCGCTCTACTCCACCAGTAAACCGGCAATCCGCTCATCTTTAGCCAACTTGACGACGGGTTGGGCCTTAGTGGAATCTTCCAGGGGAAGTTTGTCCGTGGCTAGCGGCAGGAAGCGCGCCGCGGTGATGGCCTGCAAGCGGCGCTCCGAAGACCACACGGCCGTTCCCACCACCGCGCTCCGCCGGGAGACCAGCGATTTCCCTTTCTGATTGGGCCGCTCCGGTGCAAACAGCCATTCGGCGCGCAAACGACGGCCGTAACCATCGGCCAGCACCACCACCAGCTCATCAGCAGGCTGGGCCAAAACAGCGCTCGTCACCCGGTCGTCGCTGTCCAGGTTGATGGCCTGTGTGCCAGAACCGCGCAAATCGGCCACCGGCCAGCGCACGGCACGGCCGTCGCGGGTAGCCACCACCAGCGTTTCTTTACCGCTCGCGCCCAAGGCGGCCACCACCACCCCGTCCAACGCATGGTCAAATTTAAAGGGGACCGGGGCCTGAATGTTGCCTTGCAGCACGTTGATGGGATACGGCCGTGCCAGTCCCGAACTCGTCACCAGCAGCAGCTTGGGCAGTTGGCTAATGGTCGCCCAAGAAGCCAGGGCGCACACCTGCTCACCGCGCTCCAGCTTGTGCAAGTCGCCCAACTTCAAGCCCAGGCGCTGCGCATCGGCCAATTGGCGCGGCGTCAGCAGCAAAAAGCGGTAATGGGTGGTGATGAGCAGCAGCGGCTCGTCCACGTCGGCCACCATCGCCTGCGCCACCGGGCCGTCTACACCCCATTCAAATGGCCCCCTCCCCTCTGCGTCAATGCGCCGCTGCGTTAAAACCACCCCATCCCGCCCCAACAACACCAACTGCGGCCCGGCATCGGGGACAACGGCCGTTTCCCCCCCGTCTTCCACCGCTCCTTCGGCCATCACAATGCGCCGCTGCACCAATTCCAGGTTGATGGGGCTGACGTGCGGCTGATGGGCGGCGGTGGGTGATGGCGACTCGCCCGGCGTATAGCCATGCGCCTCTATCTCGCCCCGCTCTATGCCGTAGGCGATAACCCCCAGGCCGGCGGTGACGCTGCTGAAGGTATCTATCGCCTGCACCTTTTCCGGGCCAAACAGGCGCCCCAACATCTCATGAAAGGCAGGGATTTCCGACGAGCCGCCGGTGCGAATGACGGCATCTATCTGGCCGGGCTGCAAACCAGACGCGGCCACTATCTCCTGTAAATGTTCCTCAATGGCCCGAATTTCGGCGCGGATGATGCCCTCAAACTCGCCGCGGGTAACAAAATCGCGCACGTGGAAGCCTGGCCCGTCCAGCAAAATCTCCGCGCCCCGCCGTTGGGAAAGCTGCTTTTTGGCTTCCTCAACAATGTCGAACAACTTGAGGCCGTAATTGCTGGAAACCATGCTCAGGAGCATGTCAATCTGGTAGCGGCGGCGGGCCGTGCGGGCGATGTCTTCCAGCGTATGGCGGTTTTCGGCCGTTTGCAGCTCCAACAGCTTTTGCCAGTCGGAGAAGGAATCATAAATCCATTTGGGTGTGGTGAGGGATTTGTGGCGGTCGCCGTAGAGGCTGCCTTCGCCAAAATGGCGCGGCAGCTTGGCGCGTACCAACTTCTGGTCGAACACGTCACCGGCCACGGGGATGCCCCCGGTCGCCAGCACCCGGCGATTGGCCGGGTCGCCCAGCCGCATGACGGTGATGTCCAGCGTGCCGCCGCCAAAGTCGAAAATCAACACATTTTGCGGCTGGGTGATGGTGGTTTCATAGCTGTAGGCGGCGGCGATGGGTTCGTACTGGAAGTATACTTTTTCGTAGCCGGCGCGAAAGGCGGCTTGCAGCAGACGGGCCTGCGCCAGACGGTCATGTTCGGGGTCTTGGGCGAAATGCACTGGCCGCCCCAGCACAATCTGGCGTAGTTCTTGCCCCAACTGCTGCCCGGCGCGGACTTTGACGGCCGTTAAATACAACGCGATCAACTCTTCCAACGAGTAGTAAAACTGGCCGACAACCGTGCCCGCATAGCTTTCGTCGCGCAGGCTGGTCTTAACGGAGAGAAACAGGCGGCCCGGCGACAGCACATCCACAAAGGCATATGAATCGGTGACGTAGTACATGTCGCCGCCAAACACTTCCAGTTCGCCGATCCACACTTTACGCAGCTTTACCGCCCGGCCGATGTTGTGCTGGTAATACAAATCTATCGCCGCCCGGCCAATGGTAACGGCCTGCTCGTTGGTGATGTAGACGGCCGTTGGCAGCACGCGCGGATTGGTATTGGATGGGTCCAGGGGCAGCACACGCACGGTACGGCCGTCGTAGACCGCCATGCCCGAATTGGTCGTGCCGAAGTCCATTCCCACAATCATGGTAAACGCCTCCTTTCGTCTGTCAGTTGGTTTGTACGTTGGCTTGTTGGTTGGTAAATGGGCGAACGAGAAGTTTAAGGGGAAACGGCCGTTTTAGCAAAAAGTCCCCGCCATTTCTGAAAATGCCGGGGACTCTCCACCGTTTTTATCGGCTGCGTATTATTTCCTATCCTGCGACAAAATCAGGGCAGAATACGGCGCCAGGGTGACATTGCCCAGGCAGGGCAGCCCATCCAACGCGCGCGCCGCATCACGCGCCGGGGCAGCGATAACGTCCGGGCAGTCGTGGCCGGTAAAATGACGGCCGTAAGCCTGATCATCGCTGTTAAAGCGCACCTTCCAACGCCCGGCGCGCGGCAGGCCAATCGTATACCCTTCCAGCGCACGATGCGACAGGTTCGCCACCACAATCACATCATCGCCCGGTCCGCCGTTCAGCCAGCGGTGGTAGGCGATAATTTTTTCGGTGTTGTTCACGTTGAAGACGTTTACATGTGCGCCTTGCAAGCCCTGTGTCTGGCCGTTTAGGTTACGGCGCAGACCAATCAACTCACGATAGAGGCGTAAAATCCCGTTGTGGTCTTGCGCCTTCCGCCAATCCAGCGGCACGTGGTCATCAAACCAGCCGCTTTCCAGAAATTCTTGCCCCTGAAAAATCATGGGGATACCCGGCGTGGTGAATAGTAGAACCGCGCCGAGGGTAGAACGCTTTTGGGCGAAAAAGCTGTCGGCCTGACCACTGCTGATTTCCTCCGGCACGCGGGCTTTGCCGTTGGCGACTTCGTCATGGGATTCAGTGTAAAGGATGCGCGACCAGGGATCGTCGCCGTAGCGGGCGCTGATGGCCGCGGCTACGGCCGTTACCTCTCGCGCTTCATCCAACGGCGTAATCACTGCCTGGCGGATGGGGTGGACAAATTGGGCGTCCCATTGCGCCGCAAACCCCAGACCACCGAGGGCTGCTGGCAGGGTAACGGCCGTGTTGTTCTGCAAATCCTCGGCGATGAGCAGCTTACCCGGCAGCTTCTCCTGGACCTCGGCGTTGATGGCCTGCATGAGCTGCCAGCCTTCGGCGATAGCCCCGCCTGGGTCGCCATCGTGCCCGTGGGCATTGCGGATGAAGTTGGTGGCGTCCCAGCGCAGCCCATCCACGCCAAACTCTTCAAACCACATAAACACGTTGTCGCGGATAAACTGGCGCACTTCGGCACGGCCGTAATCGGGTCGCGTATCTGCCCAGGGCGTTTTGGCGCGCCAATCATTGTAGAAATAAATACCGCCCTGCCCGTCCTCATGCCAGCCATCGAACTGCCACAAGCTCAGGTCTTGTGGGCCAAAATGGTTGTACACCACGTCCACAATCACCCCAATGCCCTGGGCGTGAGCGGCAGCGACCAGTTGTTGCAACGCCTCGCGCCCGCCGTAGGTATGGGTGATGGCAAAGGGAAAAGCGGGGTTATACCCCCAGGAATAGTCACCGGCAAATTCAGCCACCGGCATGATCTCAATGGCATTGACGCCTAATTCAGCCAGGTAGGGCAGCTTCTCCATGACGCCCTGGAATTGCCCGACCACGTGTGGCTGAACTACATTGAACGTACCGACGTGCAACTCGTATATCACCAGTTCGTGGCGCGTGGCCAGTTCAAAGCTTTCCCCTGGCGGCGCAGCCGGCGGCAAGACGACGCCATTTAAATGCGGCCCACTGACGGCGCGAGCGTAGGGATCGGCCCGTAAGTGTGTTTGGCCGTCATGATGGATGAGGAATTTATAGGTATCGTGGACGGCCGTTTTGTCGGCCGCCACCGACCACAATCCATCCCCTTCGCTGGCTAACGGCGTGCGCCAGGGTGACCAACTATTAAAGGAACCGGTCACAAACACGCCATCGGCGTGGGGCGCCCAAACGCGAAACGTGGTTTTTTCGCCATGCAGCGTGACGCCCATACCCGCCACGTCAGAAGGTTGCACCGGATTAAAAGTATGCCGCGTGTGATAAAGTACGCGGTCCAGAAAAACGCGCCAACCCGGCGCGATAGGCGTTTGCTTACTCATTTTTCACCTTCGTTTTTGTGTTATGTTAAACGGCCGTTCACCAGAACGACCCACAAAGGCGGCAGTGTACCCTGTTTGTATTAAATTTGTGTTAACGAGTGATAGACGCAAAGCGTCAAGCATCATGATTTCCGTTCAATTTTGTAACGATCAGTGCTTGGTAGAACCTGGTCATTCTGACGAGTCTTCGAGGAAGACTCCTTTTCCCGCTGTTCCGTCCAACTTATGGCGTGGCGCAACCTTTTTTTGAGGGTCACGTATAAAGGGATGTGTTGTACAATAAGACCACGGCGTCAGGAGAAAACGCATTACAACTGAACAGAGGTGGACGAGAGATGATCAATCCCTGCCAATCTCCCTTCCCCGTCTCTTAATTAAAAGGAATAGACCATGAGTGCAAAAAAAACAGATAAATACGAAGAGTTACGCGCGTCCCTGGGAACCCTGCCCCACGTCAGCCCGCCCCAGGTGGACACCTGGGTGGATTTGCAGCGCACCATAGACGGAACCCGCGATTACCTGATTCGCGCCGTGCCGCAAGCGCAGTTCAGCATAGACGAAGCGCAAAAAATCCTGGCCCAGCGGACTTACACGCTGGTCTTTTTTGGCGGCACCGGTGTAGGCAAAAGCACGTTGATCAATGCCTTGCTGGGCCGTAATTTGCTGCCGACCGGGGCGGTAACGGCCGTTACCGGCACCATTGTCTACATTGAACAAGCCGAAGAAGGTCAGGCCGAATCTCTCATCCTCACCTACTGGAGCAAAGAGGAATTTGCCGAGCGCGTGCGCCGTCTCTGCCAGTTGGCCGACATTGACGCCTTCGACATCACCAACGAAGGCGAACGCGACCAGGCCCGCGAAACCATCAAAAGCGTCGTCGAAGCCGGCCGCGACAACGCCAAAACCGAGCGCGACGAATACCTGGACATCCTGGTAGACTGCCTGGACTCCTACGACCATAACAAAAACCTCTACCAAAACGGCGGCGCTCCCGCCCCCATGAGCCTGGCCCTGGAAGACGAAAACTCCCTGCGCCACCTGCGCGAAGACGGCTTCAAAGGCAGCACCCAGCGGCAAATCCGTCTGGTCAAATCCGCCACCTTCAAGATTCATCCGCAGGCCGGTTTGCCCAACCTGCTCATGAACGGCTATCTGCGCATCGTAGACGTGCCCGGTCTGGGCGCTGGCATGAAGCTGCACGAAGCCATCACCCTGGAAGAGATGAAGCGCGAAGACGCCATGATCGTGCTGGTCACAGACGCCGGCCGCCAGCGCGTGGACGAAATGAAATCATTGTCGGCCGTCAACTGGATCAAAGAAAATCGTCTCTTCGGCCTCAGCGGCGCTGATTTAGACGAAGCCGCGTCCAAGATTTTCCTGGCTGTCAACGGCGGCAATATCCGCCAGGCGTTCGACCGCCTCAACTCCGGCCTGCCCCAAGCCGAGTTGGAAGTGAAAGAAGTCACCCGCTACATCGCCCCCAACTACTGGGAAAAATACCGCGATCGCGGCCAAAACCGCCCCTATTTCCTGGTGATGGCTCCATCGGCGCTGTACGTGCAAGACCCCGACCACGCGCCTTCCGAATTCGCCAGCGAAACCGAGCGCATTCTGAAGGTCTTCAAAGACCAGCTTGGCCCGGTTAGCGGCAGCGATCCGCTTGACCCAGACACCAAAGCCGCGCTGCTCAAACTGAGCGAAGTTGACCTGCTGCGTGAACGATTGGTAGACTTCATCAAAACAGAGCGCGTGCGCGGCCAACTACGTGAAGCAGCCACCCGCATCCGCAACGCCCTGCAAGCGCTGCGCTTCTACTACGAAAAGCAGTTGGCGGCGCGCGGCGTGCAGCCCCCCTTCGCCAACAGTTGGGAACAACTGCAAGAGCGCCGCTTCGAGAATGTGCTGCTGCGCCAGCAAAAAGATCTGCCACGCGCCTTCCACAACGCCTTGCTGGAACTGAGTATGCGCACCAACAACGACACGCGCTTCCGCAACCTGCTGCGCCCCACCCTGGAGGGCGTCAAAGGCATGGTCAGCGATTCGGTGCGGCGCGAGGTGGAGACCCTGTTGGAAAGTTACGGCACAGAATATTGGGACGACCGCGACGTGACCTACGACAACTTGATCTGGGGAACCAGCGGCATCGAAATTCCGATTAAGCGCATCCTGTACCAGGTGGAACTGATCATGCAGGATTCCGTCTCCAAGTTCATGCCGGAAGTGGCCGATGTGATGGGCGCGGAGCTGCAGCGCACGTTGGAAGCGCATGAAATCTACAGCCGGCTAGAGCGGGCCAGCTACGGGCAGGCGTACACCTACGCCATCCCCAACGCCGCCGAAGCGCTGGACCTGAACGGCGCGTATGAGGCCATCATCGGCCAGGTGGGGGCGAATTTCCGCCACATCTGCCGCCAGGCCACCATGTACGAACTGATGAAGCCCACCCGCTCGGTCCACGACCGGCTGGATCAGGGTGAACGGGAATTGGCACTGCCGACCAACGAACGGCTGCTAGACGTGGCTCTGTTGGGACCGGAAGTGGTGCGCCAGCAGATGGCCGCCAGCCAACCGGCTCCGGCGGCGGTAGGGAACAGCCAGACGGCCGTTACCCCCCAACCCGCCGAAGAAGAATTCGCCATCAACATCCTGGACGAACCGCTGACCGGTTCGCAGCCTGACTTCGACATCAGCTTCCTGGGTGACGAACCGGCGGGCAAGGCCATCCCGGCGGCCGAACTGGAAACCAGCTACGCCGACATGTTGGACAACGTGGCCGTGAAGGTGAACCGCATCTTCGCCGCTATCATCGAAGACCTGTTCAGCGACGACGAACTGCTGCCGCGCCTGCGCCGCCTGTTCTGGCTGGAAGCCACCAAAGCGGAGCGGGACTTCAACAACCAGCTTGTAAAGCCGATGCTGAAGCAGCACGACCGCAACCTGCAAAGCGCCGAACTGCGCCAGGCGATGGAAATTGACCTGGAATCGGTCTCTGACCTGGAAGGGCTGATGCGCGTCTGGGAAGGCTTGCACAAGCTGGAAACCAGTCTGGCGATTTAAGATTTTTACCGCAGAGCGCGCGGAGGACGTAGAGGTTTTTCTCTGCGCCTCTGCGCCTCGGCGTTAGAAAAATCAGGAGAAGATATGATGCCGGATTTAACGACTAAATTAATCCAGGCCATTCCAGACCGCGACCATCTGGCCCTGTTTGCCCAGCGGCTGCGAGGCTGGCTGATTGCCGACCAATCGGAAAACGCCGCGTTCACCGAATCGCGGGCGAAAGCCCTGCTGCGGGTGACCAATGCGGTGGATGATGCGACTCTGCACGATTTCACCCGGCTGATGGAACAGGAAACGGCCGTGCGCCTTTCCCTCCACCACCTGCTCAAGGCCACCGATCTGGCCGAAAACCCGGAAATCAGCGCCCTGTCTGCTGCCACGTCCCAATCCGAAATCCGCAATCCAAAATCCGAAATCGAATGGTTGTCGTTGGCGACGGCCGTGTTCGCCTGGAAAAGCGAATACCCGCTGCACCAACTCGATCCCGCCGCGCCACCGGACACCTACAGCCCAGCCGGTCTGGTGGTGAAGCAGACGGCCCATTTTCTGCGCCAACAGGTGCAGCGCAGCGCCACGGAACGGGACAAGCTGGGCCGCCAACTGGCGCATAATCCGACAGCCGCCGGGACGCCGACGCTAGACACCATGCCGCCAACCGGGGAAATCCCGCCGCTGCCGCCTTATTATCGGCCGCCCATCCCGGTGAATTACCCAGAAGTAGCGCGGGAGACCGTGCGGATTGAGGGCAATGAGGAGCCAACACCGGGCACGGCCGTTACCCGCAGCGCCCCCCTCACCATCACCGAAGACGACCTGCGCCCGGATGCCCTGCCCAACAACGTCACCCGGATGCCCTCCATTCGTATCAGTCAGGACCAGCTTCCGCAAACAGCGCCTACCCCGCCATCACGGGTGGTTACGCCGCGCAGCCCGGCCGGCAGCAGCGCCGACTTCTCGGACAGTGTGCGCCGCTCCTTTGGCCGCAAAGAGCCAATGGTCGCCACCAAGCTGCGGGTCGTGGTGCAGGAATACCCAGACGGCCCTGGCCTGTACGGGCTGCAAGTACGTGTCACCTGTAAGGGCATCAGGAGCTACGTAGCCGGGACCACCAACCGCGAGGGCAATTTTCTCTGCGAACTGCCTGTGCGCGCCCATTCTGGCCTGACCTATGACGTGGACGTGACCTGGCCGCGAGAGATGAACAACGAAATCGAGCGCAAATCGGTCACACTCAACGCCGACCGCACCGAGTTCCGGCTGCCGTTTTATCGAACTTTATCGCCGGAAGACAAAGGTTAACCCCTACCGAGTTATGTCCGAGCGTTTACGGTTGACGGAAGAGGATATCGCGGGCGTACAGCAAACTGTTTCGGCGGGGTTGGTGCGGATTACGGTTGATGATTTAACGGCCGTTCCCCCCCAACCCGACACCTTGCCCAACCTGGACGCGCTGGAAACGCTCATGTTCAATATGGTCAACGCGGCCCGGCTGGAGCATGGACAGCGCTGGCTGCCGAACAACCAGTTGAAATGGCACCCAGGGTTAACGGCCGTCACCCGCGGCCATTCCGCCGATATGCTTAAGCGGCAGTACATAGAACACATCTCGCCCGATGGCGTGACCGCCGCCCAACGCATTACCCGCTACGGCATCACCTATTTGGCCTGCGGCGAAAATATCGGCGTGGTTTATGGCGCAGCCAGTCACAGCGAGGCCGGCATCTACGAGATTCAGCACAAGTTTATGAACCAACCGCATAAATTCAGCAACCATCGCGGCAACCTGCTCAATCCCTTGTGGACCCACGTGGGTATTGGCCTGGCCTACGCGCCCAGCGGCGCTCTGGTAGCCACACAGAATTTTATTGCTGCAATTAGTGGATAGTTGGGAGTTGATAGTTGATAGCAGCCCATCCCACTAACAACTATCAACTCCCAACTATCAACTTCCCAAAGGAAACTATGACCGAAACCGAAACCATTGTCATCACGGATCCCGATGCCGACCGCTATCACACGTTTAGCTACATCAGTTGGTGGCAGCAAGAGGTGGTACGTAACGCCCGTGTCTTGGTGGTCGGCGCGGGCGCATTGGGCAACGAAGTCCTGAAGAACCTGGCCCTGATGGGCATCGGCAACGTAATGATCGCCGATTTTGACACCATCGAAGACAGCAACCTCAGCCGCTCTGTCCTGTTCCGGGCGAAGGACAACGGCCGTCGCAAAGTAGACGCTGCCGCCGATGCCGTCAAGGAAATCAATCCCGACGTTAAGGTCCTCACCTGGCACGGCGACATCAACTTCGAGCTGGGCATGGGCGTCTTCCGCCACATGGACGTGATCATCGGCTGCCTGGACAACCGCGAAGCGCGGCTCTCTATCAACCGCATGAGTTGGGCTGTTGGCAAGCCGTGGGTGGATGGGGCCATTGAGGAACTCATGGGCATTGTGCGCCTCTTCTGGCCCGGCCAGGGGGCGTGTTACGAATGCACCCTCACTGACTTCGATTACCAGCTCATTGGCCTGCGTTATTCCTGCCCGCTGCTGGCGCGGAACAACCTGCTGCAAGGCAAAGTGCCCACCACACCCACCAGCGCCTCCATCGTCGCCGCCTTCCAGACCCAGGAAGCGCTGAAGCTGCTGCACGGCCTGGAAGTGCAGCCGGGCAAGGCGATGATCATCAACGGCCTGACCAACGACATCTACACCACCGAGTACCCGGTGAAGCAAGATTGCCTGAGCCACAGTCGCCTGGAACCGATTGTGGAACTGCCGGAAATGAGTACGGCCGTTACCACCATCGCCGAATTATTAGCCGAAGCCCAACAACGACTCGGCCCGGAAACTGTGCTAGAATTTAATGGCGAATTGGTCGTTTCCATGCGCTGCCCCGACTGCGGCCAGGAAGAATTCATCTTCAAGAGCATGGCCCGGCTGTACGAAAGCGCCGCCGACTGCCCCAACTGTGGCGGCCACCGCGACATGAACCTGACCCACCGCATCAGCGGCGACGAATCCTTTCTCGGCCGCAGTCTGGCCGATATAGACATACCGCCCCTGAGCATTATACGCGCCCGCAACGGCCGTGAACGTATCTATCTGGAACTGACAGGCGATGCGGAAACCTTTTTGGCATTTGCGTAAACCGTAGTCCATAGTCCGTAAACCGGAATACGGAACACGCAACCCTACACCCGAATTTACGTAATTAACAATGATATTCGCTTAGTAAACCAATGGAGGCTTAAACAAATGGCAAGCATCAAAGTAATCATTTACGATCCCACCGGTTCTAAAAAGACCCCGGTTGAACTCCCGGCCGACGTGCCAATGCGCCGTCTGATCCCGGCGTTGGTCAGCAAAATGGGCCTGCCCACCAACCAGGGCGCCAATCCCATCACCTACCGGTTGGACCACCGCGCTTCCGGCAAGCGCCTCTCCGAGGATGATTCCCTGGCCGGCGCCGGCGTGCAAGAAGACGACATCTTGAGCTTATTCCCCGAAGTTACCGCGGGGTGAAAAATTTGTGAATTGTGAATTATGAATTGTGAACGGCCGTTTGCAATTCATAATTCATGCGTTCCGTTTGAGGACAACATGGCATTCGACATCCGTGAAACTCGGCTGCGCAACGATTACAAAAATATCCGTGAACTGGTCAACCGCAGTGAATTTATCCATGTGGTCACCACCGATGGCGACCCGCCGGAAAAATACCTGATCCAATTCACCTGCCGAGGCGTGGAAAATATCAAAAGCAGCGGCGAACCGATTTATCGCACCGACCACAAGGTGAGCATTTACCTGCACGCCGAGTATCCGCTGAAACAACCACAGTTAAAGTGGATGACCCCTATCTTCCACCCCAACATCCACGTGACCGGCGCGGTGTGCATCGGCGCATGGTGGGCGGCCAAAACGTTAGACGAACTGCTGCTGACGTTGGGCGAAATGGTTCAATACAAAAATTACGATCCACGCGACCCAATGAACTCTAAGGCGGCTTCCTGGGCGCTGCGCAACAAAGGGCTGTTCCCAGTAGACAAGCGCAGCCTGAAAGGGCAATCGTTGGAAGAGTTGATTGTGTTGGGGGATACGGAGACCGAACGCGATGACTTCGGCATCAACATCCTCTAAAACGGCCGTTCCCCCCGCACCAACCACCAACGACGCCAAACCGCTCGCGCCGGAACTGGGCCAATTAGGCAGCAAACAGCCGCCCAACCTGGATGAGAAGGGCTATTTACACGGCCGTACACCCGGCCCGGCGCAGGTGCAAATCATCGTCAGCCAGGCGGCGCTGCAACAGATAGACAGTCACGGCCGTTCCAACCTGTATACCGAATTAGGCGGCGCGCTGTTAGGGCGCGCCTACCAGTTTCAGGGCCAGGTCTTTGTCGAAATCCAGGCCGCCCTGCCCGTCGTCAGCGCCGACCATGGGCCGGTGCATTTCACCTTCACCGCCGACACCTGGCGCCAACTCCACCAGGATCGGGAGCAAAAATACCCCAACCTGGAAATCGTCGGCTGGTTTCATACCCACCCCTACCTGGGCGTGTTTTACTCCGGCGACGATGTGGTGGTGCATTCGGCCGCCTTTACGCTGCCCTGGCATGTGGGCCTGGTAGTAGACCCCGGCCACGACGAAGCCTGTTTTTTCGGTTGGGACACGGGCGAACTAGTCCCCTTCCCCGGCTTTTATGAACTATTGGACAGCCAGACGACGCCCTATGCCCGTTGGCGGGTGGTGCGCACCTCGGTGTGGAAAGACACCAGCGAGGCAGAATTGGCGCGGCGCGCCCCAGCCGGCCCGGAACCAACCACCGTCTACGCGCCGCGCAGCGTCAACCCATCGTTCAACCCCGGAATTGGCCTGATTGTCGGCAGCCTGGGGCTGCTCCTGAGCTTTTTTTTGCTCGTTGGCTGGGTGCTGCCGCTAAGCCAACAGGTCAACCGCCTGGAAAACGTGGTGCTGATGCTGGCCGATGAATCCCTGGCGGCCAGCAACGCCGCCGCCTGCCCGGACGCCCGCCTGCGCATCTTGTCGCCGCTAACCGGACAGCGCTACCAGACCGGGGCGACGATTGAGGTGATAGGCACGGCCAGCCACCCCAACGCCGACCGGTATCGCGTGGAAGCACGGCCGTCCGGCGCTGAAAACTGGGTTCCGCTGCGTACCCTGAACCGGGACACCACCCTGGGCACGCTGGCCCGCTGGGATACCACTACTTACGCGCCCGGTGGGTATGAACTGCGGCTGACGGCCGTTGACCCCAACAACATCCGCCTGGCAAACACCGACCTATGCGAATTGCAAATCGAGCTAATTCCGTAAATTCAGACCTGATAGGTTTCAGAAACCTGTCAGGTCTCGCTAAAACTCATGACCGACGAACCTGTTTACGCCGCAATCATTACCATTAAAGTCCCGGAATCGGGCCAAACCGCTTCGGTGACGGTGGTGCTGACGCCGCCCGACACAGTGACGGTAGACGGCCGTGTCAAAACGCTGGCCGACTGCACCTTGCAAGACCTGCAAGCCTTTGCCGACGAACTGGAAGCCGACGTGTGGGACGCTTACGAAGCCATCACCTTGCTGGAATTGGACGAGCAGGACAAGGCGGAAATTGAAGTGACCGTGCAAGACCGCAAAGGACAAACGCGCTCGTTGGCCGACGTGTGGCGGCGGCAGGTCATCATTTTGCCGGCCGTAGATGAAGCCGAAGGCGACGTTGTGGCTGACGCTGTGGCCGACACCCACGGTGAAACCGCTGACGCTGCGCCGGCCGAAATCAGCGAGGCCGAACCGGAGATTGTGCTGGAAACGGCCGTCGCCCCCGTCAGCCAAACCGAAGCGGAGCCAGATGTGCGCGTGGCCGATTCTGAGCCGGTATATGCCGAGCCGGAAGAAACGGCCGTTTCTGGCCCAGACGCCACCGTGATCGCCCCCAGTCGGGCGCGGGTGCAAATTGCCGGACGAAGGCTGCCCATCGGTTCGCGCACCTGGATGGCCGCCGACATTTTGCTCGACGAATCCGCATTACGCGCCGCCCAGGCCCACGCCCTCAGCAGCCCCAACCGGGAGGTAGCGGGCGTGTTGATTGGCCCGCGCCCGGAAAAACAGCCCGACGGCCGTTACGTCGTCCACGTCATTGACACCATCATCGCCAAACACACCGTCATGCAAGGGGCCAGCGTCACCTACACGCCGGAAAGTTGGCGCTACATGAACGATAAACTGGCCGAACGCTACCCGGATGAAACGGCCGTGATGGTCGGCTGGTATCACACGCATCCCGGCTTTGGCATCTTTTTGTCCGGCATGGACCAATTCATCCACCAGAACTTCTTCACCCAAATCTGGCACGTGGCCTTTGTGCTGGACCCACAGGCGCGCACCAGCGGCTTCTTCTGCTGGGACCGGCAAAAGACGCGCGTCAGCCCGGTGGAGTTTGAATGGCCCACCTGGGCTGCCCGCTCCTGGTAAAATTTCATCCAGACAACTTTTCTGGGAGGGCGCCACGAAGGCACGGAGAACACAGAGATTTAAAGAATCCTCCGTGTTCTCCGCGCCTCCGTGGTAAATAAACGCTTACAGAATTTCGACCAGAGACGCCGCCAGATTGATGTATAATACGGGTTGGATGGTTGGTTAGCTTGTTCGTTGGTTGGGGCACCTCTAAACAAACCAAACAAGCCAACAAACCAACAAACTAAAACTATGGCAGAACAGGAATTACCCCTGATTGAAATAACCTCGGACGACATCAGCGAAGCCAATCGGTTGAGCCTGCATTGTCCGATCTGCGCCGGCGCGGTGGAAAACAACGTGCGCGACCGTTCTTTGATGCCGGTGGTGTGCAGCAAGTGCGGCACGCTGTATCACCGTGCCTGTTGGGAGCGCAGCGGCGGCAAGTGCGCCATTTTGGGCTGCGAATGTACGGAATATTACGTTTACGGCCGTAACCGCGACCCCGCCCTCACCATCACTTACTCCGATCTGCCTGCGCCCTCGGCCAACGGCCGTGGACCGGCCGTCAGCCAGCAAACCAAACGCCTCAAAGCCGAGCAAGCCCGCGAAGTGGAGCGGATGCGCCAGCCCGGCTTCTGGCAGCGCCTGTGGCAGTGGCTGTTGGACCAGATACAGGTTGGCTGAACAGGAACCGTAATCCGTTATCCGTGAATCGGAACACGGAACACGGAACACCTCCGCCATGATCCGCCCCCTCAAAGTTAGCCAAAACTCCGCCT
The DNA here is from genome assembly GCA_016716065.1 of Candidatus Leptovillus gracilis. Lineage (NCBI taxonomy): Bacteria > Bacillati > Chloroflexota > Ardenticatenia > Promineifilales (SeqCode) > Promineifilaceae (SeqCode) > Candidatus Leptovillus > Candidatus Leptovillus gracilis. The sequence goes on along the minus strand of JADJXA010000002.1, from coordinate 757,643 downwards.
TTATTGACCAGCCGTGTGCGCTGTGCAAAGAGACGTTTGTCGCCGGTGACGAGATTGTCATCTGCCCGGAAGATGGGGCGCGCCACCATGCGCAATGTTGGGAAGCCAATGGGCATAAATGTTCGGCGTTTGGCTGCACGGGCAACGGCCGTTTACAATCCCCATCCACCCCGCTGCCGCCTCCCAATCGTCCCCGGGTCATAGACGCCCCCATCGAAGAGCCAGAATCCCGCTCCAAAGTGCGCGTGCTGCCCAGCAGCAGTCTGGGCTGCGCCCAAACCTGCCTGCTCCTCAGCATCGCCCTGGCAATCATCATCATGGCCTTTGGCTGCTTTGGCCTGTGGGCCATTGCTGATTACATTCTGCTGGAAAAGCTGGGCTGGTCTTACCGCGCCCCCCTGGGCGGCCTGATTTTGCCGCAAATGCTTCTGCTCTGGCCTCTATAGCGCCAATGTTCTTACGCGACGGCTCGCCCCCTGCCAATCGTCAATCCTTCAGCAAACTCAGGACCAATCGTCAATCGTCAATCGTATTGCCGCCCCCTGACCACTCTGATACGATATGAGTATGATACAAGACATTCAGCGCTTCGCGGAAGAAATAATCGGCAACGTCGAGCGCGTGATCATTGGCAAGCGCGACGTGCTGGAACTGCTGTTGGTTGCTTTGTTATGCGAAGGTCACGTCTTGCTGGAGGATGTGCCCGGTGTGGGCAAAACCATGCTGGCGCGGGCCATCGCCATCAGCCTGGGGGTGGATTTTAAGCGGCTGCAATGCACCCCCGACCTGCTGCCCAACGATGTGACCGGCGTTTCGGTGTTCGACCAGAAACAGCAGGCGTTTACCTTTATCCCCGGCCCGACCTTCACCCACATTTTGCTGGCCGACGAGATTAACCGGGCCACGCCGCGCACCCAATCGGCGCTGCTGGAAGCGATGGGCGAGCGGCAGGTGACGGTGGATGGGGTAACGCGGGAGTTGGAACGGCCGTTTTTTGTCATGGCGACGCAAAATCCGGTGGAGTACGAAGGGACCTTCCCCCTGCCAGAAGCCCAGCTAGACCGCTTTTTTATGAAGTTGAGCCTGGGCTACCTGGACGAGGCCACTGAAAACCAGATGCTGCTCAACCTGGGCGGCGTCCACCCCATCGAAACCATTCAAGCCGTGCGCGACGGCCGTCAACTACCAGATTTAGCGTCCCAGGTTTGGCAGATTCACGTAGACGACAGCCTGCGGCAGTATATCGTCAGCCTGGTGTTTGCCACCCGCCGCCACAAAGCGGTGTCCCTGGGCGCCAGCCCGCGCGGCAGCCTGGCCCTATACCGGGCATCCCAGGCATACGCGGCGCTGCACGGCCGTGAGTTTGTTTTACCCGACGACATCAAAAAGCTCGTCATCCCCGTGCTGGCCCATCGCTGCATCGTCCACCCCGAAAGCGCCCTGCGCGGCACAAAAATCGAAACAATCCTGGCCGATATCTTGACTGAAACGCCGCTGGAAATCGGGAATTTATAAGCGTCAGGCGTGACGATTGACGATTGACCGTTTCTCTGTCTCCTATGGGTCAATTTACCACACTGATTTTTATCTTGCTGCTGGTCGCCTTTTTGCTGCGCGTAGACTTCATCTTCTACATCGTCTACGTCAGCATTGGGCTGTATGCCTGGAACCGTTGGTACACGCCGCGAATTCTTGGTGGTGTTTTGGCGCAGCGCAAATTTACCGACCACGCTTTCTGGGGCGAAGAAGTGGCCGTATCTATTGAGGTGGAAAACACCAATCGCCTGAGCATCCCCTGGCTGCACCTGCGAGAATCGGTAGCAATTGAACTGACGGCGCGCCAGCCTACCAATCAGGTCATTTCGCTGCGCCGCCGCGAAACGGCCCAACTGCTGTACCAGGTGCGGACTGGCCGCCGGGGTTATTACCGCCTGGGGCCGCTGCGCCTGAAAACCAGCGACTTGTTTGGCCTGTTCCCAGAGCAGACCGGCAGCCTGCCGGCCGATTTTCTGACCGTTTACCCACGCATCTGGAGCCTCAGCCATCTCAATTTGCCTTCGCGCCTGCCATTTGGAACCATTGCCAGCCACCAACGTCTGTTTGCCGACCCGGCCCGGCCTATGGGGACGCGCCCGTTTCGTTCGGGCGACTCGCTGCGGCAGATTAACTGGAAAGCCAGCGCCCACACACACGATTTGTTGGTAAAAACCTTTGAACCGGCTATTTCGTTGGAAACGGCCGTCCTCCTGAACCTGCACCTGGGCGATTATGTCAGCAAAGACCGAGCCTACACCACCGAATGGGCCATTGAAGTGGCCGCTTCGCTGGCCGCCCACCTCATCAATTTGCGCCAGCCCGTCGGGTTGATCAGCAATGGCATTGACCCGTTGTACCAACCACAAGGCGGCCCGGTTGAATTTGACGAAAAGAGCGGCCGCCTCCTGCTGGCTCAACCGGGGCAAAACGGCCAACCGGCCACGCCGCCGCTGATTGCCCCGCGCCCCGGCCGGCCGCATCTGATGAAAATCCTGGAGCGGCTGGCCCGGCTGGAAGCAGGGCAAACGGTGTCGTTAGCGCAGTGGGCGGCCACCGCCTGCCTGGATTTAAGCTGGGGCGTCACCATTTTGGCGATTACACCCACCGGTGACGAAGCCACCTGCCACACGCTGCACCGGCTGGTGCGCGCCGGGTTTAACCCTATTTTATTGGTTGTGGAACCAGACCATGCGTTTGGTCAAGTACGCGACCGCGCCCGGCGCCTTGGTTTTGCCGCGTATCAGGTCCTGGAAAGACAAGACCTGGAGCGGTGGCAACGGCCGTTTCCCAACTAGCCATAGCCATGCGCAGCCAACCAACCAACGTCCCCTTTTCCTGGTCGCAAAGCGTCGTCCAACCGGCGCTGGTCATCATCAACACTCTGGCGCTAATCAGCGGGCCTCTGTTTGTGGTGCGCCGTTTTGATGCGGAACGGCCGTGGTTGGTCATATTGCTCATCTGCCTGCTGTTTGCCGTGGAAGGGTACACCACCACCATCTGGCTGCTGCAACCGGCGCGCCGCCTGCTCAATCATGGCTATTATCGGATCGCCGAACTGCTGGTGCTGTTTGTGCTGCTGCGTCTGGCAGCCTGGGGCATTGCCGGCAATTGGCCCAGCGCTCAGTGGTGGACAGCGCTGTTGTTTAATCCGCTCTTGCTGATCGAAGACGCTTTTTTCATCGTGGCGTTGGTGGCGGCGTTTCTCACCTGGTCGCGCACACTGGCGATAAGCAACATTTTCATTCGTCTGGCTCCCGACACCGCTGAACAGCAGTATTACGCCATCCTACGGTCAGAACGCAGCGAAGGCAACCAGCCCATGCCGGCCAACCGGGTGGCACTGCAACGCAGTTTTGCCCAGCAGTTCCTGGTGGGCGCAATCATCCTGCTGGTTTGCACCGCGGCGATGTCTATTGAGATGGCGACTATCGGCGCGATTCGCAATCCACTAATCGAAGGGATCGGCCGTTTGCAGCTTCCGTCTGGCCTGTTAGCGGGGTTGATAGGCTACTTTTTGACCGGTTTTTTGCTGTTTAGCCAGGCGCGGCTGGCGATGATGGAGGCGCGCTGGCTGGCGGACGATGCTGTCAAAAGTCCGGGGATTGAGCGTATCTGGTCGCAGCGTACTGCCTGGATTTTGCTGGCGGTTGGATTGGCGGCCGCTTTTTTGCCGTTGGGTTCAACATTCCTGTTTAGCCGACTGGTAAGCTGGCTGATATGGGCGGTGATGTGGGGGGTAACGGCCGTTTTCCAAATTCTCTCCTTCCTCTTCCTGATGCTGTTCAGCTTCCTGATGCCCAACAGAACACCCCCTGAGGTAGAACCAGAACTCCTGCCGTCTGTGCCACCCTTTCAACCGCCGCTGCCCCAGCCAACCAACCCGGCGCAAACAGATATCCTGGCAATGATCCTTACCTCGGCTTTTTGGGCGGTGGCTATCGTCATGGGCGTTCTGGCTTTTTCTTATTTTTTGCGCGAGAGAGACGTGCAGCTAAACTCGGCGCTGCCGCGTCAGGCGTGGCAGGCCTTCCTGGCCTGGTGGCGCGCCCTTTGGCAGGGAATTAAATCCCAGGTTGATGACATTCGCCAGACGCTGCAAACACGCCGCCAGAGCGACGCAGCGCCCAAAACCGCACATGCCAGCCGATTTGTGCGCCTCAATGCCCTATCGCCGCGGGAAAAAGTGCGCTATTTTTACCTGTCTACGGTTAAACGCGCCGGCCGCGAAGGGGTTGTGCGGCAAGAAAGCGAAACACCATCCGAATATGCCGCGGACTTGAGAGAGAAGTGGCCGGAAGCCAGCCCAGATATTGACGGGCTGACCGAGGCGTTTTTACAAGCGCAGTACGGCCGTCAACCCGTGACAGAAACAGACATCCCCCCCATCAAGGCGCAGTGGCAGCGCGTGAAAGCCAGTATTCGCCGCCGCGTGGGGCGGTGGGCCGTAGACGGTAGGCCGTAGACAGTAAGCGGTGAGCCGTGTTCGGAATTAGAAAGGCAGGCTCTCAACGCCCCACAATGGCGGTCAAAACGCCCCAGATGAGCAGGCCGGTCATGAACCTGAACAGCGTGGGGTTAAAGACAAAGCCGAGTTCGGCCAAAATCCATTTAAAAGCTGCGCCGACCAACGCACCAAACAACACGCCAACAATAGCGCCTTTCAGAGCCTTCTCCGGCACAGTCAGGGCAACGCCGATCACCGCGCCGGCCAGGATGGCGTACAGCGTGTAGATAATGCCTTGCAAAATCATCTGGCCGACCACCGTGCCTTTGGCGCCATCCAGGGAATTGAGGATGGCCCCCATCGAAGCGCCGGTCACTGCGCCGATGCGCACAAGCTGATAAACCGCCATGCCCAGGCCCAACAGCAGACCAATCAGCAAAGAGCGGCCCAGGGCATCTGGCGTTTGGATGATGGGAATGACAATCGCCCCCACGATCAGCCCGGCAATAAGCCCATCAAAAGCCCCCGATGCCAGGGTTGTCCAGACATCTAGCAGCACAGCGGCCACAATTCCCAGGCTAAACGATTGGTTTAAGAACAAATTTATCATAGCTTTTTACCTCTCGTACCCCACGTATATGAATCTGAGGAGCCAGCACCTTTGAAGCATACCTTCTATTGCCGCCAAAGGTTAGCTGAATTATAGCGAAAGAATGCCATCCCTTAAAATTGCTGGCATTTACGGCCGTGACGCATAGAATTAGGTGTTCGAGATAGATTGGCGCAGATAAGCTAAACCGACCCAAATCGGGAAAACAACGCTGACTATTTAAGGAAAGAATTTCTATGAACCAACTTGTGGAATGTGTGCCGAATTTTAGCAACGGCCGTCAACCTGAAATCTATAACCGCATCGCCGACGCCATCCGGGAAGTGGCTGGCGTCCAGGTGCTGGACGTCAGCGCCGACGCCGACCACAACCGCACCGTCATCACCTTCGTTGGGACCCCGGCCGGCGTGGAAGAAGCTGCTTTCCGGGCCATCGCCACTGCCGCCCGCCTGATCAACCTGGACAGCCACCAGGGAGAACACCCGCGCATTGGCGCAACCGATGTCTGTCCCTTTATCCCTATCGCCAACGTCACCATTGCCGACTGTGTGGCTCTGGCGAACCGCCTGGGCGAGCGCGTGGGACGAGAATTGGGCATCGCCGTTTATCTGTATGCCGACGCCGCCACCCGGCCAGAGCGCAAAACTCTGGCGGCCATCCGCAAAGGGGAGTATGAACTGTGGCAGCAAGAGGTTGCCACCAACCCGGCGCGGCTGCCCGATTATGGCCCGGCCGAACCCAAACCCTGGGGCGCGACGGTGATTGGGGTACGGCCGTTTCTCATCGCCTACAACATCTACCTCAACAGCGACAAAGCGGAGGTCGCCGAACAAATCGCCCGCAATGTGCGCTTTATCGGCGGTGGCCTGCGCTTTGTCCAGGCCAAAGGCTTCCTGGTAGAAGGCCAGGCCCAGGTAAGCATGAACCTGACCGACTTTGAGAAAACGGCCGTCCACCACGCCCAGGAGATGGTACGCCGCGAAGCCGCCCGTTACGGCCTCAGCATCACCAAAGCCGAACTAATCGGCCTGACGCCGCAAAAGGCGCTGCTAGACGCCGCCCAGTGGTACCTGCAACTGGATGGCTTCAAGCCCGAGCAAGTCCTGGAAAACCGCTTGCAGGCTGCGGCCGCAGCCGAAGCAGCCACGGCTGACACGGCTGACACGGCTGACACGGCAGCTACGGCTGACACGGCAGCCGCCACGCCCCACGATTTTATCGCCGCCACGGCCGAAGCCAGCCCCACGCCCGGCGGTGGCTCCGTGGCCGCCCTGGCTGGCGCATTGGCTGCCGCCCTGGCGCAAATGGTGGCCGGATTAACCATCGGCCGAAAAAAATACGCCGACGTGCAAGACCAGGCGCAGGCTGTGCTGGTCGAAGCGGAACAACTGCGCCACCAATTAACGGCAGCCATCGCCGAAGACGCGGCCGCCTATGGCCGGGTCATGGCCGCCTACCGCCAGAAAGATTTAGACGAGACCAGCCGCGCCGCAGCCATCGAAGCAGCCACCATTGGCGCGGGCGAAACGCCCCTGCGCGTGGCCTATTTAAGCCGGGACGTGGTACTCCTGGCCCAAACAATCGTGGCCGTTGGCAATGTGAATGCCGTCACCGACGCCGCCGCCGGGGCGCTGTTGGCTCAGGCGGCCGTGCGCGTGGCCGGCCTGAATGTGAAAGTCAACGGCGTCCATCTGCAAGACCAAGAGTTGGCCGCCCGGTGGCAGGAGCAGGTCGCCAACCTGGAAGCCGAAGTCAACCAATTGATCGGCGATATTCTGGCGACAACGGCCGTGCGCGGCGGGTTTGCAGTATGAGACGGCCGTTTGCCCCCTATATTCTGGGTATCTTGGGCTTGTCGGCGCTGTTGGGTGGGGTTGGCTGCCAGCAGCAGGCGGCAGCCAATCCGGCGGGCAGCCTGGAGATGGTCGCCGTCGGTCAATCGCTGCCCGCGGCAGCCAGCACCGCCACAGTGACGCCCATCCCCCCACCGCCCACCATTATTGTCACTGCCACGCCGGAATTTAAGCCACCTTCCTTTGCTGTGGTGGATCCGAATGAGCTGGCAAATGCCAAAATAATTGGGGAAACGGCCGTTCCCGATAAAGCGGGGTCCACCGCTACGGGGTCCACCGCCACGGGGTCCACCGCTACGGCCGTGCCCCCCGATACCGCCACACCCCAACCCACCTTCACCCCGCCTGCCCTGCCCTACACCTCCCACGAAGAGCATTATTGGCTCCAGCGCCCCATCGCCGAAGGCGGTACCGTCTGGACCGACAAGACCTATCCCTACGGCAGCACACGCGGTGGTTCGCTGCGGCCCCATCACGGCGTGGAATTTTACGTACCAAATGGCACGCCTGTGCTGGCGGCCGCCAGTGGCACGGTGGTGGTAGCCGGCAACGACAGCGTGTTTGCCTACGGCCCCCACACCAATTTCTATGGCAATCTGGTGGTCATCCAATTGGATTCAACGCTGAATGGGCAGCCGGTTTACATCTTGCACGGCCACCTCTCGCAGCTTCTGGTGGCCGAGGGACAGCGTGTCAACGTTCTGGAACCCATCGCCCTCTCCGGGGCCACCGGCATCGCCGATGGACCACATCTCCATTTTGAGGTTCGCCTGGGGCAAAACAGCTATGGCAGCACCCGCAACCCACTGCTCTGGCTCTACCCCTTCCCCGATTATGGCGCAGTGGCCGGCCGCGTGACGCGGCAAAATGGCTCGCTGGTCGAAGAAGCGCCCATCTCCTTGCGCCGCCTGGACGCCCCCTCGCGCTACCTGGCGACCACCTCCTACGCCGGAACCACCGTCAACCCAGACGACCAATGGCTGGAGAACTTTGCCTTCGACGACGTGCCCGCCGGTTATTACGAGATTACGGTAGGCAGTGGCAAAACCAAAGTGACCCAGGAAATGTGGGTATTCCCTTATCGCACTAATTTTGTGGAAATCAAAATAGAAGATTGAGCTAGAAAAGGAAAAGTTCAACTTTTTCAGAAAAGTTGAACTTTTAGATGCTATTCGCCGTAAAACATCTCGCGGATGAGCGCCGATGCCTTCTGGTTGTCCAGAATCAGCACTTGCGCGCCAGTTTCCGTCAGATAGCTGGAAACGTAGTCATAGTCCAGCACTTCGTTGCGGATTTGTTCGGCGGGGATGTCGCTGACGGTTGTAGCCAGCGAAATCATCTGCTCCAGGCTCAGATCTGTGCGGATGCCATTTTCGAGCTGTCTGTACAGCGATGGCGCGCGCGACAGAAGCCCGGTGAAACCCAACGAGAGGGCTTTATTGCGGGCGGCCAATATCACCTGCTGCTGCCGCCCGGCCCGGCCAAAATCGCTGTCGGCATGGCGGGTACGGGCGTATTTAAGCGCCGTCGCCCCATCTAAATGCTGCATCCCGGCCGAAATGTAAAACGGATCATAGCCATAATTCATGTCCGGGTAGGTGGGGTCGCTGATGTCTCTGGCTACGTACACGTCAATCCCGCCCAAAATATCAATGCCTTTGGTGACGGCGCTAAAATCCACCAAGATGTAATGGTCAATGGGCACGCCCAAATTATAGGCCACCGTCTGGATAGCCAGCGACGCGCCGCCTTCCGGGCTGTCGCCGGCCGAGCCATAGACAAACGCCGTGTTAATACGGTCGCGCCCGCGCCCGGGAATGACGACGTACAAATCGCGGGGGATAGATAAGATGGACACCGTGTCGTTGGCCGGGTCCACGGAAACGATCATCATCGAATCCGTGCGCGAGACAAACGCCTCGCCGGGACGACGGTCTATGCCCATCAACAAGATGTTGACACGGCCGTCACCTGCCCAGGGTTCCTGAGTCGGGAACAGCGTCGGCGTGGGCAGCCCGGCTACGATGGTCGGCGGCACGGCTGGACCAATTTGTTCCAACTGCAAATCAACGCCAGCCACCTCGGCGGCTGCCTGTTCAATAGGGTTTAGCGGCCGGTTCCAGATCACCTGGAACGTGAGATAAGCAAAAATAATGACCGCAATGCCAGAAAACACAAAAGCGGTTGACAAAGTAAATGCCAACCAGCCTGGAATCATGCTTGATGATTGTCGCAAAATAAAACTCCTCGTTTACCGACCACCGGATGAATCATGGATTAAGACCCGATGATCGGTTTGCCACACAGTGTATCAGAGTGGATTATACCTACAAACAAGACAACGACAGGACGGATACCGGCCGATTGGCCTACTAATTATCAACCATTCATGGTCATCTCAAAAAGGGTAAACCTTTCACCAGCAATTCCCATTTCGGGTCCTGGTGGTTGTGAATTAAAAAGAATTTATTCATAAAAAGTCTTTGACTTACCCAACAAAAAGAGGTAGATTTCAGGGGACAATTCCCAACTGAAAGGAATCCCATGTCTCTGGACCGCTTTGGCCGTAACATCAACTATCTACGCATCTCTCTCACCGATAGATGCAATTTGCGCTGCGTTTACTGTATGCCGGAAGATATTACCTTCCGGCCACGCCAGGAACTGTTGCAAGATGATGAAATAGTTCGTCTGACACTTATTTTCGCCGAGCTTGGTTTTCGCAAGTTCCGGCTGACAGGGGGCGAGCCAACGGTGCGGGCGAACGTGGTGGACATTGTGCGACAGATTGCCCACACGCCCGGCGTAGAAACGGTAGCCATGACCACCAATGGCCTGCTGCTGGATAAACTGGCGGAGCCGCTGGCAGCAGCCGGTTTGCAGCGGGTGAATATCAGCATTGACACGCTAAACCCGGAGAAGTTTAAGAAACTAACGCGCTGGGGCGACGTGGAAGACGTGTGGCGCGGCGTGGAGGCGGCAACCTCGGCCGGTTTGGGAATTAAGCTGAATGCGGTGGTGGTGCGTGGCTATAACGACCAGGAAGACGTGGTGGACCTGGCCCGTCTGACGCTGTACCAGCCCTGGCAGGTGCGCTTTATTGAGATGATGCCGTTTGGCGACGTAGCTGATTTTCAGCAGGCCGGGGTGGTGAGTGAAGCGGAGCTGCGGGCGACAATTGCCGCCGAGTTGGGGGAATTGGCAATGGTGGACGACGGCCGTCTCGATGGCGAAGCGCGTCTGTATCGTCTGCCGGACAGCCTGGGTGAGTTGGGGTTTATCAGCTCTGTGACCCAACCATTCTGCGCCAGCTGCACCCGGGCGCGGCTGACGGCCGACGGCCGTTTGCGCCTCTGCCTGCTGCGTGAAAAAGAGGTTAACCTGCTGGACCCGCTGCGCGCCGGAGCCAGCAACGCCGAGATGAAAGCCATCATTGAGGCCGGCATCTGGTGGAAGCCATGGGGGCACGGGCTGTCGCAAGACGTGATTCCGCTGAATCGGGTGATGTCGGAGATTGGCGGATGAAGGGATGACAAGGTGACTTGTCACCCAGTCCCTCTACACATCCGGTAACAGTATCTCAAACGTGCTGCCCTGCCCAATGCCGGGGCTAACGGCCGTTACCACCCCCCCATGCGCCTCGACAATCGCTTTGACAATCGCCAACCCCAGGCCGGCGCCGCCCTGGTCACGGCTGCGGGCGCTGTCTGTGCGGTAAAAGCGATCAAAGACATAAGGTAGATGAACAGCCTCTATGCCTGCGCCGCTGTCGCGCACCCGAATACACAGCGTCTCGTTTTCTGTCACCACCGTCACCCAAATCTGCCCATTTTCCGGCGTGTGGCGCAGGGCATTGTTCAACAAGTTGTGGACCACCTGCCGCATCCGGTTGGCGTCCACCAACAAATAGGGGGTCGCGCCCAGCAGTTCCACCGTCAGACGGATGTGTCTGGCCGCCGCGACGGGTTTGAAGGCAACGGCCGTTTCTTTCACCAAATCGGCCATATCGGTCAGCTGCTTGTGCAGCGGCATCTGGCGCGCCTCCGCCTGAGCCAGATCATGCAGATCATCCACCAGCGTGGTCAGCAGCCGGGTTTGGTCCAGCAGGCGGGCAATCTCCTCTTTGCTCAACGGGTATACGTCATCCAGAATGGCCTGCAAATTACCGCGCAAGACGTGCAGCGGATTGCGCAGCTCATGGGCCACATCGGCCAGCAGATTGCGCCGCAGCAGTTCCGCCTGGTCTAACTGCACCACCATCTGGTTAAAGGCTCGCGCCACGGAGCGGATTTCCTGGCTGCCCTCCACTGGAACCCGGTAGGATAAATCTTGGTTGGCGATGGCTTTGGCCCCCGTTTCTAACGCCTGCAGCGGCGCTGTCAGGCTGCGGCTTAACAAAACGCCAATCAACGCGCTAAACAACAAAGCCCCCACCAGAGAACGTGAAAAATAGTTCTGGGCAAATCTCTGCATTCGCTCGTCGAACTGCGCCTGAAGCTCTGGTGGCAGCGCGGCGCGAATGTCCTCTAGCTGCCCGATGGCATTGGGACCGGCGATGACTTCCTGTTGAACAGACACGTTATACAAAACCGGCAGCAAGGCCACCAGCATCAACATGCCGGTAACCATCAACGTAAAACGAACCCATAGACGATTCATGACTTGTCTTCCAGGCGATAGCCGACGCCATAGACGGTTTGAATGTAGCTGGGATTTTTAGGATCGGGTTCGATTTTGCGGCGTAAGTTGCGGATGTGGCTGTCCAGGGTGCGCTCGATGCCCTCATAATCAGCCCCCAGTCCCTTTTCCACCAGTTCGCTGCGGGTAAGTACATAGCCGGCCTGTTCCAGCATGACATGGAGCAGATTAAATTCGGAAGGGGTCAGGTCTACGGCACGGCCGTTTACCTGCACTTCTCGTCGGCCAATGTCCATCTCTAACTGGCCCACTTTCAACACTTGCGGCTGGAAGGCGTCCGGGCTGCGCAGCCGGGCGCGCACGCGGGCCACCACTTCACGGGGGTTATACGGTTTGGTCACATAATCATCGGCGCCCATTTCCAGGCCGACTATTTTTTCGGTATCTTCGATGCGAGCCGTTAACATAATAATGGGCGTGGCCGACAAATTGGGATCGCTGCGTATCCGCCGGGTGATTTCCCACCCATCCAGGCGGGGCAGCATCAGGTCCAACAAAACCAGGTCTGGTTTGTCATGGCGAAGGCTGTGAACGGCCGTTTCCCCATCATAAGCTACCAAAACCTCGTAGCCCGCCTGAGCCAGATACGCCTGCATCAGCCGCACCACATCTTTATCGTCATCAACTACCAGAACCTTCTGCTTACTCATTGGCTACCTTGTCCAATTGACCATCTGGCAAAAAACCGGTACATTCCCGGTCGAATCATCGCCGTATAAAAACATCATAGTATTCGTAGGCCGAAGTCCGTATCCCGTTTTCCGTTGGCATTTGCCAGGGGTGGCGCCTAAGGATTACCGCTTACGGGCAATAGCAATAACATACAGCCGCCTGAAACCCTCAGCGGCCTGCTGCTCTACGTTGATTTTCTATTGAGGACCCTACCATGCAGCTATACATTATCCGACACGCACAATCTGTCAACAATGCCATCTGGGCGGAAACAGGCAGGGCCGACGGCCGTTTCCCAGACCCACCGCTGACCGACCTGGGGCATCAGCAAGCCATCCATCTGGCGAAATACCTGGCAAGCAAGCAAAATGCGACGGCCGTTGCTGCCAACACCCAAGACCATTTCAGCTACCACCTGACCCACCTCTATTCCAGCCTGATGCTGCGCGCCGTGCAAACCGCCCACTACATTGCCGAGGCGCTGCGCCTGCCGCTCCATGCCTGGGAAGTAATTCACGAATGGGGCGGCCTCTACGAAAATGATGCACTCACCGGTGAACCGCGTGGCCTGCCAGGCCCCAACCGCGCCTTTTTTGCCGAACAGTTCAGCCACCTTGTCCTGCCCGAAACCCTGAACAACGAAGGTTGGTGGAATCGGCCGTTCGAACCGCCGGAAAACACACCCCAGCGCGCCGCCACGTTTGTTCAGGAACTACTGGCAAAACATGGTGGCACAGAGGACCGCGTTGCCATTGTGACGCATGGCGGCTTTTTCCAGGCGCTCATGCGCCACATCGTCGGCAGCTGCGAGCCAAACATGCTGCTCAATCAGACCACCGACGTCTGGTTCCGCGTCAACAACACCTCGATCACCCGCATTGATTTTGACGATGCCAGCGTCAGCATTGCCTACCTCAACCGACTGAATCATTTGTCGGCGGACATCATAACCTGAGACATCATCTGTCATTCGTCACCATCACTCGTTTAGAAGTGATGGTGACGAAAGTTTATTCATAACGCAGCGCCTCAATGGGTCGCAAACCGGCAGCGCGCCAGGCAGGGTAAATGCCAAAAACCAACCCTACGCCGGCGGCAAAGCCGGTCGCCAGGGCAATCGTGCCGGCGTCCACCACTGTTTCCAGGTCAATCAGCCGCCCGGCAATGGTCGCCATCGTCCAGCCTAACAAAATGCCCAGCAGGCCACCAACCACACTCAACAGAATAGATTCCATCAAAAACTGCACCAGAATATCCCGCTTTAACGCGCCAACAGCCTTACGGATGCCGATTTCGCGGGTGCGCTCGGTAACACTGACCAGCATGATGTTCATAATGCCAATGCCACCCACTACCAGAGAGATTCCGGCGATGGCCCCCAGGAAAGCTGTCAATGTGCCGGTAATCACATTAAACGTATCCAGCAAATCCGACTGGCTGATGATGGTAAAATCGTCTTCGTTGGCATAGGTGATGCCGTGCAAATTACGCAATGTCTCGGTAATCTGGTCAATGGCTTCGTCGGTGACGTTTTCATTAGCCGCCTGGGCTGTAATGCCAGTGATCGCTTTTTCGCCGCTGCGGGTACGCTCGGTGAAGAGCCGGGCGTGGGCGGTGGTGAGGGGGATGAATACGGCCGTATCCGTCTGGCTAAAACTGCTCCCGGATTTCTCCATAATCCCAATCACCTCATAGCCCACGCCATTAATACGCACACTATTGCCCACCGGATACTCATCTTCAAACAGATTTTCAGCCACCGTATAGCCTAAAACAGCCACACGCGCCTGAGTGTCGTAATCTTGCTGCATCAGCAAACTACCGGCGGCGATTTCTTCAACATTGTTGACGGCAAAATAATTAGGCGTCACACCAGATACCGTCACCCGCGACGTATTGCCGCCATAGACCACTTCCTGCACCCCCTGAACCACCGCCGAAACGGCGCTGAGGTCTGGCGCATTAAAAGGATCTTCCAGTGCTGCCACATCCGCCAGGCTAAGGGCCTGATAACCGCCGCTGCCATCAAAATCAGTCGAAACACCGATCAAGTTAGTGCCAATAGATTGGATCTCGCCAGTGATCGAGGCGCTCACGCCGTTACCAATAGACATCAGGGCAATAACGGCCGCTACGCCAATAATCACCCCCAACATCGTCAACACCGCCCGCAGCTTATTCGCCAACAGGCTGTCCAGAGCCGTCAAAAAACTTTCACTAAGATTCATGGTTATGCGCCTGCCTGCCGCCCCTATCTTCCTGAATCATACCATCCCGAATCCAGATGGTACGCGCCGCATGTTCGGCAATCTCCGGATCATGGGTGATCATGATGATAGTAATGCCCTTTTCTTTGTTCAACTTCTCAAAAATACCCAGAATCTCGTCGCCGGTTTGCGTATCCAGCGCCCCGGTCGGCTCATCGGCCAGGATGATGGCTGGGTCGTTAGACAAGGCACGAGCAATAGCCACACGCTGCTGCTGCCCGCCCGACAATTCATCCGGCCGGTGGTCCATACGGTCGCTCAGACCCATCAATTCCAGGGCGGCTTTGGCTTTAGCCAACCGTTCTCCCCGGCTGATGCCGGAATACATCAACGGCAAAGCCACTTGCTTGATGGCTGGCGTGCGCGGCAGCAAATTAAACTGCTGAAAGACAAAGCCAATGCGCTTATTGCGCACACGCGAACGGTCATCCGAACTCATATCGCTCACATCAATACCATCCAGCTTATAGATGCCGCCGCTGGGCGAATCCAGGCAGCCGAGCATATTCATCAACGTGCTTTTGCCGGACCCCGACGGCC
The DNA here is from genome assembly GCA_016716065.1 of Candidatus Leptovillus gracilis. Taxonomy (NCBI): domain Bacteria; kingdom Bacillati; phylum Chloroflexota; class Ardenticatenia; order Promineifilales (SeqCode); family Promineifilaceae (SeqCode); genus Candidatus Leptovillus; species Candidatus Leptovillus gracilis. Next base: position 742,523 of record JADJXA010000002.1, on the reverse strand, counting down.
CCATGATAGCCACAAATTCCCCTTCGGCGATGTTCAAATCAACACCACGCAGGGCGTGGACCACCTGGTTGCCCATTTCATACATTTTGGTGACGTTCTTCATTTCGATCATCATATTATTACACTCCGTGATTACACCCTGATAACTACCCGCCACCAAATGGACCACCACCGTCACCCGCGCCCGGCGGCGGCCCACTGCCAAATTGGAAGACCGGGGCGACGTTGCCGATCAGCAGCACGTCCCCTTCCGCCAAACCACTGGTGATTTGGGTGAAGGCCCCATCGCGCAGGCCAATAGTCACTGGAACCACGTCAACAGTCTGGCTGCCATCGCTGTTGGTTGTCACCCGGTTTACGGAATATGTCCCCCGGCTGCGGTCGGCATTGATGGCCGCGTTGCCAACCAGCAGAACGTTTTCGTAGTTGTTGGTGCGCAGATTGGCGTTGGCGGTCATGCCCACCCGCACCGGCAGGTCTGTTTCACCCAAACTGAGAAACACTTCGTAACTGACAACGGCGCTGTTGTTTTGCATGGCGCGGGGGGCAATGGAAACCACTTCGCCAGACAAAACGGTATCAGGCCAGGTTTCCAGGGTGATCTCGGCCGGCTGACCGATGGCAATATCGCCTACGTCCACCTCATCCACAGACAGCGATACTTCCAGGCTGGCAGTATCCACCATTTCGACGAGGATGCCGCTGGCAGTTTCACCAGGGTTGACATAGACGGCCGTAACCACCCCAGCAAACGGCGCTGCCAACGTGGCATTCGCCAGGTTTCGCTGCGCCCGCTGCAAGCCAATCCGCGCCTGTTCCACCGCCACCTCAGCCGCCGCTGCCTGCGCCGCCGACGGGCCACTCACCAACGCATCCAGGTTGGCCTGGGCTTGCGCCAGCGATGCTTCCGCCGCCACAATCTGCGCCTGAGAGACGCCGCGCAAGAGCAGTTGGTGGTTGGCGCGCGAGGCTTCCAATTGGGCGCTGGCCGCCGCCAGGCTGGCCTGGGCAATTGCCACAGAATTGGCATCCGGCCCGCCCAGCAGCGCGTCCAGTCGGGCCTGGGCGGTGGTTGCGTTGGCGTTGGCTACCGCCAACGAGGAGCGGGTTTGCTCTTCCGGGTCGCCCAGGCCGGGGCAAATGCTAAAGCTTTGCCCATCCGGGGTATTGATGTCGAAACATTCGGTGAGCTTGTCATACAACTCTTGGGTGGCGCTGCGATTGCCCAGTGCGCCGATTAGCTCGGCCTGGGCCGAGGCGATTTCGGATTGACTGGCCCCACTTTGCGCCAGTTGCAACTGCTCGTTGGCTGCCCACACATTGGCCTGGGCTGCCCGCACATTGGCCTCTGACGCGGCGATTTCGGCTTCGCTGGGGCCGGCGCGCAAACCATCTAGCTGCGCCTGGGCCGAGGCCACAGCCGCCTCAGACGCGGCCAACGCGCTGGCGGTTGGCGCAGCCAACAAGGCGGCCAGATTGGCCTGTTGAATCAGCAGCGTTTGTTCGGCTGACTGCACGGCGCGTTCTATCACGGCCGTATCCAGCGTCAATAACGGCTGCCCGGCCGTCACCTGGTCGCCGGCGGCGACATGCACTTCGGCGACTTCGCCCGAAGCTGTCAGCGCCAGGCGCGCATCCCGCTGCGCCTTAATCTGGCCGCTGGCCGCAGCGTTGGCCGTCAGGTCGCCGACGAAAGCGGTTACAGTCTGACCGGTGCTAACGGCCTGGTTTTGTTGGCGGGCAAGCAGTTGTTCGCCAAAGAGCAGGGGCGCAGCCAACACAGCCGCCACCAACAGAGCCACAATTCCAATACCGATCCATATCCATCGTTTACGATTCGTGCGTTTACCTTCGTTCATGGTTTTCATCCAGTAGGGGCGCACCTTGTGGTCGCCCTCGTCAGTTAGCCTATTGTCCAGGTCCGGTCATAAAATCCAGGCGGGGGGCGGCATTGCCCACCACCAACTCGTCGCCTACGTTTAGACCGCTGGTTACTTCCGTGTTACGGCCGTCGCGCAGTCCAATGGTAATCGGCGTTTCCTGTGTCTGGCCGTCGGCCAACAACAAATTGACGCTGTATCGCCCCGAGACGCGATCGACATTGATCGCCCGGTTAGGAACCAGCAGCACGCCGGTTTTTTCGGCGGTGATCAGGTTGGCGTTGGCCGTCATGCCTACCAGCACCGGCAAATCTGTTTCACCCAAGCGGACATGCACCTCATAGACCACCAGCGAACTGCCAGGCGAGGTAGTCGCGCCCGGAGCGATGGCTAGAATTTCGCCGGGGATTTCCTGATTGGGCCAGGTTTCCAGGGTCATGCTGGCCGGTTGTCCTACTTGCAAACGGCCGACATCAATTTCGTCTACTTGCAGCACCACTTCCAGGTTCTTGTTGTCCACCATTTCGATGACCGTGCCGGTGACCAATTCACCTTCGCTGAAATGAACGGCCGTAATCACCCCGGCAAATGGCGCCTTCACCGTCATGGTGTCCAGGGCCGCCTGCGCGTCGGCCAGACTAATTTCTGCCTGGGCGACCTCAGCCTCGGCAACCAGGCGCTGCTCCTCGGTCGCGCCGCGCAGCAGGGCATCCAGGCTGGCTTGCGCCTGGGCCACCTGCGCCTGCGCCGCCGCTACCTGCGCCGCCGTCGGGTCTGCCGTCAACCGGTCCAGATTAGCAGCCGTGGCGTCGCGCTGAGCCACCACCGCCGATAAACCTGCCTGTGCGCTGCCCAACTGATTGGCGTTGGGACCCTGTTTTAGTTTATCCAGGGCTGCCTGCGCCGCCACCACCTGCTCGCGCGCCTGGGCCAGGGCGGTATTGGCCTGGATATTGTCGGGGTCCGGGTTACGGGTGTACTGCATTTCCACACTGTTCAAATTGGCCTGGGCGGCCACCAGACCGGCTTCAGCGGCGGCAATGTCCGCCGGTTTGATGGCGTTCTGCGTCTGACTCACCTGGGCCGAAGAAGACCAGACATTGGCGTTGGCGGCCGCCAGATTGGCTTCCTGAGCGGCGATTTCTTCGGCAGTCGGCCCGCCAAGCAAATCATCTAGCTGGGCCTGGGCGCTGAGAACGGCCGTTTGCGCCGCCGCCAGTTCCCAAGAAGTGGGGTCAGCCAGCAAGTCGGCCAGACTGGCCTGTTTCAATTTTAAGTTCTGCTCGGCGGCAGCCACGTTCAAGGCCATGTCGGCGGCGTCGAGCTGCATCAAGATATCGCCGGCCTGCACCACGTTACCAACGCGCACGTTCACCTGCTGCACCCGACCTGGCGTCGTCACAGACAGCGCCGCTTCGCGCCCGGCCACCACCGCGCCGCTGGCCGTCGCGCTGGCCGACAGGTCGCCGACAAAGACGGTGACTGTTTCGGCCGTTGTCGGCGCAGTCTGGCTGGCCTGGCCGCGCGAGACCCAAAAAGCGCCCATGACCGCCAGAAGGACCACAACGCCAATAATGCCATAAAGGCGATTCCGTTTTTTCTTGTTTTCCATGCAGACAGCTCCTATCTCACAAGAACGACGCCCCTTTTCAGAGGCGTCGTTCTACTTTTGATCAGTTTTAGACCAGAATTGTACTGTTAAAATCTGCAAAAGTTGTGCAGAAATGATGAACATTCTGTGTAATAAATGACTTCAACCAAATTGTGACCACTACAATTTTCATTCTATGAAGTCTTCCAGGTATTTGTTAAGCAGTACGCTTTTTAGAAACTGGGGTTGTGAGCAGGGAAAGAAAAAACCCGGCAGGTTTTTGAGGACCTGCCGGGTTTAAGGGGAGTTAAACGTCGGTGGGCTTGTCGTCGTAGCCCCAGGTTTGCTGTACCAGGTATAACGGCCGTCCCTTCACCTCGTCATAAATGCGTCCCAAGTATTCACCAATAATGCCCAGGCTGATCAACTGAACGCCGCCTAAGAACAACACGGCCACCAGCGTTGTTGCCTGCCCCACTAACGGGTTGTGCGGGCCAAAAAGGCGCAGCAAGATCACCGTCAGAATCGCCAGACCAGCTATGGCGGCAATGGTGAAACCGAGATAAGTCGCCAGCTGCAGCGGCACGTAGGAGAAGCTGGTGATGGCGTTCATGGCAAAGCGAAACATACGCCGGACTGAGCTGTATTTAGCCTCGCCGGCATAACGGGGGGCGCGCTTAAAATGGACGCCGGTCTGCCGGTAGCCCACCCAGGGGACCATGCCGCGTAAAAAACGATTACGCTCGCGCATACTGCCCAGAGCGTCCACCACGCGCCGATCCATCAGCCGAAAGTCGCCGGTGTCCAGGGGAATGTTGACACTGGTGATGCGGTGGATGAGGCGGTAGAACAGCTTGGCGGTGGTTAGTTTGAACCAGGTCTCGCCTTCGCGTTCGCTGCGCACGCCATAGACCACGTCGTAGCCTTCGCGCCACTTGGCAATCATTTCTGGAATGACTTCCGGTGGGTCTTGTAAGTCGGCGTCGGTCAGGATGACCGCCTGACCCTGGGCATAATCCATCCCAGCGGTGACAGCTTCCTGAAAACCAAAGTTACGCGAAAAACTCAGCCCCCTGACGCGGGCGTCTTTCTGATGCAGTTCGGCAATAACGGCCGCCGACTGGTCCCGGCTGCCATCATCTACCAGGACCAGTTCCCACGGTTCGCCAACCCCTTCCATCACTTCGTGAATGCGCTGGTAGAGGGTGGGCAGGACAGGTTCTTCGTTGTAAACCGGGGCTATAATCGAAAAGGTGGGTTTCATGATACCTCGTCAGTACGTTCAACCAATGTATACAGCGCCATTCCAGAAGTGGCTGCTCAGTGCGCCAGACTGCAATTATTTATACACCATTGTCGGCATTTTGCCTTATGGCGACCGGGTTCCTCAAATTTCCACGGTGGCCTGGAGGCCAACGTGGTCTGAGGGGTAGAGGGTGTGGTCTGCGGCGGCGGGTTGGTGGCAGAACAGGGAAACGGCCGTTACCCGCACCGCCGGTGAGACAAAAATATAATCCAGGCAGGCAGCCACTATTTCCGGATCAGCTTCGTCCAGCAGAAAAGGTTCTATCAAGGCAGTAGGAAACGTCGCCAGTGGCTCATGGTCATAGACCAGTTGATAGGCGGAATGAAAGCCCTGTTTCATGCGCTCAATCGCCAGGCCGTTGGGCCTTTCGTTGAAGTCACCGGCGATAATCTGGTGGGTGATGTGCCGCCGGTCGCGCAGCCAACCCAAGAGGCGCATCACTTGTTCCACCCGCGCTTCCTTCTCATAGGGAACGTGGTGCAGGTGGGTGGAGATAAAATCCAACGTCTGGCGGTCTGGCAGTTCCACGTTAACGCGCAAGGCTACCCGCCCGCCATACCCCAAAGTCAGCGCGTCGTGGTAGCGCACCGGCAGCCGGGTGAGGATGCCGATGCCTTCGTAGTAGCCTTTGACCGGGTGGGCTTTGCGGCGCTGGATGAGGCGATACGGCCGTTTCACGGACCCCGTCAGGCGCATGTTGATCTGGTTGCGCAGCCAGAAACCCTGGCGAATGGGCAGCGACACTTCTTGCAGACTGATGAGGTCGGGCGCGCTGTCCACGATCTGGTTGACCAGCAGATGCCGTCGTTCGCTCCAGCGGTCGGCGCGGTTGCGCAGGTTGATGGTGGCGACGGTTACAGCAGTCATGGAAGGATTCTTAAGCCGTGGTCCGTAAACGGATTACGGTTTACGGCTAAGTCAGGTCTATGACCGTTACGCCGACGGGCACGGCCGTTTGCAAATTCAGGCTGCCATCACGAATGACCAATGTGAAGGGAACGTCTGTGTTCACCGTCACCTGGGTTTGGTCGCCCAGCAGCTCCAGCGTGCCTTCCTGCCCCAGCGGATAATTGCGCACGCCATAGAGCGCTGCCGTTTCCAAACGGCGGTCCCACGTCACCCGGCGCAGCGGCCAATCCACGCTCAGGCCAATCACATCTTCCAGCAAAATGGCGATGGGCGACAGGCCGGACGGCCCCACAAAATCAGCCCGCGCCGGTTCGCCGGGCGCGGCTTGCTCCGGGGCATAATTCTCCCAAAAGGTATCGGTATGCTGGTAGACGTCCCAAACGTTTTCCAGGTGGTTGGCCGCAATGGTGTGGGCCAGAGCAAACTGCCCCACGTTGCGCAGGCCGCGCAAGACCATGTAGTTAGTCGGCGGCCAGACGCCGCCGCGCCAGGCATTGCCGGTTCCGGCGTTATATCCCTCGCTGTCGGCCGACTGGCTGGGGATGCGGTGGGCTACTTTAAAGGCCCAGCCTTCGCGCAAATGCTGTATAAACGGCCCCAGGCGCGCATCGGGGATGATGCCCGCGTCGAGCAAGGCCCAATACGCGCCTATGCTTTTCACCTGGCTGAAACGGCCGTTTGCGTCCACATCCAGGTAAAAATTGGTCTCGTCGTTCCACAGCTTGTCGTTGACCCGTTGAATAAGCCGGACACGTTCTTCGGTGATGTCTTTCACCGCGTCGGGCAGTTCCAGCAGCGCGCCCATTTGTTCCAGGATACGGCCGTTGACAATGGCTTGCACGGTGGCGTCTATCCAGCTCCAATGGCGATGGTGATATTTACTGTCGGGCACACGCGGCTGATTATCCATGCCGCTGCTCAGGCCGGTGGCCCAATACAGGCCGTTGGGCCAGGTGCGATTGGCGCGTAGCCAATGATGGTAAGCCACGAGGGGGTAAAATACATCGGCCAGACGGCCGTCGTCGCCCGTCGCCCGAAAATAACGCCATTCAGTCCAGGCCAACAGATTTGGTCCGGCGCCGTTGGGATCAAACGGGTAAAAGAAATCTTTGCCGGTGGTGGTGTTGATTTCGCGGCAGATGCAACCATCGTCGTGCTGCCGGGCATAGAAGTTGCTCAGGCTGCCCATGCAGTCGAACGCGCGACGGCCGTACCAGCCGTATTGCACGGCAAAGGCACTGTCCCACAAACTGATGCTCTCGGCCGGCAGCGCCATAAAGTTAGCCACAAAACCGCTGTCCGCTTTGGGGCGGCGCAAGTTAGACCAGGCCATCTCCCAGGCGCGCCAATACATCTCCACCCAACCGGGCTGCTCTGGCAAGACCGGCTCAGGCAGCCGCAGCCGGGCCTCGGCAAAAGGGAGAATCGAGCTGGGTTGATACATTCGCTGGCGGAAAGGGTTCCTATCAACCAGGGGGTGCGGTGGTTGGCTAAACTTGGAATGCGGCATGACGACAGAACTCCATGTATCAAGGCGCTAAGGTCCCGCCGTAATCATTCACTCCCGCCCCCTGAGCCTGTCGGTTTCGACAGGCTCAACCGACAGGTGGTGAACAGTTACAACCAGGCGCTAAAACAACGAAGGTTTACCGGGGCGCGTCCACCCACAATTCGGCCGTGCCAGTGAGGCGCAGATTTTGCTCGTTTAACGTGGTGACGCGCAAGTTATAAGCCAGATGCACATTATCGCGGATGCGGCCGGTCCAGACGAAGGAATCGCCCAGCGCCAGGTAGGGGTAGCCAGACATGCCAGACATGCGGGCAAAGCGGGCGGTTTGGCTGCCCTGACCACGCTCTTCAACGCCGGTGAATACGGCCGTTGTCCCCGGAACCTGATACCCTACCGGAATTGTGTAATCGGCCACCACATGGCTGTAGCGATACGTACCAGAGTTGGCCGGAATCCCCAACTCTTCGACGGGCTGCGGATTCAGGACAATCAGTTCCACCAGCCCGGCCACCGGCAGGCTGCCGAATACAGAAGCAGTGAGGCGCAAATTGAAGTTGGCAAATACACCGGGAGCCAGTACACCGCTCCAGAAAAAGGAATCTCCGGCTCGTTTCAACGCCGTTTGGCCGTCTATGCTCACCTGATACGCATCTACCTGCCGGTCTATAAACTTTAACCCAGTGCCGGGCACACCGTCGCCTGGCGCCAGGTTGGCCGCATAGGCCGGGATGGTGAAAGTGATGCTGTCGCCCAGAGGCGTGGGCGTGGGCGCTGGCGCAGACGGGCCGCTGCCCGGCAGGGCGCAGGCCAGCGCCGTTACCATCAACATCAAGACAAAGCCCAACAAAGCCCACGAGTTATGTTTCATCTGTTACCGCGATTGTTGCTGAAACCCTGGCAGCAGTGTTCAGTGTTCAGTGTTCAGTGTTTTCCAGAGGTAACGCCGACTTAAAACTGGTTACTGGTTACTGAATACTGAATACTGATTACGGCTGCCAGGGGTTTCAGGCAGTTATGGCTGCGTTTCAATGATCACTGTATCTATTTTATCGCCGGGAGGAGCATTGGGATTCGTCGCTGGGTCGCGTGGCGCAATGGACTGTACCACGTCCATGCCCTCAATCACCCGGCCAAAGATGGTATACCCGCCATCCAACTGACGGACGTCGGCCAGGGTGACATACCACTGGCTGCCGTTGGTATCCGGGCCGGAGTTGGCCATAGCCACCATGCCGGCCGTGTCGTGGGACAGGGCGGGATCAATTTCGTTGGGGATGGCGTAGCCGGGACCGCCGCCGCCTGTGCCGGTGGGGTCGCCCGTCTGGGCGACAAAACCGGGCAAAACACGGTGGAAGGTGACGCCGTTAAACCAGCCTTCATTCGCCAGGAAAACGAAATTATTGACGGTCAGCGGCGCGGATTCGGGCAGGAGTTCGATGACAAATTCGCCGCCATTTTCCAGGCGGACGCGGGCGAAATAGCCCGCGCCTTCTTCCAGGGCCAGCGCCGGCGGGGCGTCGTATTGGCGGTCGGCCAGGGTTTGCAGGGCGGCGGTGGAATTGATGTACTGCTGCCAGACGGAGATTTCGCGGGGGAGTTGGGTAGCGATACGGCCGTTGACAATTCCCGTTGGCGTGCCCGGCAGCCCCAACTGCATGGCTTCCTGTTCTGAAGCGGTCACATACTCGGCGTAAACGCCATCGTCCAATTCCTGGGTGAAGCGGGCGGCGTCCAAGTTTAGCTCAGCGGCCAGAGCAATGAAGTAGTCGTGGGCCGCGGCCGCATCCAACCGGCTCCACTCCCCCTGCCGGGCAAACAGCAGATCGTGATACTCCCAAAATGCGCCCTGCGCGCCGGCCGCTTCACTGGCTTCGGCCGATTTTTGGGCGTTGGGATGGATTTGGTTCAAGGGGAAATGGCGGTATACCAGTTGTACCTGGTCTGGATAGGCTTCTACCAGGCTGTCGAGTATGGGCGAAATGGCCGCGCATCCAGGGCATTGAAAATCAGCGTATTCGATGATCGTGACGACCGGGGTGGTGGCCCCTTTCACCCAGTCCTGTTCACGCACAATGCTGGCCTGGGCCAGGAACGAGTCGGCGTCGGCGTCTGTGACGGGAACAGCGGTGGGGGGAACGGCCGTTGCTGCTTCATTATCCGGCGTAGAGGGGGGAACGGCCGTTTCCGCCGCGCCGCAAGCCACTAAAAACAGCAGACCTATCAACAACCATACAAATCGTTTCATGCCTCTCTCCTCGCTGATCCTCCAACAAATTAGTGAGGCATTCTACCATGTTCATTGCAAAACCATAAAATCTCTAACCTGGCACAGCAATTCTCATTGGTATCTATTCACCACAACGACATGGAGGGCTGAAGCGCCCACCACTATCCAAACCACAAAACTCACCTGGCAGCCAACGCAAAACGGGGACGATTGAATCAATCGCCCCCGTTTTAACACCGAAGTCAGAACCAACAAACCGTTAAAACGGCTCGTCTTCGTTGATGAACTTGCCTGTGGTTGTGCCAGACTCGGTCTCTTGGGGCATGACAATCCATAAAATGACATAAACCCAAAAACCGCCGCTGGCAAAGAGGAACATCAGGACGAACAACAGGCGGATAATCGTCGGATCGATATTCAAATACTCGCCTAACCCACCGCACACCCCGGCTATTTGCCGATTATGCCGCGAACGAACAAATCTTTTTTCATTTTGTGCCATCATTTACCTCCATAGTTTCTCAGCCTTTATTGGCTGCCAATAATCTTTGCAGAGGTCAATACGTCAAACTTTGCGCCCGGTTGCGCGCAAACCTACCAGCTTCACGGGGTTACGGGTAAAATGGCTTGGTTCACGTTAAGGCGATATCCCAATCGCTCTTTATTTGAGGAGGTTAGTTGCGATGAGAATGTTAACGCTCGCTTTGCTACTGGCACTACTGTTTGTCGCTTGCGGCCCGGCCACGCCAACACCCACCAGCGCACCGGAGGTCATCCAACCGGCGCGGTCTACACCCACGTCTGACCCATCTCTGATAACCCCCAATGCCAACGAGCCGGGCAGCCAGGTTGGCTACCCACCACCGCCGCCCACCCTTACCCCCCTGCCAGAAGGTTATCCCGCCGCGCCAACCCTGGAAGCGGCCAACCCATATCCCGCCGCCGGAACCGTGTGGGTGCTTCAGGCGCTTGGTCTACAGTGCGCCGATACCAGCACGTACCAGCTTGCCAACGTTCAAGCAGCGCGGGCCAGCCTGACGGCCGCCGGTATCACCGTTCAGACGATACAAACCGTCGAATTGGGGGTGTGCGAGGCGTGCGACTGCCCCACCAGCACCCATTACCGGGCGCAAATCGCCGCCGCCGATCTGAATAAGGCGTTGGCCCTGGGCTGGCGAAGCGAGTAGGGCAAGACAAGGCGATGGGAGACCTGGAGAAGGGGAGATAGAGAAGGAAAACCTTATGCTTCGTTTTTTAACCGCTGGTGAATCGCATGGACCGGAATTGACGGCCGTTCTGGAAGGCCTCCCCGCCGGTCTAACAGTAGACATGGACGAACTCAACCGGCAGATGGCCCGTCGCCAACTTGGCTACGGCTCCGGCGGCCGCATGAAGATTGAAAAAGACACGGTGCGCATTTCCGCCGGATACATGGACAACCAGACCACCGGCGGTCCACTGGCCCTGCACCTGACCAACCGTGATTTTGCCAAATGGCGCGACCGGCAAATCGCGCCGATCACCGTGCCTCGCCCCGGCCACGCCGACCTAACCGGCGCGGTGAAATATGGCTACCGCGAACTGCGCCTGGCGTTGGAACGGGCATCGGCGCGGGAAACGGCCGCGCGCGTGGCCGTCGGCGCGGTGTGCCAGCAGTTGTTGGCCCAGTTTGGCGTGACAATTGGCAGCTACGTGGTGAGCATTGGCGTGGTAACGGCCGTTATCCCCGACGACATGCCCTACAACGAACGCTTTGCCACCGCCGAGAGTAATGACGTGCGCTGTCCATTGGATACGGCCGTACCCCTCATGCGCCAACACATCAGCGAGATTATGCAGGCCAAAGACACCATTGGCGGCGTGTTTGAGATTGTCGCCCTGGGCGCGCCGGCCGGGCTGGGCAGCCACGTCCATTGGGACCGCCGCCTGGACGCCCTGCTAATGGCCGCCGTCGGCTCCATCCACGCCGTGAAAGGCGTCGAGATCGGCCCGGCCTTCGCCAACACCCAACGGCCCGGCTCTCAGGTCCACGACGAAATCTACCTGGCGGCCGACGGCCGTACCCTCGTCCGGCGCAGCAACCACAGCGGCGGCTTTGAAGGCGGCGTCACCACCGGCGAACCCATCGTCGTCCGGGCAGCCATGAAGCCTATCTCCACTGTCCTCAACCCGCGCCACTCCGTAGACCTGGCAACCGGCGCAGAGGCCGCAACAGTCTACGAACGTTCTGATTTTTGCGCCGTACCCCGCGCCGGGGTCGTCGGCGAAGCGATGGTGGCCTATACCCTGGCCAACGCCCTGCTGGAAAAACTGGGCGGCGACAGCCTGGCAGAGATGCAGCCCCGTTTTACCGCCCTGCGCCGCGCCCACCTGGACGACCTGCCGATGGACAATACCCCCTGGAACTTCGGCTACGAATAATGTCCAACGTTCACCACCAAGAGGCCAGAAACACGAAGACAGCGCGCAAACCCCTTTCTAGCCTGCGTGTCTCTGTGGTGAATGGCGAGACGCTGGCGCTGCTGCTGATTGTGCTGTTGGCCGGCTGGCTGCGCCTGGGCTGGCCCGGCGTCAATTCGTTTGGCTTTGACGAAGCGCGGGTAAGCGACATGGCGCTGCAAATGGCCCGCCAGGGCAAATTTGCCGCTTTGGGGATGCAGTCGTCTACCGGCGTGCCCAATTTCGCCGCCTCGGTCTGGCTCTTCACCTTGCCCTATGCCCTGTCCACCAATCCGCTGGCAGCGACCAGCCTGGTCGGCTGGCTGAATACGTTGGCTGTGGTGGGCATGTGGTGGCTGGGGCGCGACGCCTGGGGCAAAACGGCCGGCCTGGTTGCGGCGCTGCTGTATGCCGCGTCGCCGTACCTGGTGTTTTACAGCCGCAGCATCTGGAGCCAGAATTTGCTGGCGCCGCTGGCGGTGTTGTGGGCGACAGCCATCGTCGCCGGGCTAAAACAGGACAAGCCGTGGTTGATTGGCCTGCACGCGTTTCTGGCCGGGTTTGTGGGGCAGGTTCATTTTGCCGGGTTTGCCCTGGCGTTGGCTTCATTGTGGATTGGCTTTCGCTTCCGGCTGTGGCGCTGGTGGACGGCCGTTACCGTGGGCCTGCTCCTGGCCGGGCTGATGGCTTTGCCGACCATCACCATCATCTGGCGCAGCGGCGATGGGGCCAAAGCCGTCATCCGCGATTTATTGGCGCAGGGCACAGCCAGCGAAGCCGACCGGTTTGCCGCCTGGCGGCAGATCGGCCAGTTGAGTATCGCCCAGGATTGGGAGAAGTTTTGGCTGAATGTGGATTGGACCTGGCCGCCGCTGTTGGCCGCCGGTCTGCAAATTGGCAGCCTGCTGCTGGCGGCGCTGGCAATCATCGGCGCAATTTGGGTTCTGAAACGGAAAACGGGAAACGGCTTACGGCTGCTAGACGGCTTTATCCTGGTCTGGGCGCTGGCCGCGCCGCTGCTGTTTATGGTCCCGCGCACGCCGGTGTATCCACAGTATCAACTGGTGGGGTTGCCGGCCGTTTTGCTGCTGGCGGGGGCGGCGGCGGCCTGGCCAAAGCCGGGTTGGCGGCTGGTGGTGGCGCTAACGGCCGTACTCATCGCCAGCTTCCAGGTAACGGCCGTGTCGCAAACCCTGTCCACTATCGCCGAAACCTTTGTGCCGGGGGGGATGGGTACGCCGCTGCGCTACCCACAAGCGGCCACGCGCCAATTGATGGCCGACGGCCGTCCGATTGTGGTGGAAACTTTTGGCGACATACCGGAATTTGACGGCGACGCGGCCATGTTTAAGGTGCTGCTGTGGGACTATCCGGCGCAAATTGTGGATGCCCGCCATGTGCTGCTGCTGCCGGATGAACCGGCCCACCTGCTGTTTACCTATGACAATTTACCGGCCTGGGAGGTGGCAACGGCCGTTGGGCTGACCAGCGGCGTGGTGCAAGACCTGCCCCGACGCGAAGGCGAGATGCCTTACGTGGCGCTGACGGTTGCTGAAGCAGCGTTGGTCGGGTTTCAGGGGGTGGAACGGCCGTATCAACTGGCAAACGGCGCCGAACTGGTAGGCTGGCAAATACAAGAACTGCCAGACAGGAATCAGATTCGCCTCATCACCCATTGGCGCATCAGCGGTGAGCCGCAGGAAGGGCACTTCCAGCAGTTTAACCATCTCTACCTGCCCGGAACCGACGCCCCCGCCCAGGTGCAAGACGTATACACCTCCTCGCGCGCCTGGCAGTCCGGCGACCACCTCATCACCTGGGTTGAATTTGCGCGCCCAGAAACCCCGCCAGCCTATTTCCATGTGGGCATGTACACCTGGCCAGACTTACAGCGCTCCCCAGTTCTCAACCGCGACGGCGTGGACCCGCTGTACCCCATTCAATTGACGATTGACGATTGACAATTGGTCCTGAGCTTGCCGAAGGATTGGCGATTGGTCCTGAGCTTGCCGAAGGATTGACGATTGCACTTTTATGCGCTCTCGCCTTCTACTGGTTTGCCGCTTTCACGCCAGGCGCGTTTGGCGTCTTCGTAGCCCATTTCGTACAATTCTTCGTGCCCTTTGCGGGTGTAGCGCACGATTTGTTCAACAGGAATCGGCCGTTTGGGCGAGACGATGATCGGGTCGGGCAAGGCGTGAAATTTGTCCTGAAACACGTCAGGAATGCCATCGCCATTTTCATCCACCAGGTCCACGTCTTCACCGTACTGAAGCTGTTCGATCAACAGCGAATTGATGGCCCGCAGACGCGCGTTCTCCACTTCCAAACGCACCAGGTCGTTAATGCGCCGGAACATCTTCAGGTCGGCCTGGAAAGAGGCCAGCAAGGCCCATTCCAGCATCACGCTGGCGGCCGAAAGCATATTGCGCGGCGTTTCCGTCTGGTTCTCCTCGTCTTCCTCCCAGGGCGTCATAATCACCACCACAATTTCCTCCGCCCCGGCGTCAATAGCCGGTCCCAGGGGCGTGTTGGCAACGGTAGCGCCATCCCAATACAGGTTGTCATGCAGTTGGGTGGCCGGGTAAACAATGGGAATGGAGCAGCTGGCGATGATATGATCGAGGCCAAGTGGTTCGCGGCGCATCCGGCTGGGATACACGTCGGTGGAATTGCCAAAGACATGCAAATGCCCGGTATTGACTTCGGTGGCGGTGACGCGTAAATGGACTTTGGCCTCGGCTGAGTTAATGCGCTCGAAGTTGACCCAACCCTGGCGCTGCAACGTTTCGCGCAGGGGGGATGTGTCTAGTAAGTAGGGGCTGCCCAGGTTGAGATGGGCCTTTTGCACATCTTGGGTGCGCAGGCGTTTCCAGAGCGACCAGAGGGAATAGGCGTTGTGGCCGGAAGCGATGGCCGCGCCATTGACCGCGCCAATCGAAGTGCCAACGACGACGTCTGGCAGCCATTCGTGTTCTTCCAGGAAGCGCAGCACACCGACGTGGTAGGCGCCGCGCCCGCCGCCGCCGGATAAAACCAAAGCTCGTTTACGGTTTTCAGTGGGCATTCTCTATCTCCCTTGAAATTGGGAGCGCAGGCGTCTCGCCTGCCAGGGCGGACGGGACGTCCGCGCTCCCAGCATTGCCATTTGTGATAGCTGGTGGATGAACGGCCGTAACTGCGGCTGGAACTTCCTGGCGGTTAGCCAATGAGCCAGGAAGGGCGGTTGCTGATTTTGGCTTTAGCCATTTGCTCCTTGGCTTCTGGCGAACAGACCGGGAGGGTGACGTGAAAGCGGCTGCCGGGGAAACGGGCTTCGTCTTCGCCATCGGATTCTACCCAGATACGGCCGTTATGCGCTTCCACCACCCCCTTCACAATGGGCAAACCCAGGCCCGGCCCCGCACCCTTGAACTTGGTGCTGCCGGTAGAGTGTAATTGTGGGTCGCCAATGCGAAAGAATTTCTCAAAAATCAGCTCATGATAACGGGCGTCAATGCCGATGCCCGTATCAGCAACAACAATTTCGATATGGTCATCCTCCCCATTTTCGCTGGGGATGGCGATGCCTTCCACCATGATGCTGCCATAATCGGGGGTATATTTAATGGCGTTGCCCAGTAAATTGGTAAACGCTTGCACCAGACGTTTAAAATCGGCGTGGATGGGTGGCAGTTCGGCCAGACCCGTTGTCGTCAGGCTAATGCGGCGGTCGCGCAGCGCATGATTCAGGGGTTCTAGCGCCAATCGGATGATGGTCTCCATCTTGGCTTCCATGTAGGTAAGCTGCATCCCATCTACATCAATCTGACTGGCGTCTAACATCGCGCTGATCAGGCTTTCCAGGCGAATGGTCGCCCGGTTGATATGGCCGACTATCTCTTTGGTCTGCTCCTGAGTCAGGGAGTTGGTCTCGTTCATTGCCGCCAGGATGTCGGCATAACCCTTTACTTGGGTCAGTGGTGTGCGCAGTTCGTGGGAGGCGATGGTGATGAAGTCTGATTTGACCTGGTCCATGATTTCCAGCCGTTCATTTTGCCTGACCAAGTCTACGTTGAGGGTGTTGATTTGTTCATTTTGCCCTTCCAATTCGGTGTATAGGCGGGCGTTTTGCAGGGCGACAACAGTCTGGTCGGCCAGGACCTGAATCAGGTCTAATTCGCCTGGCTGGTAGGGCACGCCGGAACGTTTGGGGCCGATGGCGATGACGCCATCCAGGTCACTGCCGGCGCTGACCGGGACGTAGGCTTCCATTGCCATTTCTTGCAGCCAGGAAACGGCCGTTTCCCCCATCGCCTGATACGCAGGATTAAAGTCCAGCTCATATTGCAGCACCGGCTGATGCTGCCGTACCAGAGAGGCGACCAGCAAATTATCGGTGGCCAACAAGACAGTACGGCGCGGAACAGTCCCGATGCCGGGGACCGGTTCAATTTCCACGTTGCCATCCGTTACCGTTACCAGCATGAGCGCGCCTCGATTGGTCCCGAATTTATCGCTGAGGATGCCCAAAATAAGCTCGGACAACTGCTGCACATCCAACGTGCGTGAAATAGCCTGGCTGTAATCGCGCACGATCTGGTTGGGGTCGAACCCCTCGCCAAACAGGTAACGGTAAGTTGTCCGTTCGACAACGCCGCGCAAAGGCTGATAGACAACGAAGCTCAGCACCACGGTGACGCTGGTGACAATGAGGGTCGTGCGGAATTGGTTTTGCGTCAGGCGCTGCACCAAAATAATGAGGGCGGTTAGCGGCAGCGCGGAAATCAGGACAATAATAAAGTAAGCGATGCCCCGCCGCACCCGCGTGCGCACATCAAAGATGCGATAAGAGGCGACGGCATAGGCCAGTCCAACGACGCCCAGGTAACGAATCACCTGACCGGCGATGGTCAGACCGGTGAAACGAAAGAAGGTCAGCGCCTCGCCGGTGAAGACAAGCAGCAGGGTGAGCGACCAAAAAAGCAGGCGGTTGGCGTGCCAGGGAAAATCGGTACGGCGATAATCATGCCAGGCGCGCAGCAGAATAAAGGCGCTGAGAGCAAACCAGGTTAGGAAAGAGATGGCGCTGCTAACGGTGACGGTGGCCCAGGCGGAAGCGGCCAATAGACGAAAAGGTTCGTTGGGAATCAATACATCCACAACGATGGTGGCCAGGATGGCCGCGCCGGATAGGAGGAGCCAGGTCTTTTGTTGGGGCCATTTGACGTAAACGGCCGTTGTCATCCCCAGAAACGTCGTGCCCACCAACAGGGCTTTCATGGGCAGGTTAGGCGGCAAACTGGTGTAGGGCACAAAAAACAGCAGGATTTGCCAGATGATGGACGCACCCAAAAAAGCCAGGAACCATTTCAGGGCCGACTCTTGCCGGCTGCGCCGCAGAGAGGGAGCAATCAGCACAAACGTATAGGCGACGGCAGCCAAAAGGGGAAAAATCGAGACAATCTCAGATGTAGTCATAGACTGCTTGCCTACGTTTGTTTGTCCGCGGGCGCATCGGCCACGAACGCTGCGCTGCACAAAGTCTGGGTTCGCTGCAAACGTTGTTTATTGTAACGGCCGTTTCTAGCGCTGGCAATGAAGCAGCCCGCCGAGAAAGAAAAAAGGCACAGTGATGAACTGTGCCTCTTCAGCGGACGGGGTGGGATTCGAACCCACGGTACGGTTACCCGTACACAGCATTTCCAGTGCTGCACCTTCAGCCTCTCGGTCACCCGCCCAAACGTCAGTTGTGCAAGACACGACAGATTATAATGCGAGTTTACCAACAGTCAACCCAACCTTGATAGGTGCAGCAATTCTCATTTTGCAATCCAGCCGTAGGGGCGGGACAGGCGGGGCAACATCTTTGCCAATCACCAATACCTTGCCTCCCGCCTGTCTCGCCCCTACGATAACACCAGGGCAAATTGAGAATTGCTGTGATAGGTGATGGGCAGCCAAACGGCCGTTCTTGCCCCAAACCTTCTTACCTTCTACAATTTGCTCACTTAGCCATCCTACGGATAGAAGAGGTATGACATGGAAGAACTTGTGAAGCAGTTAACGGCCGCCCAGACAGAGCTTGCGCCGCAGTTTAAGGCTTTGCGGGACGTGATGGGCGCTTTAAACACGGCCGTGCGTCTGGCTGCCGCCGAAAAAGCTGATGCCCTGCCCATGCACAAAGCCCTGAGCAAACTGGAAATGACCGCCGCCGAAGTAGACAGCGCAACATTGGATCAGGCTGTTGCCGCCTTTGCCGCTGTGACCCAAACCGCCCTGGACGACCTGGCCTTCGACTTTGCCAAAGATTTGCGCGACGAATTTGGCAAACGCGGTGAAACGGTAGACGGCCGTCCGCCCATCCTCGGCGTTGGCCTTCTTGTCTTCAAAATAGACATGGCCGCTCGCAAAGGACAGTGGTTTTACGGCCGTGAACCGCTCACCAGCGCCATTCCTTTGTCGCTTACCGGCATCCTCAAGGCCTATGACCAGCAGGTGAAGCGCGTTGTCAACCGTAGCCTGGAGAGCAATTTCCTGCCCGATTTGCAGAAAGCATGGCAAGATTGCAAGGATGAACGCAAACAACGGCCGTCTGGTGGACGCATCAACATCATCGAAGTGTACAGCAAACTCACCATGAACCGGCAAAGCGCCCGCTTTTGGAACCAGCCCTCGCGCAGCACCTTCAAAGATTACGAGCGCGTCCTCTTCGTGCGCGACCTGGTTCTGGTCCAGGCGCAAGGCGATCCGCCTTTCCGTCTAGGCGTCGCCACCAAAAGCCAGGCCGAACAATCCAGCCGCTCTATCTGGCTGCCGGAAACGGCCGTAGACGGCCAATATTACAGCGACATTACCTTTGACTAATTGTGAATTGTGAACGGTGAATTGTGAAGTGTGAATGATTTTCGGTTCACAATTCACAATTCAAACTTCACAATTCCTATGAGCGAAGCGAATCTCTCCCCCTCTCTGGCCCGGCATATCATTGAGACGCTGGGCAGTTTTGGCACGCCGCCGGCGCGTGGCATCCAGCATTTTAACGTGGGCAACCAGTCCATTTTAGACGCGCTGGACGAATTTTACCTTTCGTCTTACCTGCAAGATGGCGGCGCGGCTTACAAAATGGTCATCGGTGATTATGGCAGCGGTAAATCCCACTTCCTCTACTGCCTGCGCGACGTGGCCTGGGCGCGCAACTTCGCCGTCGCTAAAGTAGACCTCAGCCCGGTGGAGACGCCTTATGACGACCAGAAAAAGGTCTACGAAGCCGTGGCCCAACATATCATCTGGCACGAAATCGGCGAAGGGTTGAGCGATGAGACGGGTTTGACCCGTTTCCTGCAAGGCACGCTGGAGCGGGTGGTCGGTGGCGAGTTGAGCCTGGAAACGTTAAACCATCCCCTGTATCGGGGCCTGGTGGACACGCTGGAAGCCAGTGTGGTGGATAGTCCGGCGTACCAAACGGCCGTACTCGCCTACTTCGACGCCCTCATCCGCGACAACGAAGAACGGCTGGATTCCCTCTCCCGCTGGCTGCTGGGCGAAACCACCAGCCCCGACGACACCAAAATCCTGCGCGAAGTGGGCGTGACCGGCAAAATCAACAAACCCAACGCCTTTCGCATGTTGCGTTCGCTTTGTCAGGTTATCCGCGCCCTCAGTTACAGCGGCCTCATTCTCCTCTTCGATGAAGTAGACCGCATGGCCTCTGTCGGCGGCAAGGCGGAAAAGCTGGCGACCGACACCCTGCGCGAAGTGATAGACCGCACCCGCGAAGATTTGCCCGGCGCGATGTTTGTCTACGCCGTGCCGCCGCAGTTCATCAACGACGTTGTGCCCAAATACCCAGCGCTCCAGCAGCGGGTGCGCGCCCCCGGCCATTTCAGCCGCGTCAACCACTTCAGCCCGCTCATCAACCTGGACCATCTGGACCTGGACGAAAACGATCTGATGCTGGCAATTGGCGAGAAGCTGATCCCTATTTACGAAGCGGCTTTCGATGCGCAGTTGGACCACGCCATCCAGCGGGCCAATGCGGTCATTTTAGCCAACGTCGCCCGCGATGTGTTTTTAGACATCAGCCATCGCCGCTTGTTTGTGAAGTCGTTTGTGGTGGAATTGTCGCGGCAGCATTACGGCCGTCAGCACACCATCACCGAAGAAGAAGCCCAGGCCCTCCTGCGCGGCCAGATTGATGAATTATCGGGCGGCGAAACGCCGCCGTATTAATCGCCAATGGTCAATGGTTAATTGTCAATTGTCAACGCCTATTCCGTTGACCGTTGACAATTGGCTATTGACTATTAACAATTGACAATTTTTATGATCGGAAAACATGTCACACATCCGCAGTTTGGCGCGGGACAGGTAACGGCCGTTTATCGCAACGGCGCTGAATGGTTGGTGCGCTTTGAAAACGGGCTGCGCTTCCGCCGCCCCAGCCGCGAATTTATGGCCGATGGTCTTCCCGTCGGTGATGGACAGGCCATCGCTGAACCGTCGCCGACGTTTGCCCTGGCCTACCACTCCCCAGACCCCATGCCCCAATCCCAACTACAAGCCCGCCAACTCGTCGAATCGCTGCGCGTGGGCATCGCCCCGGCGCAGCACGTAGGCGAGCTAACCATCAACCTGCGGCCAGAGCGGGAAAGTCTGGTTCGCGCTCTGAATCAGGCGCACCAGCAAGGCGGCGCAGTTCGCGCTGTGGTGGGGGAGTATGGTTATGGTAAAAGCCACATGGTGGAATTGGCAACGCAGGAAGCATTGTCCCGTAATTTTTTAGTGACGACGATCAGCCTGGATTTGCAAGAACTGCCACCACACCGCGCTTTTGACATTTACCGCGAAGCCATGCGTCACTTGCGCTACCCGGACACTGACGAACGGGGGTTGGGACCACTGCTGGGCAAAACGGCCGTTCTCCCCCACACCCTGAGCCAACTGTCAGCCCTTACCCCGATAGAAAACGACCCCCTCAGCTTCGCCCTACAAGCCCTCGCCGCCACTGCCTCCTCGCGTCAGCGGCAGGCGTGGTTGAACTGGCTCATGGGCGGTCGGCGCGTCAGTCAGATGAACAAGGCCATGCCACGCGGCGTCAAATTCCCCTCCATCTACACCGTCGGCGCTAACGCCCGGCAAATTGCCTACCTGCTCACTGGCGTTTCGGCGCTGGCCCGGTTGGGCAATTACAGCGGCCTCTGCGTGTTGGTAGACGAGGCCGAAAGTTATTCGCTGCTCAAACCGTACCAGCGCCCCAAAGCCAGCCTCTTCTTCCAGGCGATCATCTACGCCGCGCTGCGCCAAAACCAGGCCAAACTCCACGAAGATCAGTTCCCCCAACATCGCTGGCGCGACTATCCCCTGGCTTACGACCAGGGGCAGTCGCTTTTTTTTCTCTTCACCGTCACCCGCAGCGATAACCGCCTGCCGCTGCAAGATTGGCTGACGGCCGATGACATCTTCTACCTGGAACCGGACGCCGACCCGCAAGAAGTGGGCCAATTTTTGCAGCGTATTCTGACTTACCACGCCCAGGCGTATGGCTACGAACCGGGCGAGCGGCAGGGACAGGTACGACGGGGCGCGGCGGAACATTTAGCGATGGGGGTGAGGAACGGCCGTTTCTCCATGCGTACCGTCGTCAGACTTTCCGTCGAACTGTTCGACCTGCTCTACCTCTACCCCGACTACGACGTCGCCACCCTGCTAGACGAACTCCGCGCCCAGGTGCGCTGATGGAAGAAACCATGATGAATGAACGTGAAGTCCAGGCGTGCATACCTGTTACCGTAAATGCGGCTTTCCTCAACCCAGATTGCGTTTTACCTTATGGTCTCACAATTGGGCATGTCCATCAGGCCATGAGCGATTTCACCGAATTTCTTGGATTCATCAACCAGCAGTTACGCACCAAGCAGATACCCCGGTTGGAAAGTTTCCTCATGCCCGCTAATTTCAGCAGTATTGTCGGCGAATTTATGACCATGAGCATCCCCAAATATTGTCCTGGTCTGGTGAAAAATCAATACCACAATGGGCATCCAGACCTGATTCCAACAGGAATGTTCCCGAATGATGCCGCGCAACATGTCAATGAGGGCATAGAAGTAAAGGGGTCTCGTCATTCCGGTGGTTGGCAAGGACACAATCCAGAAGCGGTTTGGCTCATGGTTTTTCATTTTGGGAGCAATACGGGGAATGACGGCCGTAAAGGAATTCCACCTGCACCTTTTCGCTTTCACGGCGTCTATGCGGCACAACTGGAAAAAGAGGACTGGTCGTTTTCTGGGCGCTCTGCCACAAGCCGTAGGACAATTACTGCCAGCGTTACCAAAAATGGCGTAGCAAAAATGAAGGCCAATTGGGTCTATCGTGAATCAGACTAAAGCCAGGGGTAATTGTAGTTCTTTGGTTCCTAACTCTGCGAGTTTGGGGATGGCTGACTGGCTCATCTCGAAATAGGCCAGGTGGCGCTCCAGGCCAATACTGGCGTAGCCCATTGCCTCAGCCGCGGCAATGGTTGATCCAGACCCCATAAAAGGGTCTACCACAATACCTTCCCCCAACGGTAGAGAGGCATACACTACCTGACGCATAAAAGATTGTGGCTTTAAGCTAGGATGGTCGGCGAGTTCTCGTTCACGTTGGGATGTACGTTCACTCTCGATCACATCTTCAAACGGATTACCGTCTGGTTTGCGCCTTAACCCCCCGGTCTGATAAGCACGCAAGCAATCACTCACGGTCATGCCATGCAGCAGAGGTTTGCGAAAAATTCCCCAGGGTTCATAACATCCTCTGGGCATCGTGCAAACGTCTGGGAACTCTTTCTCGGCGTTTTTTGGCCTGTCACCGCCGCGCAGCGTTCGGACCAGACGCACAATTTGACCGCGAAATTCAAACCCCGCTTCAACAATCGCCGTAAAAACAATTTGCGACAAAAATGTATTAGACGCAAGAATAACATGCCCACCGGGTCGTAAGATACGCAAAGCTAAGGTGGCCCAGTCAAAGAAATAATGTTGCACTTTTTCTCGTTCAGCCGTATTCAGGGCGGTAAAACGTGGCAGGGGTGAGCGCTCGTTCCCGTCAAATGAAGGTGGAATACGCCAGATACCTCCATTGCCGTTTGTTCTTTTATCTAGTTGATCAGGTTCATACTCTTTAACTCCATAGGGCGGATCGGTGACAATGGAATGGATGCTTTCCGCTGGAATCTCTGCCATCCAGGCGAAACAATTGGCATGTAGTAACATAGAGTTCCCAATGAACTGGTGATCGTAGTTTATCATGAACGTGTTGAAAGCGGTATTTCCTTTCATTCGTTGCCTTGCCTTCAATTACCGGCCGTCATCTTGTTCGTTGAGGATAGGTTCGCCTAGGCTGTAAACGGGGACAAGTTCACGCACCAATTTAGTGAGCTTGTTTTGCTCATCATGATTCGCCAGGATTTGCTCGAAGTCACTCAGACTTAGCAGGATTGCCTGTGGCGAATGATGCCGTTTCACAATGTAGCGGGTGTTATTTTGAATAACGTCGTTTAGAATGCGGCCAAAATTGTTTTGAGCTTCTGTTGAGGCAATTGTTTTTGTGTGCATAAGAATTGTTTACAGAATTAGCTAATTTAGCTATATTATACAATTTATGATTGATGAAAGTCAAATGATGCATGGGTTTTCCCAAGAGCAGGTTAAAGCGCGTATTCTCCACACCTGGCCGTTGTTTTTTGCCCGGCACGGCCGTTTCACCCCCATCCAACACCAGGCCATTCCGCCCATCCTGGATGGGAACGACGTTCTCGTCATCGCCGCCACGGCTTCCGGCAAAACGGAAGCCGTTATTGCTCCGCTGTTGGAGCGCCTCTGGACCAACCTGCACGCGCCCCTGACGATTCTCTACATTTGCCCCACGCGGGCGTTGGTGCGCGACTTGTACAATCGCCTGCAACCGGCGCTGGCCGATACCGGCGTCCGCCTGGGCATGAAAACCGGCGACGCGCAGCCCGGCGTGACGTTACCGGCTGTCCTCATCACCACCCCGGAATCGGCTGATTCCCTGCTGACCCGCACCCCCAAAACCTTTGCCAATGTGCAGGCCATCGTTTTGGACGAAATTCACCTGTTCGACAATACGCCGCGCGGGGACCATGTGCGCTGCCTGCTGCCGCGCATCGAGCGCATCCGGCAGTATGCCCGGCCAGACGTGGAATCGGCGCAGCGGGTGGCCTTGTCGGCCACTGTGCCGGACCCGGCGGGCGTGAGCCGACGCTACTTGCGCAATGGGACGATTGTGGCCGTGCCGGGTGGGCGGGAAATCGTGGCGGAGATTGCGCCGTTGTATGATTTGCGGGAGTTGGTGCAGGCGCTGCGTGAACGGCCGTCACGCAAATCTCTCATCTTCTGCAATTCACGGGACGAGGTGGAGCAAACGGCCGTTGCCCTGCGCCACGCCCTGCCTCATCACGCCGACATCTTCGTTCACTATAGCAATCTGGACGCGGCCATGCGCCGCGAGACGGAAGAACGCTTTGCCCAGGCCGCTGTCGCCATCTGCGTGGCCACCTCCACCCTGGAACTGGGCATAGACATCGGCAGCGTGGACGATGTGGTGCTGCTCGGCGCGCCGCCCAATGTCAACGCCTTTACGCAGCGCGTGGGCCGGGGCAGCCGCCGCGCCGCGCAAACGCCCGTCCTCTGTATGCCCAAATCCCCCGGCGAATGGGCGCGGTTTGAGGCGCTGTTGCAGTTGGCGGAGAATCGCCAATCATTCATGGTCAATCGTCAATGGCAAACTGCTTTTCGCCCGTCCGTCCTGGTGCAGCAAATCTTCAGCCTGCTCCGGCAAAGCCCCACCGGCAGCGTGCGTCTGGCCGACGTACGCCGGATCGCCCCGCCGGAAGTGACCAGCGAAGACGTCCGTAAGATTGTGTCTTACCTGGCGTTGAGCGGCTATTTGCAGCCTGGCCGACCGGGTGAATGGAAGCCCGACGAGAAGCTGAATGTACTGCTGGACCAGCACGAAATTTACAGCAACATCGGCGGCGACGTGGGCGGCATCACGGCCGTAGACGCCCACACCGGCCGGACCATCGCCCACACCGGCCAATCGTACCCGCCGGGCACAATTTTGCTGTTTGGCGGCCGTTCGATGCAGGTGGTTTGGGTGGAGCGGTATCGGTTTGGCTTAACGGCCGTGCCCGACCAGCCACCCGCCGACATCCTGCGCCAGCGCAAATCCTTCGCTGCCATCCCCTTCGATGTGACGCAAGCCGTCGCCCATTCGTTGGGAGTGGCGGCCGGCGAGATGGCCGCGCTGCCGCAAACGCCGGGCCTGTTCTTGTTTCATTTTTGGGGGTCGGTGGTGGGGGGAAGTACTGACGGCCGTTCTCCTGGCGCAAGGCGTAGCCGCCGAATCGGTCAATGAATATTGTCTGTACGTCCACCAACCTCTGGCGCAACTGCCACCCAGCGACGCCAGGACCATCCACAAAGCAGCGCGTAAACGGGTCGAGATGCTGGCGAACTGGCTGGAGATGGGTCGCTTTCAAAGCTTGCTGCCCGCCGACGTGGCCGCCGATGCTGTGTTACGCCAATTAAACCTGGAAGAGTTCAGTCAGACCTACCACACCGCCCAGATCGTGAATCAACCGGATGTGTACGGCCGTCTTGAACTACTACTCTAGCCGTAATCAGTGACCAGTGTTCAGTGTTCAGTCGTGTTACCTCTAAAAC
The DNA here is from genome assembly GCA_016716065.1 of Candidatus Leptovillus gracilis. Classification (NCBI taxonomy): domain Bacteria; kingdom Bacillati; phylum Chloroflexota; class Ardenticatenia; order Promineifilales (SeqCode); family Promineifilaceae (SeqCode); genus Candidatus Leptovillus; species Candidatus Leptovillus gracilis. The sequence continues at coordinate 716,949 of JADJXA010000002.1, read as the reverse complement.
ACGCACTGAACACTGAATACTGAACAACCCCTCCCATTCACTATTCCCCCGCCCCCTGCACCTGCTGCAACCACGTCTTTAACTGCCGGTAAACGGCCGCTGCCCCCACCAGATGCGGCTCGGTCAGTTCTAGCTCAGAGGGGTACAGCAGAAACGGCCGTGTCTGATACCCCCCCAACCCGCCATGACAACCAATCAACTCCTCAAACGCCGCCACTTCATTGCTTGCCGCATCATAAAAGCTGTTCAGGTAAATGTCCGGCGCGTCGGGAAATTCGTCGTAGCGGCGCAAATGGTCGGCGGCATGGAGACCAAAGCCGGTCAGTGGGTTTTCGCCTTCAATGTGGTCGGTGGCGAGATAGTAACGGCCGTTCTGCCCAATCACCACCGGCCCATGCTCCGCTGAATGCACCATCAGCCAACCCACCCCTTCATGCTGCGCCAGGCCGGCCAATAAACCAGGGTAAATGCTCTCAATCTGTTCCAGAGTCGCCCGTTTTTCCAACCGGGTCCCATAGACCAACCCCAAATTGCCCGATGCCAACACCAAAATTTGCGCGTCTGCCGCCAGTTCTTCATCTTCCTCATCTGGCCCCAGGTTCACCCCATCACCGTCGGTCTGGCTTTGCGTCACCCGCTTCAGCGCTTTGCTAGAGCGTTTATCATTGCGGATAGCATCGTTCACCAACACATTCACGTGCCCCCAGGCTTCGTTACTTTCCATGATGCCCTGAACGCGAAATGCCTGGGCGGACTGCTGCACCAACTGCTGCAAATCGAGGCCATACCGCTGCTTAAACGTCGCCCCACCGCTCTGGCCGTGATCAGCCAGGACAACCAGATGATACGGCCGTGGCGCATCCTCCGCCGCGCTCTGCAAACGGGCAAACTGGCGGTCCAACTTCCGCAGCGTATCCAACGCATCCACCGATTCCACACCCGAATGATGGGCCACCTCGTCGTAGCCCACAAATGTGGCATACGCGGAAGAGACCCCGGCATACATGTCGCCAATCAGGGTATAAATGTTCAATTCGCGCATGATGACGGTGGTAAACACGCGCAGCAGTGGGTATTTGCCGCCACGCTTCTGCTTATCCAAAATCGGATACACATTATTGCGCCGCGCCTGCCAGAACTGCCATTTTTCCAACATCAAATCCCACACCATCAGGAGCAGGGTGCGCGTCAGGTTGTAGGGATTGACAAAGTAAGCGTAAAAATCGGTCAGATGTAGGCGCGACAGGTCTTTCATGGTGCTGGCGGTCATGCTGACGATGGGCGCGTCGCCAGACAGCAGATTACCCCGGCTGGCCCCCTGGTCCACCAGCAGGCCGTTGCCATCAGAGTGAACCTGTTCCAGGCGCGCCACCTCGCGCGGGCTGCTGGAGGAGATCACTTCTTTGCGCTGGCGGTCGTACCAACGAAACGCGGGGATGTTGTGGTTGTTGCCGTGTAAAATACCAGCCTGACCGGCCGAAGTTTGCGAAGAGAGGTCTGTTTCCCACTCCGTCAATACATGATTGCCCTCTTCAATCCACTGTTTCAGGGTTGGGGCGTAGCCATCACGCATCGCCTTTTCCAGCACCGGCCGGGCCAGACCATCTATCTCCAAAAACAGAAAGCCAGGCACGTCGCTTTTTACCGGGCGCGCCATCCGCTTAACCCGCCGCCGGACGACGTTGCGATACCACGAGCTGTCGTCGTCTATGGTCAGCAGGGAACTGGCGATGGTGTTTACGGCCGTTAACCCCAACGCCGCCAACACCGCCGACCCCAGGCTATCCACCGCAAAGCCATCCACCAGATCAGCCGCCAGCAGGATAATCACCCCGTTCAGAGCCAGCGCCGCCAACCCCAACGTCAGCACGGCAAAGGGCAGAATCAGATAACTCAGCAGCGGCCAGAGCAGCGCGTTGAGCAAACCAATGGCCGCCACGGCCACAAAGGCGGCGGCCACGGTGTCAACCTGCAACCCGGTCATCAGCAGATTAAGCAGCAGCAGGGCCACCGCTTCAATCAGCCAGATGATGAAAATGCGAATCAGGGGATGTTGTCCGTGTAAGCGTTTCATGTGTCTCCATGATTGGCGAACCTGACATCTCCAGCAGGCTGTCGAAGAACTCAGGGTAGGTACACGGATTGAACGGATTTGACGGATTTTTACGGATAAATCACCAGAAAATCGGTGTAAATCCGTTAAATCCGTGTCATCCGCGTATCCATTTCTACTTTTCCGACAACCTGCCAGTGAGCGATCAGGTGGCAAGCAGGTGATGATACAGGTCGGTGGTAACGGCCGTTGGCTGCACCCCCAGTTCCCTTTGCAAACAATCCACACAACGATGATAAGCGCGCAGCGCCTGCGCCCGATTACCCAGATGCTGGTAGGCCAACATGATCAGCCGGTAAGCCTGCTCCCAGCAGTTGTCCTGAGCCAGAATCACCTGGCACACCTGAATAACCTCTTCCCACAGCGCGGCGTTGGCTAATGCCTGCGCCAGCCGGTCAGCCGACCGCAAATAGAGGGCGATGAGCCGTTCGCGCTCCTCACTGCACCATTCCTCATAGCGGCATTCACTCAGAAAATCACCCTGGTACAAGCGAAGCGCCTGGCGGTAAGCATGAATGGCTTGGGCGACATCCGTTTCCAGGCAGGCGTCGCCGGCGGCCGCAGCTTCTTCAAAGGCAGCCACGTCCAGCCACACATCCGCTTCCGGGCGCAAACCATAAAGCGCGCCGTCGCGCAAGACAAACGCCGATGGCGCGCGCGCCGGACGCCGCGGTTCAAGCGCCTGGCACAGCGCGTTAAAAGCAATTTTGAGATTGCGACGGCCGTTTTCCGCATCCAACTCCGGCCACAACAAATCAACAATCTGGTCCCGGTCTAACACATCGCGCCGGTGGGCCAACAAAAGCTGCAACAATTGGCGCGCCGCCTTGCGCTGCCAATCGCGCGTCGTCACCAATTCCGCACCGCGCCAGACAACAAACTGCCCCAATGTTTGCAGACGCAGTTGGTAGCCCGGATGCAGCGTCAGGGCAGACAATCCCAATTGTTTCAGCAAATTCTGGGCGTAAGTCGCTTCGATGTCGGCGTCGCGGGCCGCCAGCAGCAGCGGAACCAGGGCGCGCGTATCTGGCGGCCCCACAATGGTGCGGCGCGTAAAGAGATAATCGTAGCCATACACGCGGGTCAGACGCAGCAAATCGGCCAGAGCAGGCAGCAGCAGTTTGGTCGCTTCCTGGCGATGCCAGACCAGGCAGTGCCACAGCAAAGCCAGCGCCTCGCCGTGTGTATCGCTGCATTCGCGTAGGGCTAACAGGGCCTCCGCCAGTTCGCGGTTGGCGTCGGTCATCTGGTCGGCCAGGGCATAACTCGCGCCCAACGACAGGCGAATGAGTGCTTCGATCCATTCATCACCGGCGCTTTGGGCGATGGCAATGCCCTGATCGGCGGCATGGGCAGCTTCGGCCAGGTGGCCGCGAAAGCCATGTACCTGGCAAATACCCCAATACGATTCCACTTTCAGACGCGGAACCATCAACGTCTCGCTGATGGCGATGCTCTGTTGAAAACAGCGGAACGCCTCTTCGTAGCCTTGTTCGTCTTTTTGCAGCAGCCAGGCGTGTCCCTGGCGCATGTGGCCAACGGCCGTAATAAATGGCGATTGCAGCATTTGCCCCCGCTGCATCCCCTGAACGGCAAACGCATGAGCTTGTTCTTGCTCGCCCTGAAACGCCAGGACCAACGAGAGCAGCAGCGGCGTCTCTCGATGGGCGCGGGGACGCAGCACCGGCTCTTGCTGTTCCTGGCGGACGCGCTCTTGCAACAGTTGGCGCACTTCGGCCAACCGGCCAGTACGCAGCAGCACGCGCATAGACAATTCCGCCTCGGCCGGCCCCTCCTGGCGTAAATCGCGCGCCTGTTGGCGATATGCTTCCGATTCTTCCATGTGACCCAGGTTGAGCATATTTTCGGCCAGCAGTTCCAACAGGCGAGCGCGGCTTTCGCGGTCTTCCAGGCCATCGGTGATGCGCATCGCTTCGTGCAGCAGTTGTTCCGCCTGGCTGGGGTTGACCGTATCCAGGTAGACGCGGGCCTGGCCGCGCAGCGCCTGGCCTACTTCGCGCAGATTGCCGTAAGCGCGGGCGCGGGTCTCGGCCTGCTGATACCAGCCCAGGGCTTCGTCGAAGCGGCTGTGCAGCCGGGCCACGTCGCCCAGGCAAACCAGCAAGGCGGGATGGATTTCCAGCACGTCGGGAGGCAGGCTGCCAATCCAGCTTGCCAGTAAATGCAGCCGACCGGCGCGGACCATACGCCGGCCGGAATCGTCGAGGATAACGGCCGTTTCTTCAAAATCGCCGGCCGCCAACAGGTGGTGGATGGTCGCCTCTTCATCGTTCTGCTGGTGGTAATAGGCGGCGGCGCGCCGATGGAGGGTTTGGGCGACGGCCGTGTCTAGTTGGTTGTGCAGCAGTTCGCGCAGCAAATGGTGGTAACGCAGCCGGCCATCGCCGGTGTTGGCGATGAACAGGCTGGTTTCTTGCAGGTAACGCAAGATTTGTTCGCTGTCGGTGGCCTGGCGTAAGGCGTTACAGGCAGCGGCGTCCATTTCACGCAGTACGGCCGTTTGCCGCAAAAACGCCTGAATGTCTGGCGCTTGCTGCGCCAGCACCTCCTGTACTAAAAAGCTAAACAGATCGCTGCCAGAGCCAGATAGTTGGTCCAATGCCCCATGCAGCGTGGTTTGGGCGTCACTTTGCCAGCGCTGCCACACCAACTGCAAGGCGATGGCCCACCCTTCGCTTTTAGCGGCCAACTGCGCCACCTGGTCGGGCGTCAATGCCAGGCGGTACTGTTCCTGAAAAAGCGCCTGGATTTCAGTGGGGGTGAAGGCCATCTCCGCCTGGTTAATTTCCAACATCTCGCCGCGCACTTGCCAGTTCAGCCAGGAGGGCAGCCGCAGTGGATAGCGGGTTGCCAGAATCGTGTGCAGGTTGGCCGGAGCGCGTCCAATCAGCCGGTCTACAATGCGCAGAGCGTCGCCGGCCGCTTCTAGCAGGTGAACATCGTCCAGCACCAGGAAAACAGCCGGGGCATCGCATTCAGCCAGGGCGTTGCTGAGCATGTCTACGGCCGTTGCCCAGGGCAGCGGCGCGCTGCTGCGGTCCCACGTTTGCAAAAAGGTCAGCGGGGCGGTGGCAAACCCGGGCAGGGCAGCGGCAAAGCCATGATACAAATGCAGCAGCAGCCGCAGCGGGTCCACGTCGCCATCATCCAGGTGATACCAGACGAGATGGGGGGTAACGGCCGTTAACGCCGCCAACGCCGTACTTTTGCCATAACCCGCCCCGGCCTGCACCACCGTCAGCCGGTAGTCGGCCGCTTCCAGCAGGCGCTGCGTCAGCCGGGCGCGCACCAGCGTCCGTCTGGCCGGATAAGGCGGCATCAATTTAGCGCGAACGACGTAAACGTCTGGATACACAGGGCAATCTCTCTCAGGAATGAAAACTTGAATACCATGTCACCCTGTCACTTTGTCAGGTAAGGCTGGTAGCGCAAGATGAAGATAAGATCGTTGACATTGGTCCCGGTGGGGCCGGTTTGCACCAGACAGGCTGGCGTGCGGTGGGCGGTGTGCTGGTCTAATTGTTGGAAAAAAGGATAGCTGTCGTGGCGGTGTAGGTGGGCAACGGGGTCGAGATGACAGCGGTGGGCGTAGACGGCCGTTTCGCCCGTCACCACCGCCCCGGCGGCCGCGGTGGGGCCATCTTCGCCATCGGTAGCCAGCGAGGACAGGACGACTTGCGGCTGCCCACCCAGGGCGACAGCCGCCGCCAGCGCCGTTTCCAGATTGCGCCCGCCCAGGCCAGCGCCGGATAATGTCACCGTCGTTTCGCCCGCCAGGATGAAGCAGTGGTTGGGCGGCGTGTCTTTGGCGATGGCCGCGGCGACGCGCCCCACTTCGCGCGCTTCGCCGGCCAACTGGGCCGTCAGAATTTGCGCGGTAAAGCCCAATTCGGCGGCGCGGTTCTGCGCCGCCAGGGCCGCCTGCCGCGCATCGCCGACGATGACATGGGCCGCGGGCGGCAAAGCGGCGGGCGGTGGCGGCTGCTGGCTGAGGGCGGCGTGGATGCGTTGGTAAACGGCCGTGTCCAGCCGCTCCGCCACCCCATAACGCGCCAACACCGCCAGGGCGTCAGCCGGCGTGTCGTCACTCACCACCGTCGGGCCGCTGCCGATAACAGGCAGTGGATTGCCCACAACATCACTCAAAATCAGGCTGATGCAGCGGGCCGGCGCAGCCCAACGGCGCAGCCCACCCCCTTTGACGGCGTCCATCTGGCGGCGCACAGTGTTAAATTCCTCTATGGCGCAGCCCGAAGCCAGCAGCGCCCGATTCAGCGCCTGCCAATCGGCCAGCGACACCAGCGGTTGGCTGAGCAGCGCCGACGTTCCACCGGAAATAAGGCAGAGGACCAGATCGTTGGCGGCGGTGGTTTGCAGCAGGGTGTGTACGGCCGCTGCTGCCCGCAAACTGTCTGGGCCGGGCACGGGATGACTGCCGGTATACACGGCAATTTTGTCTGGGGATAGGGTCAGCTCAGCGGGCAGCGTTTTGGCGACGACGATACCGGCGTGCAGCGCTGCGCCCAGCGCCTGGCTGGCGGCCTGGGCCATCGGCACGGCCGCTTTGCCCACGCTGACCAAAAAGATGCGTCCCTGAGCCAGATCATACTGGTGCGGGCCGCTGATGAGCGCCTGGCTCGTAAGATGGAGGTGGGCATGGACGGCCGCTGCCGGGTCTACGGCCGTTAACGCAGCCTGGAATAATGCTAAAACGTGGCGGCGATACTCCTCATAGCGGGGGAACATGGGCGACCTTGTGTCACGGGCTGACGGCGGCGACCGCTTCGGCAGCGGCGACGGCCGGTGTTTTGGTCAAAGAGACCACGTCGAAGACGGCGTTTTCCAGGGCTGGCATAATGATGTTAGCGGTAGACAGCGGCATGGGAATGGCGCGCTGAAGTTCGTTTTGGGCGAAATTGGCATACACATTGTCGTCTGGCCAGACGGCAAAGGCCGCCGGCATAGCCGGTAAAATCCGGCTCTGCTGGCTCCAACTGCCTAAGTTTTCCGGCGTGGTCAGGCTGGCGATCAGCTCGGCGGCCAGCGCTTTTTTCTGCGCATCCGGGGTGGTGATGACCCAGGCCCAGCCGTTAACCAGCACCGGCAGCGGCTCACCCAGGCCGGGGATGGCGGCAAATTGGGGGACATACCCGGCGGAGATGCTTTGCAAAAAAACGTCGGAGGAGGTGAGGGCATAGTCGGTGGAGCCGTCTTGTACCAGGCGCGCGCCATCGGCCAGGGTGTTGATGTTGCTGCTTTGCTGCAAGATGAAGCCGTTGGTACGGCCGTTGTACAACTGCTGCAAAGCCAGGGTCAAGGGTTCTAGCTCCAGGCCAGGTTGTCCGGCTTCGTTGGTCAAACGGCCGTCGGCCGCCAGATAAAATTGCAGCGCCAACCGCGCGCCATCAGCCCCGGCTGCCGGGAAAACCATGTGCCGGGTGGTGTCGGAGATGAACCCACTCCATTCCAGCGGCACGGGTTCGGTGATGACGCTGCTGTATTCCAGGTGCAGCATTTCTGTCAGGACAAAGGGAATGCCAACCAGGTGGTTAGCGTTAAACGCCCAAGTCCGAGCCAGCGGGAACAATTGATCCGCCAGCGCCGGGTCCAAAAAATCCTCCATGGGGAATATGAGTCCCTCGCTGGCGGTGGCGGCCAATTGGGTCGTGGGGATGGCCAGCAGGTCTGGCAAAATGGTCGAGGCAATGTTGCGCCCTGTTCGTAGATAGTTTAAGGCCCCGCCCTGGCCGTTGATCGGCTTTTGTTCAACGATGATTTCCAGGTCAGGATGGGCGCTGTTGAAGGCCAACAGTTGGTCAGACAGGGTGACCGCGCCGGCTTCGGTGCGCGAGGCAATGGCTGGCGGCAGCCAGATGATGAGGGAGTTTCGGGTCGGCGTGACGGTGGGGGCGATGACAAAACTGGGCGTGTTCTGGCTAACCGGCGTCTGTTGGGGCGGTGTGGGGGTGAGGGCAACGGCCGTTGCCACTGGCGCATCGGCGCTGCCGCGCAGGAAATCACAGGCCGTCAGCCAGAGGGCAAAAATGAGAAGTATTTGTATCAGCAGGAAACGTCGCATGGCATCGGCTCGCAGCGCAACCAGTAGTCGTAGGCGGTCATCCGCGGCGTCGTTTTACGACCACTTTGTGACCGCTGTTTTGTAGGTCACCGCCCCTGGCAGGGGCCTACGGAAAACGGCATACGGACTTCGGATTACGGGTACTAATCATCCAGATTGGTAAGGGTGATGGGGTCTTGCTGCGGTTTGCATTGGCCGCACCAGACAGCCCCGGCCACAACAAAGGCTTTGTAGATGTTGGCGGCCGTTCGATAGGTGTGGATGATGTAAGGCATCTCTTGGGCATGGGTTTTGCATACCGCCCGGCCACAGAAACGGCAGATCGCGTGTGACGGCCGTTCACAAATCCAGCATTCCATCAGATCACTCGGTTAAATCCAGGTCTTTGTTGGCAAAAAGGTCGGCGGCCAACATGATCAACAGGGTGGCATACAGCAGCAAAACGGCTGGGGCCAACGCCTGGGAGGTGTTAAAACTGCCCACAACCACCGCATCGGCGATGGCCCGAAAAGGCCAAAAAGGCAGGCTGAAAAACTGCTGCAAGCGGCCCACACCATCTTGCTGCAGCCAGCCAGCCAGATTATTGAGGGGTGTGGCCCAGGTCAGTTGGCCGGCGCCCATCAGGGAGCGGCTCAGGTCGTTGAGGCGCAGGATGATCCAGGTGTTCAGGCCGCTCCTGCTGTCTAGGCTTTGCCCAAACAGGAATATGGCGATGAAACCAAAGAGGTAAACACGGGACCAACCGGTGGCGGAAAAATCGGAGGCGTGCAGGGCAAGAACGGCCGTTAACACATTCAGCGCCAACCAGACAGGGGGAATTAGCAAAATCTGGCCCCAGGACAGGTCTGGGCCGCGCAGCAAGGCCAGCAAGGCAACCAGAACTTGCAGGGTGGTCGCAAACAGGAGGGCAGATAAGAGAACGGCCGTGAGATATTCCACCCGACTCGGCAGCCGCACAATCCACGGCGCATGGCCCGCCTGATTCGCTCGTGAAGCAATAGACAATGTGCCTAAAAAGGTCAGGCCGACACCCAACACCGCCAACGCCAAAATATAATAAGAAGCCTCAGGCGTCCGTTGTCCGGGCGGAAATGCCACCCACCAATAAGCCAATCCGCCGAGCAAGTACAACATCCCCGGTAATGAAGCCATCAAACTACGCAAAAAATAATCGGTCAGAGCCACAATACGCTGCGTCATTGCACGGCCTCGGTATAAATTTCAGACAAAGAAACCCGGTTATGCTCCACCCGCAGCACGTCGAATCCGGCTTCCAACAGCATCACCAACACCTGCCGTCGCATCAACATCGCCTCTCCCTTCAAGTAAACCACATCATTTGCCACTTCGATTTGATTTTGCAGGGCGGACAACACACGTCCGAACTCCAGCAATGGCTTGTTAACGCGAATACGAATGTGCGACTGCGCTGCCATCGCCTGCTCAACGCTGTTTACATAATGGACCCGGCCTTGATTCAAAATAACCATATGTGTACACACCTGCATGACTTCGGGCAAATGGTGGGTGCTCATAATGATGGTTTTACCGGCCTGGTGCAGATTCTTAATGCAGGCGTGAATTTCCTCCTGACCAATCGGGTCCAATCCATTGCTCGGTTCATCCAGCAGCAGCAGCGGTGGGTCGCCAATGAGAATCTGCGCCAGCGCCAGCCGCTGGCGCATTCCTTTGGAGCATTCCTTGATTCTTTTGTTGGCGGCGTTTTGCAGGTTAACACGTTCCAGGCTTTCAGTTACAACCCGATTCATCTGCCAGGTGGGCACATTGCTCAACCGCGCCACCTGCCGTAAATATTGGTTCACCTGCAACTGATTAGGAAACAGCAAGCGTTCCGGTTTATAGCCGATTGGCGGCCATGCGCCGCCAGCCGGACGAACGGTTCCGGCCGTTGGCGAGATAATGCCCGCAATCAGCTTAAACAGGGTGGTTTTACCGGCGCCATTTGGTCCCAACAAGCCGACTACTTCACCGGCGGGAATCTGCAAGGAAACATTATTAAGCGCGGTAAGGTTAAAGTATTTCTTGGTGACGTTTCTGATTTCGATCACGAGCTGACCTTACAATCAATCCATATTCATGTCGTTTACACGCCGGGTAGTTTACCACAGGCAGAACGGGTGGCAATGGTTGTCTGTGGCAGCAGAGACCTATCAGCTCTCCGTTAGAGAAGCGGTTGCAGATTCGACGCCGATCCGGGAGGCTGTTATAATGCCCGCTTGGTTCTTCTGGGACTCGCCTTAGCCCGGCGATGCTCCTGGTAAAACATAGATTACTTAAAACTTAAAGAGGTAGCAGACATGCAAACATGGGCCCCCTATTTGGGAGTAATTCAAATTATTTTGGCGATTGTGCTGACCATTCTGGTGCTGATGCAAACCAAAGGTGGCGGTCTGGGCAGTTTTATGGGTGGCAGTGACAGCGGCGGCAATTTCCGCACCCGCCGCGGCGTCGAGGCGACCATCCACCGCGTGACAATTGCCGTTTCCGTTCTTTTCTTCATCAATACGATCGTGGCGTTCCTGGCCTGGGGCCAGATCGTTTAGCGGCCCGCGCATCGGCCTGCGTTCAGGCAGCGAAGCGAGAAACGCAAAACAAAGCGCCACTGATCGGCGCTTTGTTTTGCGTTTTTATGTATCATGAGAATAAATCTTCGGTGGCAGTTGTTGCTGGCAGTTGTCGCTTTTGCTCTGGTTATCTCATTGGTAACATTCCAGGTGCAGTCGGACAGTTTTTGCTCGGTGAGGGTTCCGGCGGCCGGCGGCGCATTTGTGGAGGGGATTGTTGGCGCACCGCGCAGCCTGAACCCACTGTTAAGCGATGCGTACCCCGTTGACCGTGAGCTGACCAGCCTGATTTTTGATGGGTTAACGCGCTATGACGCTTCTGGCGTGTTGGTCCCGTCGCTGGCCGAGGGCTGGACGGTAAGTGAGGATGGCTTGGCGGTGCAGTTTACCCTGCGCCAGGATGCTTTTTGGCATGATGGGGAGCCGGTAACGGCCGTTGACGTTCTCTACACCATTGGCCTGCTGCAAGACGAAGCCTTCCCCGGTTCACCCGCTCTATCACAGTTCTGGCGCACAGTTGGCGTCAGCCTGGTTGACCCCTACACGGTGGAATTTGTACTGCCGGAATTGTATTCCCCGTTTTTAGACGCCACCACGCTCCCCATCTTGCCCGCCCACTTGTTAGCTGACGTAACGGCCGCCGAACTACCGGACGCCGCCTTTAACCTGGCTCCGGTGGGCACAGGGCCATTTATGGTGGACCCCAGCCTGAACTGGCAGCAAAACGGCCGTCTGCGGCTCATCCCCAATCCGGCCGATTGGCGTCAGGGGACACAAATCGCCGCCTTAGAATTTCAATTCTTCCCCGACGATGCCGAACTCATCAAAGCCTTTGCCGCCGGCGCGATACACGCCATCAACCGGGTCAGCGCCGACGCTCTGCCGGCTGTGGCTGCGCTGCCGCAGGTGCGGTTGTTCACCGCCCCGGAACCAACGTACAGCGCTCTCTGGTTTAACGTAGGCCAACCGATCAATGAATTGGGGCGGACGCTTTCCGGCCGTCAGGCATTGGCGGCGGTGCTGGACCGCGCGGCGCTGCTTGATGTGGCCTTAAATGGGCAGGGATTGCTGTTTGAAGGCCCTTATCTGTCCTCCAACTGGGCCTATAATCCGGCCATTTCCACGGCAAAGGCGTACAGCCCGGCGACGGCCGCATCGCTGTTGGACACGGCCGGCTGGACCTTTGCCGCCGATTCACCACTGCGGCAAAAAGAGGGACGGCCGTTAAGCCTGACACTAATTGCCCTGGCCGCGCCCCAGCCGACGGCCGTCGCCCAGGCCATCCGCGACCAATGGGCGGCGCTGGGCATCGAGACACAAATCACCCTGGCCCAAGACGTGACCGAACTGCGCCAACTGCTGGCCGATGGCGCCTACGATGTGGCTCTGCTCTCCTTTACCCCGTCTGGCGACCCCGATTTGTATGATTTTTGGAGCCAGGAAGCGATCATTCGTGGGCAGAATTACACCGGCTGGAACAATCGCCGCGCCAGCGAAGCATTGGAGCAAGGGCGGCAGGTATGGGGCATGGAGGGGAGACGGCCGTCTTACGACGCCTTCTTGCGCTATTTCGACCAGGAAATACCGGCCCTGACGTTGTATCAGGATGTGACGACGTATGCGCTGAGTACGGCCGTGAACAAAGCTGAAATTGGCCTCATCAACCAGCCCCGCGACCGCTACAAAACGCTGGCCGATTGGTTCCTGTTGTACCGTGACGTAACGGTGGCTTGCCCACCGGGCGAGGGAGAAAACAATTAATACGGCCGTTACTTAAAGCCACTTTTTGTTATAATGGCTTGGGGAAAAGGCAAATAAGATAAGTTTTTGCGTAACGGCAGGACGATTTTGCAGATCGTCCTCAAGGCGATTGGAAAACGGAAAATCGCTTGATAACCCCTTGAAGAACATTCGGAGAAATAACATGCCAACTTTAGGTGGATGGGAATGGGTCATTATTTTAGTGATCGTGATTCTAGTTTTCGGTGTCGGTCGAATTAGTAAATTGGGCAGCGAATTGGGCAAAGGCATTAGTGCTTTCCGCACAGGGCTGCAAGAAGGCCAGACCAACAACGCCAAGAAAGATGAAGAGGACAAGCAGCCCAAATCGGACTAGTATCCGTATTCGGTAATCCGTATTCTGTAGGGGCGCTTCTGGTAAATAGTAACGGGAAATGGCATTCGGACTTCGGTATATGGCTGTTAGACGCCAGAACAACCAGGAAGCACTCAATCATTTGCGTACAAGTTGACGGCTGATTATGGATAGTTTTTTTGGCATTGGCGCGCCAGAGCTTGTTCTTATCTTGCTGCTGGCGGGTCTGGTAATGGGGCCGCAGCGTATCCGTCAGGTGGCCCACTGGCTGGGCAAAACCACGGCCCAGTTGCAGGCCATCGCTCGCGGTTTTTCGCGCCAACTGAACGCGGAATTAGACGCGGTTGACGGCGGCGAAGACGTGCGCGCGGCCATGGAGGAAGTGCAAGAACTGCGCCGCCAAATGGCGGAACTGCGCCGTGACGTAACCTCGATAGCTGTGCAGCCATTTGAAGACGGCCGTCGCGGACTACAAAACAGCCAAAAAGCCATCGGACAAAGTATCAAACCCCCAAATTTAGGCGAACCGACGCCGGCCGATACCCAAACGACCCTGCCCAAACCGGTAAACGTGGTAGATGACCCCGACTAATTCATGAGCAAAACTGAAGACACTCAAGAAAGATTCATTGAACAATCCGTGCTGGAACATCTCAATGAGCTGCGCAAACGCACCACCTGGGCGGCTGTGGCGCTGATAATTGGCACGGTAATTAGCTTCATCTTTGCCCAAGACCTGCTGCTGTTTTTGCTCCGACCCTATGATGCGCAGTTGCAAACCCTGCGCCCCACCGAAGGCATCGAAACCTTTTTTAAGGTCGCCCTGGTATCCGGCTTTATCGTTTCCATGCCAGTGATTCTTTACCAATTCTGGCTGTTTATTGCCCCCGGCCTCACCAAAAAAGAGCGGCGTTACGTTTATCTGTTTATACCGGCTGCCCTGAGCCTATTCTTGCTGGGCATTTTGTTTGCCTGGTTTGTCCTGGTTCCGGCGGCCGTTGCCTTCCTTTCCTCATTCATGCCTGAAGTGTTCAGGACCGAATGGACTGGTCAAGAATACATCAGCTTCATCCTGGCAATGCTCTTCTGGCTAGGCGCAAGTTTCCAGATGCCGGTGATCATTTACCTGCTGTCCATCGTTGGGCTGGTGAATGGGCCGATGCTGCGCGACCAATGGCGCGTGGCCGTGGTGGGCGTGGCCGTGCTGGCGGCGGCCATCACCCCGTCCATTGACCCCGTAACCATGCTGCTGACGATGGCCCCCCTGCTGGTCCTTTACTTTTTGAGCATCGGTCTGGCATACATTGGCTACCGGCGGTTCGAACGTTCGATGGCGATTGAGAACGATCAGACCAGTGATTAACCAGGAATAGGATTTACCACAGGAAAGCTCAGAGAACCATAAGGGTTCGTTTGCAATTAACTTTGGAGTTTCCAGATTGGACCAATCTTGGAGATTGGTCCAATCTCACCAGGTTAAAAACATATGAACCATAAGATTTTTCGTCAATCAAGTCGGCAGAGGTTTCTCATGACTGGAATGCCCACCCACCACCCGCCCCATCAAGGCCAGCCGGTGCTGACGGCTGGCGCGCCGTTGGCCCAGGCCAAAGCGGCGATGATTCTGGTACACGGCCGTGGCGCTTCCGCTGCCGACATCCTCACCCTGGTCCCGCAATTGCAGCAGCCCGATTGGGCCTATCTGGCGCCGCAGGCAGCCGGCAATACCTGGTATCCCTACAGCTTTTTGGCTCCCATCGCCCAAAATGAACCGGGGATTTCGTCGGGGTTAACGGCCGTATCCGACCTCCTCGCCCTCATCTCTGCCGCCAACATCCTGCCAGAGCGCATCATTCTGCTTGGTTTCTCGCAGGGGGCTTGTCTGGCATTGGAGTTTGCGGCGCGGCACGCTCGCCGCTACGGCGGTGTGGTGGGCCTCAGCGGCGGCCTTATCGGGCCAGACGACACGCCGCGCGACTACGGCGGCTCGCTGGCTGGTACGCCGGTTTTTCTGGGGTGCAGCGATGTGGATTTTCACATTCCCAAAGCGCGGGTGGAGGAAAGTATGGTTGTTTTACAGCGGTTAGGCGGCCATGTCACCATGCGCCTCTATCCCGGCATGGACCACACCATCATCCAGGACGAAATCCTGTTTGTGCGCCAGATGATGGCCGAAGTGGGGCAGCATGTCTGAAGAACCACCACCCACACCAAATGAAGAACGGCCGTCTTTTGGCGAAGAAGTCTGGACCTTTCGCGGCTACCAGATGCGTTCGGGCGAGTTTAACACCGCCATGGTCCATTTCTACCGCGCCGAAGTGCAGCGGGCCAACGTCTGGCGCAACCGGCTGGATACCACCACCAATTGGGCTGTGGTGGCGGCCGGCGCGGCCATCTCCTTCACCCTTTCCGACCCCGGCAACAACTTCGGCGTGATCATTCTCAACACCCTGCTCGTCACCCTGTTTTTGTGGATTGAGGCGCGGCGCTATCGTTATTATGAACTGTGGAGCCTGCGCACGCGCCTGATGGAGACCGACTTTTTTGCCGCGATGCTCATCCCCCCGTTTGCGCCACACCCGGAATGGGACGAAGCGCTGGCTGAAAGCCTGCTTCAACCCCAATTTCCCATCACCGTGTGGGAAGCGTTCGGGCGGCGGTTTCGGCGTAACTATCTATGGATTTATCTGATCCTGGCTGGTTCCTGGGCGCTGAAAACGTTTCTGCATCCAACCCCAGCGGCGACATGGGCCGAATTTGTGTCTCGTTCGGCTCTGGGAACCATTCCCGGAGAAATCGTTTTGTTGATCGGCTTGCTCTTCAACGGCATTATCTTTGCTGTGGGTTTTCTGAGCCTTTCGCTGACCGAGGCGTCGGGTGAAGTGCTGCCCAAGTATCCTCGCTTTCCCAACTTTTGGTCGCCTAAAAAAGGGGCGCCGGCAAGCGCCGACACACTACGGTCCAATTGGATAGATGCGCTGCGCCCGGCGCGTCAGCGGCAGCAGCTGCTGGTGCTGGTGGTCGCCCAGAACCCACAAGCCATAGCCGACCGGGTGCAAAAAGAGATGAATCGGGGAGTAACTGCCTTGCACGGGCGCGGGATGTACCACAAGCAAGATCGGGACGTATTATTGATCGCCGCCAGCGTGCTGGAAATTGCCGGTCTAAAAGCCATCGTCCGGCAGGAAGACCCGGACGCCTTTGTGATTGTGACCCCGGCCAAAGAGATTCTTGGCGGCGGGTTTCAGCGGTTTACGGACGATTGATCGCAGGGGCTTTCTGCAGCTCCTGAGGGACCGGGGCTTGAACGCTTAACGCAAATCTTCCGGCCCGATGCGTATCATATCGTCGTCCCAATGGTCAGGGGCAGACGGCCGTTTCGCCAACAAATAAGCCGCCACGCCACCACCGACAAAACCAAACAGGTGTCCCTGCCAGGAAATGCCATTACCCTGGGGCAGCACGCCCCACAACAGACTGCCATATAACAGAAAGACCAGCACGGCCCACAAGACGGCCGTTAAACTGCGCTCGAAATATCCCCCCAAAACCAGAAAACCAAAATAGCCAAACACCAACCCGCTGGCGCCAATGTGAACCGAATTGGCCGGGCCGATCAGCCAGGTTCCCAGGCCGCTAATCACAATGGAAACAATCGTAACAACGGCAAAGGTGCGCGTGCCACGCAGCAGCACAAACCAGCCCAACACCAGCAGCGGAATCGTATTGGCCATCAGGTGGGCAAAGCTGCTGTGCAGCACCGGCGCAAACAAAACGCCTTGCAAGCCATCAAAATTGCGCGGGCGAATGCCATACATATTCAGCCCACCGCGAAAAATGAAGACGTTGACCAGTTCAATCAGCCACAACAAGGCCACAAAACCGCCCAAAATGATCAGGTGCGACTTGAGTGTCTCGCCGATTTCGCGCAAATTGGTGTCTCGTCCATTATTGCTGGGGTAGTTGTCTTGCATCAGGTACTCTCCACAGTTAATCGTTTTGCGTTATGCTGAATGCAATACGTGCTGGAGGTTGTTGGGTAGCGAATGAATTATGGGTCTCTGATGAATTCTGAGGTTGCCACAGCAAAGCTCAGAGAACCTGAATCGTCTGGCGGCCAACGACGCGATGGGTATACGGATGGAACGGATGTGACGGATTTTCACGGACAAACCAGAGAAAAATCCGTCTCAATCCGCTAAATCCCTGTCATCCGCGTATCTATTTCTAAAGGGGGATAACGGCCGTATATCCACACCCACTCATCGCCTCCAACCCATTTTCCGTCATCAGGCACAGCTCTTCCAGGCGAACGCCGCCCCAGCCCGGCACATAGATGCCCGGCTCCACCGTGACAACCATCCCGGCGGCCAACGTGTGCGCCGTTCCGACCGGCGTGAAGGTGAAAAATGGCCCTTCGTGGATGTCCAGCCCCACGCCATGCCCCAACCCGTGGCCGAAGAAGTCGCCATACCCGGCTTCCTGGATGACACTGCGGCCCAGCGCGTCTACTTGATTGCCGTTTTGGCCGGTGCAGGCGTGCTGCAAAACGGCCGTTTGCGCCGCCCGCACCACCGCAAAAATCTGCTGAAACTGCGCGTCTGGTTCCGCGCCCAGGAAAAAGGTGCGGGTCAGGTCGCTTTTATAGCCGTCCACCTGCGCTCCCATGTCCACAATAAGCGCATCGCCAGGTTGTAACGGCCGTTCCCCAGGATGATGGTGTGGCAGAGCGGCGTTTGGCCCACTGGCGACCAGCACGTCAAAGGCCATTGCCTCTGCACCCGCCTGGCGCATCACCTTCTCCAATTCCCAGGCCAGCGCCCGCTCCGTCTGGCCTGGCTTTACCAACTGGGGAACCAGAGCCATCGCCCGGTCGGTGATGGCCGCCGCCGCCCGAATGTTTGCCAGCTCGCTGGCGCTTTTGCGCTGGCGCAGCGGTTCCAGCGACGGCGCGATGGGAACCCAGGTAATGCCTTCCACCTTCTTCAGGCGGTCGGCTTCGCTGAGCGTGGTGTGGTCGGCTTCCAGACCGATGGTGGCTGTGTTGACGGCCGTCAGGTATTTCTGGTTGTCCTCATCGGTGCGGTTGTGCCGGAACAGGCTGAAATGAGGCGCCTCAGCCTGCGCCTGCTCCCAATAGCGGAAATCGGTCGCCAGCAGGGCCTGCTCCTGGGTTATCAGCAGGCTGCCAGCAGAGCCTGTGAAGCCGCTCAGCCAGCGCCGGTTAGCCGGACTGGTGATGAGGATGGCCAGGGCGTCCCAGGTGTGCAGATGTTGGCGCACGGCCGTTAACCGCGCCATCAATTCGTCTGGTTGAGATGGAATGTTCATAGGTTCTTTCCAATTGATTTCGCACTCCGCATTCCGTAATCGGCCTACGGCTTACACCGCCCAATCTCCGTCGTCAAAATCGCCCGCAAAACGGCCACCGTCGTCGCATACGTGGCGTCCATGCCAAAATAAGACAGATTTTGCGTGCCCAGATTTTTGCCCTTGCTAAAGGGCGTATCCGAAGCATAATGCAAAATTCCTACAGGGAATGGGTTATTGTACAAATTCACAATCTGGTCATAGGGATGACGCTTGGGACGTACCATCTCGTAAACACTACTTAGATATGGTCCTGCTTCCATCTCCATGTCTGTATATCCCTCCTGGTAAAAAACCGACATGTAGCCTTCGTTCTGCAAAAACGTGCCTGGCACAGTTATGGCCTTCTGGTTGTCCATCACCGAACCATACACCAGATAAGGAGCCACGTCGTCGGCGGCGAAGCAGTTGTCGAACATGTACGTGTTCAGCGAATGTTCGTCGTGGACCACGCTGGGGATCATCACATCGCCGATGCCACCGTTCAGGGTAGCCGCTTTACCCATGACGTACACGCCGCAAATTTCGTCTACGTTGCGGGCAATTTCCGTCAGGACCTGGTAAGCGGCCATACCCAACGGGTAATCTATATTGACGATGAGCGCCTGGCTGTGGGCCAGTTTCTCAATGCCGGGCACAGACAGGCGGCTGTCCATCTGGGTCACATCCAACTGGTTCAGAGCAATCACCTGGACTTCAATGTCGAAGGCGTGTTCGCTGGGGACGCGGGTGATGCCCACCAACCGCTCGTGGGCCAGGCGGTCTTCGCGCACGCCAGGGTGGGCGCTTTCGTACTTTTTAAGGACGTAGTAGAGGAAGTTCTCCAGGCTGCTGGGGATGTTGCGATCCACAATGTCGCGGTACTCTTGCCGCAGTTCTTGGGAACCGCTGGCGCTGAGAAAGAGTTCCAGCGCCCGTTCAATTTGCAGACCAAAGCCGCTCAGCATGTTGGGCAGGCTGTGGGGATTGCTGGAAACAAAATAGACCGGCCGTTCATCGAAGGCGATGTGGGGTGTGGTTTTTTCCACGTTGCGCCACCAGCGCCGGGTGGCCCGTTTGTAATCGGCCAGTGACCCGGCCAATGATCGGATGGCGATTTCGCTGCGGTTTTGGGCGATGTCCAGCAGTTTATCTGGCAGCCGCGCCTGCCAGATGCGGGTTAGTTTGTCCAGGTCTTCGGCGGGAATGCCAGTGGCCTCAGACAGTCGGGCCAGATGGTCGGCGGAGGGTTCTTGCCCGGCCGATTCGCTGCTAATTTGCTGCAAGAGTTGTACGGCCGTTGGCCGATGCAGCAAATTGTACAGTTTGCGCCGCTCAATCTGGTAGGCCACCAAAATGGGAACCAGGTCATCTATGTCCGAGCGGCTGGCAATGTAAACAGCCAGTGTAGATTGGCCGTCGAAAAAGCTGCGCCGCCGCCGGCCCGGCGCACCCACCTGCGTCCACGATTCCACCTGGGGGTAGCCATGCTCGGCAAACACCCGCGCCGACTGGCCCATAACCACCAACCGCACGCGATCTATACAGTCGGGCACGCGCAAGATGGTGTAGAGAAAAGCGGCCATGTCAATGGTCGGCTCGTCGGCATCCACGTGCAGGGCGGAATTCATCCGCTTGTGGGCTTCTAGCAGGGTTTTGAGCTTAACTTCGCGGGTGCTGCGCAGTAGGGAATAGTACGTCCGCAGGTAGAGGTTGATTTCTTCGTTGCCGGAACTGGGAACGGTTCGGTCCATAAAACTCCTACATCGTCAATTGTCAATATAAACATGTCCGCTGCCGGGGGTGACTGCGCCGACGACAACGGCCGTATCACATCCCGCCTGCATCGTCGCCACCTGGTCTGGCGACACAGCCACCAGCAATCCGCCAGAGGTTTCTGGCGTCCAGAGCATGTTTTGCACCAGTTCTGTGACGCCTTCAGCAAAAGTGACGTGGGGATGAAAAAAGAGCTGGTTATTGCCCCGCCCACCGGGGAACGCACCGGCTTCGCCATAAAGCAGCGCGCCAGGCAGCCAGGGCAGCTTGTGGGCTAAGAAACGGAAGTCTACACTGCCTTGCGCGGCCATCTCGTGGGCATGGCCCAGCAGGCCAAAGCCGGTGATGTCCGTCATGGCGTGGGCCTGGGCGCGCAGGGCCGCTTCTGACGCTTGTCGGTTGAGGGTACTCATGGAGACAACGGCCGTTGCCACATGCGCCGGATCGGTAATCTGTCGTTTCAGGGCGGTGGTAACAACACCCACACCCAGCGGCTTGGTCAGCAGCAGCACATCGCCGGGCAAAGCGCCCCCTTTGCGCTTCACCAGCGCCGGGTCAATCATGCCGGTGACGGCCAGGCCATACTTCGGTTCCTTGTCGTTGACGCTGTGGCCGCCCGCGATGACGCCGCCCGCTTCGGCCACTTTCTCCGCGCCGCCACGCAGCACCTCGCGCAGCACATCCCCGGCCAGATTGTCTGGGAAAGCGACCAGATTAATGGCAAACAACACCTGCCCACCCATCGCATAAATATCCGACATGGCGTTGGCAGCGGCAATCGCCCCAAAATCGTAGGGGTCGTCTACCACTGGCGGGAAAAAGTCGGTGGTGGAAATAATGGCCTGGTGGTCATTGATCTGATATACGGCCGCATCGTCGGCTTTTTCCAGGCCAACCAGCAGGTTGGGATATTTAGTTGGGTCGAAGATTGCGCGTAATGGCTGCAACACGTGCGCCAGGTCCGTAGGACTCAATTTAGCCGCTCAACCCGCGCAGGAAGCATACGCCGTCAGGCGAATTTGTTTGCCGGTCATGTGGGTTTCCTATCTGTCCCGTGTTTATGTTTAGTATCCGGTATCCAGTGTTCAGTGTTCAATAGGTGCAAACTACTGAACACTGAACACGGACCTTCGTCGCCAATTGTTAATGGTAACTGAACGTTTGGTCATGGGAAGTATACCGGATGCCTACGGGCGGGCAATTGCAATTGACGGCTGAATCTGCGAAACTATAATCGCCTATTGTCCTGTTAGGGAATACGTTTCCCTGATGGGCACGGGAAGACCTATGATCAAACGATTTCACATTTCTGAATTTGAAGCACGGGCGCAGCGGTTGGTGGAAGGCTCTTTTGGCCGGCTGTTGGGCGGCGAACTGGAGTCTTTGGATGTCGCTAACCTTCTGGCAAAAGCGTTGGAAGACAGCCGGGAAGACGGCCGTGTGGCCGACATCTTCACCATCTCCTTGCATCCGCAAGACACAGCCCGCATTTTGGCCGAGCAGCCAGACATTGAGCAAACCCTGGCCGATTACGTGGCGCAACTGGCGCGGCAGTCCGGCTGGCGGCTGCTGGCACGGCCGTATGTCACCCTGGCAGCCGACGCCAACAACTCGTCCCACGCGGTGAACGTGTTGGCCGAACACAGTCAGGCCGTCCACCCCACTACCGAATTTCAGTCGCCACGCCAGGAAATAGACGGTGCCGCGCAGGAAATTCTGGCGGCGCTGCGGGCCGTGGACGCCTATTTGATTGTAGATGGCGAGCGGCACGTGGCGCTGGACCGGCCGTTGATTGGCCTGGGACGACGCATGGATAACGAAGTGGTGCTGGATACGCCAACCATCAGCCGCCGCCACGCGCAAATTCGCTGGCGCTACGGCCGTTTCGTGTTGTATGATCTCAGCAACCGGCCAGGGCGAACGGCCGTCAACGGCCAGCCGGTGCAGGAATACGCCTTGCAGCCCGGCGATGTTATCGCCCT
The DNA here is from genome assembly GCA_016716065.1 of Candidatus Leptovillus gracilis. NCBI lineage: Bacteria > Bacillati > Chloroflexota > Ardenticatenia > Promineifilales (SeqCode) > Promineifilaceae (SeqCode) > Candidatus Leptovillus > Candidatus Leptovillus gracilis. The sequence continues at coordinate 694,949 of JADJXA010000002.1, read as the reverse complement.
GAGTACGATCAAACTCATTTACGGTGAAGGTCAGGACCAGCCAAACGGCAGGCATCGCGCCGACCGGGCATTTGTGGAAGAGGAAACCCGACCTCGCTCTGGCATTTCAATGGGGTCATGATGGATCCGCTGATCGTTTTGTTTTTTCTGCGCATCGCCACCGCCGCCCTGTTGTTAGGGTTGTTAGGGCTGTTTGCCTGGCTAATTTACCAGGATTTGCTTCTGACGCGGGCGGTTCTAGCCATGCAGCAGCAAGTAACGGGCGGTTTGCGGGTGGTAAAGAGCGAGTCGGGCGAACCGGCAGTGGATAGGGTGTATGCGTTACGGCCGTTAACCAGCATCGGCCGGACCAAAAGCAGCATCATTTTGCTGGATGACGGCTACGTCTCCAGTGAACACGCGCTGATCGTGCAGCGGTTTGGGCAGTGGTGGTTGGAAGATTTGGGCAGCCGTAATGGCACGCTGCTGAATGGCGCGCCGCTGGAGGAAACGGCCGTACTCAGCGCCGGCGACATCATCAGTATCGGTGGCACAGAATTAAAGGTGGAACTGTAACCCCACTATCCGTGTCGTGGGCGAATTTGCGCCGGGTGAGCAGGCTGTTTCTCGTTTGTTGGATGGGTTTGTGGTGGAGGTAACGGCCGTTTTTGCCGCCGCCAGTTAGTTCAAAAAACCTGACAGGTCATAGAAGACCTGTCAGGTCAGGTTTGCAAAATCAGATCAGGCCGTATCAGATTCTTCCGACGGCGCGTCGCCCTTTTCCTGCGGCGTAAATTGATTTGCCAGCTCGCCCAGACCTTCAGACAGCCAGCGTAAGCCCTGCACAAACCCGGTGCGCGCCCGCGTGCCAATGTCCGAAGTTTCGACGCGGGTCTTCAGCTCTTCGGCCTCACCCTTAATCTTTTCCGTCGTCTCGCTGGCTTTTACCTCGCGGATAACCTGGTCCACTTCCTTAACAAAGGACTGCATCCCTTCGCGGACCTCTTTCTCCACCCGCTTGCGCTCTTCGCTGTCCCAGGCCGATTGCAATGTTTCCGCAAATTGGCGACCCAGTTTCTGGAATTCAGCGGCTATATCCAATCTGCTCGTCTTGTCCTTCACTTCATCTTCTTCGATCACGATGTGTTCGGTGTTCAATTTTTCTTGTGCTTTTAAGTCGTCCACATTGGGGGTTTGTTGATCATTCATGTTATGTCACTCCTTGTCTTGCCTGATAACTTGCGGGCAGCCAATTGTGGCGCTGCCCGGTATTCTATACGCCTGTTACAAAACCAGGTTGCATATTAACCAAACCTGATTTTTTTGCTGCTGCCAGTGCAGCGCCAGACTGCGCCAGACTTCGGACATTAATCTTCGGCGCGGCGCAAGGACCAATCATCCAGGAACCAGCCGTTGTTGGCGATAGCGTGGTTGCCACGAATAGCCGCGCCCAGGCGCACTGTTTGCGCCTCGCTGATGGTGAAGGGGTAGGTAAAGCTGTTTTTCCGACCAAATGTCGGCCGCAGCCAGCCATCAGCCGCGGGAGCGATAAAACGGACCTCACCCGATTCCGGATCGTCGGCCCAGATTTTGCGGTCGCCGTCCCAAGCCATCACCAGGTCGGGGAAAAGGTTGATTTCTAACTTGTACTGACCCGGTTCCAGGTAAACGTCGCGGAACAGGCGAAAGCTGATAGCGCCGTTGCCTTTGAAGGCTTTCACGGTGTAACGGCCGTCCCAAATAAACAGCGCATGTTCGTAAGCCGGCAGAAACTCGGCCGACAACACGCGCACTTCCGGGCGGCGGTACACATCCCACACCTCCACGCCAAAGCCGGTAGGGCCTTCGTCGTATTCAAACGACCAGCCATTGGGCAGCTGCAGTTCCGCCTGCCCACCCATCAGATAATCCCCTTCTTCAAAAGAAGAATTAGGCAATAAATTACCACCCCAGACCAGGTTGTTGGGATCAGAGGTGGCGCTGGGTAAGGGTGTGGGGGTGTCTGTGGGCGGCACGGCCGTCGCCGTGGCCGGGGGTGTGCTGGAGCTAACCGGTGTGCGCGTCGGGGGGAATGTGGCCGAGGGGGCAGCTGTGGCGCGGGCCGCAATGGTCGGGACAGTGGTGGCAGAGTGTACCTCAGGGGCAACGGCCGTCCAGGTGGGTGGTACATTCAGGCCAACTGCCTCTGCCGAAGGCGCAGCGGCGGCAACAGCGGCAACAGCGGCCCGCGTGGGTAGAGCTGTCGCCGGCGTTTCCGCCCGGCAGCCGGAAATAGTCAGGATACTCAGCCAGACCATAACGTATGTGAATAAACCCTGTGAGCGCATGGTTTGCCGCTGCATGGATACGCTGCTCCTTACGGCCGTTGGCAAAATTGCGGGTACGGCCGTCGGAAATAACAATCCTGCCTAAGCCACACTTGACAATTGAGCAAGGTTGGTTATTAATAGTAGCAGATAACAGGCGGGATAACCTCAATAAATTACCCCCTTTCACATCAAATCGCAGACGAACAGACATCTCCGCGAATGACGTTTAACAAGCCTGTACGATTGGACAACCAGACGCAGCCACCGGTATGCGTTATTTTGCGTCCTTGAACAACCGGGCCAGCCGTAACGCGGCAAATTCAAAAACGGACTGGAAGTATAAAATAAGGTAGAGAGTATGCAATCAACAACACAATTTTCGGGCCTGACCATGCCTGTTTTTACAGCCTTTGGTTGGGCAGGTGAAGAAACAGCCATCAAATACGCTCTGGCGCAGTTAGAGCTTTTTATCGCTGAGCTGCACCGCGTCTTACCGCGGCAGGTTCAGGAGCGTTTTCCCCACCATGGGCTGAACAAAGAAAGCCAGTTGGTCTATCTTTCAACGGCCGAAAACGCCAGCGACGATATCGCCATCTCCTTTTTTGCCCGCCCCATGAGCCTGGAACTGCAACTGACTGTCTCTAACGAGGCCATCTTAACCAAGATATACCGTCAGGCAGAAAAAGAACCCGCTTTGTGCCATCGCCTGATCACCGAAATTGGGCCAGAGTGGTCTTTACGTGTGCAGCAGACGCAGGTAGATGCAGATTCGCAGGAAACGGCCCATTATCAGGATTTGTTCAAAGACAGCGTGGCCGCCCTGGACGAAGCCACATCAATGGCCGTGATGAGTAAAGCCAGCTATCTAAACAGCGATCCGCGCTGGTTGGTTCCCCTTTATCTTTCCCGGCGATTTGAGTCGGAACGGGTGGCGGCCATGGGCACGGCCGTTACCCAGGTCCTGAGCGAACAAGTAGCCCGGCTTATGCCTGTTTTGGATTTCCTCACCGGTAAAACGGCGCGCAAAAAGCCCAGACCAAAAACCCGAGTCCGAGCCATCGTCGAAACGGCCGTTGATCTGGAAGAAGACCAACCAGACACAGCCGAGATGTTCACCTACGTAGCCGAACTAAAACCGCTCCATTTGCGCCAGGGTTTTATCAACCTCACCCCTAAACATTGGCCCTTTTTCCAGGTTAATTCGCGCACAGAGACACGGCCGGTCACCGTCTATTACGAAGGGATTTACGACAAAGAGTGTTCCGTCTGGCGGCTGCTGCCCGATGACCGGGCGCGCCTGGTACTTAGCCCATCGCTGCATGAATGGCTGGAAGAGAACTTCACCCTGCAAGACCAGATTCACGTTACAGCGCGCAAATTAGGCGAAAATGAGATTCAGATCTCCCTGCGAGCGGTAAAGGAAACGACCGAGTAACGGCCGTCGCCCACCCCCCATCTTTACCCATCACAAAAGGGCGTTTACATCAACGCCCTTTTTATTTGGGCAAAACGCCGCAACGTGGTAACTTTCAACCGTCGGGCGTGTTATTGGCAGTGGACCAACAACACCCACAGATAAATAGGAAAAACCAGTTATGGCTAGAACAAAAATCGTCGCCACCATCGGCCCGGCCAGCAGCAACCCAGAGACCATTCGCCACATGCTGGCTGCCGGCATGACCGTTGCGCGTATCAACTTCTCTCATGGCGATCACGCCTCCCACACACACACCATCAACATGCTGCGGCGCGTCGCCACCGCCGAAGGCAAAGTCCTGGCAATTCTGGGCGACCTGCAAGGCCCCAAAATTCGCCTGGGACACGTTAAAACCGGCGGTATTCAGCTCGCCCTGGGCGACGAAATCGTCTTCACCCCTCACCGCGGCCAACCCGCCATGATCCATCTGCCCCATCCCAACCTCATCGCAGTGATTCAACCAGGCAAGCGATTGGTCATTGGCGATGGCGAAGTGGAATTGGTGGTAGACGAAAAAAAAGGGGATACGTTGCGCTGCGTTGTCACTGTCGCCGGTCTGATGGAGTCACGCAAGGGGGTGAACGCCCCCGGCACAGACCTGCCCATCTCCAGCATCACCGACAAAGACAAAGAGGATTTACGCCTGATTTGCGAACTGGCGTTGGACTACGTCGCTCTCTCCTTTGTGCGCTCGGCGCAAGACGTGTATGAATTACAATCCTTAATGGATGGGCTGGGAATGCAAATTCCGATCATCGCCAAGATTGAAAAGGTCGAAGCCATCACCGAACTGGAGTCTATCCGCGACGCCGCCGATGGCATGATGGTTGCCCGCGGCGATTTGGGCATCGAAGTGCCGCCGCAGGAAGTGCCTGTCTTGCAAAAGCGCATCATTCGCTGCTGCAACGATGTGGGCAAACCGGTCATTACCGCCACCCAAATGCTGCAATCCATGATCGAACACCCGCGCCCCACCCGCGCCGAAGCCAGCGACGTAGCCAACGCCATTCTGGATGGCACAGACGCGGTGATGCTGTCCGGCGAGACTGCCACCGGCAAATTCCCTGTCGAAGCCGTGATGATGATGCAGCAAATCGGTGAAATTATCGAGAAGGAGTTTCCTTACAACGAATGGCGCCAGCGGCGACAGCGCGCCTCCAAAACCAGCGTCACGCGCGCCATGAGTACGGCAAGCTGCGACGTGGCCGAGCAAATTCAGGCGCGGGCCATCGTTTGTTCTACCATGACCGGATACACGGCGCAGCAAATCGCCCGCCACCGCCCCCCTATTTCCATTCTGGCCGTCTCGCCATCACCGATAACCCAGCGGCGGCTGGCGCTGGTCTGGGGCGTGGAATGCTTGTTGGTGGATGATGTTCAAGATACGGACGATTTACTGGAGCAGACAATTGGGGTGTTACGGCCGTATGGCCTGGAAAATGGCGATGCTATCGTCATCACCGCCGGCGTGCCTTTTGGCTCCAACGCCCAAAGCAACCTGATCCAGGTTCACGAGTTTGTGTAATAGCGGTGAGCCGTAAGCCGTAAGCCATGAGCCAAACACGGAACACGGAATACGGGATACGGAATACAGAACACCCGCCCGTTACTTTCCCGGCCTGAATCTTGTATAATCTAAATGTGCCCTTGTCGGTCCATAGGAGAAAAAAGATGGTTCAAGATTCACAGACGAACTATTCCCGCTCAGAGTGGGAGCCACCCACTGTTCAGACGTTGGAAGATACCGGCCTGACCGCCGGTTTTGTACAAGACCTCACCCTAAAAGTCATGTATCTGCGCGGGCAAGTGACCGGGCGAGCCATTGCCGAAATCATTCATTTGCCTTTTCAGGGGGTCGTCAGCCCTGGTCTCGACTTTTTGAAGCGGGAGCAGATGTGCGAAGTCAAGGGCGCCGGCAGTCTGGGACCCGCGTCTTATGAATATGTCATCACCACCAAAGGCATGGCCCGCACCCGCGAACTCATGGAGCGCACCACTTACGTCGGTCCCGCGCCCGTGCCCTGGGAAGAGTATATAAAAGCCATCGAAGCGCAAAAAGGGCGCCGCCTGGCAGTGAACCCCGTCTCGATGAAAAAAGCGCTCTCCCACCTGACTTTAGAGGAATCGGTCTTTAATAAAATTGGGCCGGCCGCCAACTCTGGCAAATCTATGTTTTTGTATGGGCCGCCGGGCAATGGCAAAACCACCATTGCCGAAGCCATTGGCCGGATGATTTTGAAAGATGATATGTACATCCCCTACGCCGTGGAAGTGGATGGACAAATCATCAAAGTTTACGACGAAATCAACCACAAAGCCGTCATAGAGGCGGCCGAGCGGAGCAATACTGGTTCATTAAGTGGGCGCAGACTGGATGCGCGCTGGATTCGCATTCAACGGCCGGTCATCATGGTCGGCGGCGAACTGACCCTGGATGGTCTGGAATTGAACTACGACCCAATCAACAAATACTATGAGGCCCCTTTCCAAATGAAGGCCAATGGCGGCATGTTCCTGATTGATGATTTTGGTCGGCAGCAGGTACGTCCGCGCGACTTATTGAACCGCTGGATTGTGCCGATGGAAAAAAATATAGATTTTTTGTCGCTGCACACCGGCCGTAAGATGGAAGTGCCTTTTGCCGTGTTGATCGTTTTTTCAACCAATTTACCACCCCGCGACCTGGTGGACGAGGCGTTTCTACGCCGCATCCGCCACAAGATTGAAATTTCGTCGCCTTCTTTTGATGGCTACCGGGAAATTTTCAAACGCGCCTGCCAGCAGCGCAACGTGCGCTACGACGAGCAAATTGTGCGCTATTTATTGCAGGAATATTACATCAAGCGCAATCAGAAATTACGCGCCAGCCACCCACGAGACCTGCTGGACCAATTGGCGGACATCGCCGATTATCTGGGCGTTGAACCGCAGTTGACCAAAGAGATGATTGACCGGGCGGCCGATGCGTATTTTGTGAACTTATGACGGCGAGGTTGGTGAGTTGGTAGGCTGAAAACCAATGAACGCACCAACCAACTTGCCCAATCAATTCTCATCCATGACAAACTGGTTTACCTCTTCAACCTCGTCTTCAGACCCATTGGTGATTGGGCATCGTGGGGCCAGCGCCGACGCGCCGGAGAATACGATGGCGGCTTTTGCCCTGGCGCTGACGCAAGGGGCAGATGGCATTGAGTTCGACGTACAGCTCTCGGCTGATGGTGTGCCAGTGGTGATGCACGACGCGGATGTAACCCGAATGACCACGGGCGACGGCCGTGTAGCCAATCTCTCTTTGGCGGCGCTGCAAAGCCTGGAAATGGCTCAGGGCCAGCGCATCCCCACCCTGGACGACGTGCTGGGCGCATTTGGGCGGCAGTTGTTGTACAACATTGAAGTGAAAGATTTTGGCTGGCGTGAACGAGGCACGGAAACGGCCGTTGCCGACCGTATCCGCGCCCATCACCTGAAAGACAACGTCCTGGTATCCTCTTTCAACCCCCTGGCTCTGCGCCGCTTGCGCCGCTGCCTGCCGCCGGGCGTGCCCATCGCCCTCATCCGCGACGCTGGCTGGCGGCAATATGGCTACCTGCTGGCCGATGGCGCAGCCGACCACCCCCATCACGCCCTGGTAGACGCCAGGTACATGGCCTGGGCCAGGCAGCGCAGCTATCGGGTCAATGTCTGGACGGTGGATGATCCGGCCGAAGCGCGCCGTCTGGCAGCATTAGGCGTTCATGGCCTCATTACCAATCAACCGGCGAATATTCGGGACAACCTGAACCGCCCATAACAGGAGGGTTCTGATGCGGGTAAAAGTGATCTTAAACCCTTACGCCAACCGTTGGGGAGCGCAAGAGCGGCAGACGGCCGTCGCTGCGGCCTGCCGCGCCGCAGGCCTGGAATTTGACATTCATGTCACCCACGGACCGGGCGAAGGGACCGAAGTAGCAAAAACGGCCGTATCTGAGCAGTATAGCGCCGTCATTGCCGCCGGCGGCGATGGGACCATCAGCGAGGTCGCCAATGGTCTGCTGGCTGTCGCCTCCGAGGGTCAGCCGACCCTTCCCCTGGGCATCTTTCCCATTGGCTCAGCCAACGACTTTGCCAAAATGCTGAACTATCCGCTGGAATTGGAGGCGACAGCCCGTTATATGGCCAGCGGCAAAACGCGCCAGATTGACGTGGGACGGATGAACGTGGACGGCCGTATCCATTACTTCAACAACAACAGCGCCCTGGCCATGGAACCGATGGTCACGCTGGAACACATCAAAATCACCCGCATCAGCGGCGAACTGCGCTACCTGGTGGCCCTGCTGCGCGGCATCATCAAACTGAAAGCGTGGCAAATGGAGATTGTCTGGGACGACGGCCGTTACGATGGCCCCACATTCCTGCTGTCTGTGTGCAACGGTCCACGCACCGGCGGTTTTATGATGTCACCCGGCGCCGAATTTGACGACGGCCTGCTCAACTATGTGCTGGCGCCAGAAGTGTCTAAGGGCACGTTTTTGGGGATGCTGCTGCGTTTGATGAAGGGAACCCATCTGTCCCACCCCAAAGTTATCTCCGGGGCGACACGCCGATTGGCAATTCGCAGCCAACCCGGAACGCCCATTCACGCCGACGGCGAAATTCTCAGCGAAACGGCCAAGGTCATTACCTATGAAGTTTTGCCGGATAAGCTGACCTTATTGGGGGGATGAAATGAGACTGGGTGGGTTTGCCTAAACCCTTGAGGGCTGTCTATATTCGCAAAAATCATAATCTGACATTTTGTTACCTTGTCAGATGTCACCATCTCAGACCTATTTTAGCTCCTGGTACAGACGGCGCAGATTGGCTTTGTGCAGGTCTACCACCAGGCCATTGAGCGGGATGCGCGACTTGCCGCACGCTTCAATGTCTATGCTGTCCAGCGCGTCAAGCGATTTGCCCCGTTCCAGGATTTGGGAAACGGCCGTTTTAATCGCCGCCAGATAAGCCAGATCATCGTCTATTACCGCCTGCACTTCACCGCGCAAAATCACTTCGCCGTGGCCGCGCACCACCGTGTCTGGCTCCAGCGCCAGGATGGCGTGCAGCGATTGCACCAGGTCGGTGTAGCGGCCATCAAAAAAAGTGGGGACTGGCATGGCATTATCGGCGGCAAACAAAATGCGATCATTGGTGACGAATACGGCCGTTATATCCAGGCTGTGTCCGGGATGATGATGCAAAGCAATCATCTTCCCCCCCACGTACAGATTCATCACGCCATCGGCATAAACCATGTCTGGCAGCACAATATGTACATCGGCCAGGTCGGTCTGCTGCGTTTTGGCATCTTCCAGCCCTTCCCGCCCCAACGTGTCCAACAATTCCCGGCACAAAACATGGCTGATAACCTGGGCGCGGGGAAACAGATACGTGCCTTGCGAATGGTCAGCGTGATAATGGGTATTGATCACATACCTCACCGGATAACCCAGACGCTCTTCGAGAAATTCCTTAATCGCCAGCGTCTCTTCCGGGTAGTAAAGTGTGTCAACGAGTACAACGCCTTCCTTTGTGATAATGGCGCCTGCTGTCACCTGGGCGTAACGTTTGCTCGTAAAGACATAGATGTCGTCAGCAATGCGCTCACGAATCATAAGCGAATTTAAAATCCCTTGTTAGGCCATTGGAGGACGGTGATAGAGGAAAGGATTGAACCCAACGCCCTTACCTCTATACGCAAAATTCCAATGTAATTTTTAGAAACAAAAGCCCCTGATACAAAATCAGGGGCTTTAACCTGTTCTCATGAAGAGTGGTTAGCCCTCTTTTCATAGAAAAGAGGGACACCCCGCCATGCCGTGTGAACCTCAGATGCTTGAACCTGCTGAAGCAGGTGGGAACGTTTTCGCGAGGACTCTGCCTGGCCGCTAGGCTACTACATCCCCTCTGCGTATTGTCCGATTCCCTATCAAGTGGCGTTGGCTCAACTTTGAAATCCATCACGCACATCGCAGGGATAAGGTGGATACTAGCACACTCAACAGGCGGGCGCAAGATTTCTTAACGAAGCAATGTAGTCCTTTGGTCTAGTTGTGGCAAACGTATGACAGCTGGTAAGGCGCGGAAACGGCCGTTACCCATTCCCTGTCTCCGGCAGACCACACAACGCCACTATCGCCGCTTTGATGGTCGGGTTAACCGGAAAATGTTGTTCCAGGAAGGTGAGAATGGCGCAGGCGGCCGCCGGGCTGTGGTCGTAGCCGGGCATAAAGGCTGGCAACTGCTGCGCCAGTTGGGGGAACCGTTGTTCCAACCGCCGCTCCGCCGCAAATGGGTCGGGAAAGGTAGGCTGGGCGGTCTCCAACAGGGGCGTCAGTTCGATGAGACGGTCTACGGCATACCCCTGGATAAAACGCATGGCCGACAGCTTTTCGCCGCGCTGGAAGCGACCCAGGCCAACGTAGAGGTTGGTGAGCGCTTCCCCGACCAACCAGTCGGCATTGGCTGGGATTGGGGTGGGAGACGGCCGTTCCCCTTCCACCAGCCACCGTTCTGCCACAAAATCAGCCGCCTGCCACACAATGCGGCCGGCCGTATACACCGCGCGCGCCACTTCCTCCGGCTCAAAAACAGCAAATTCACAGAATATGCCATCGCTGAACAACAGCTTGTAGCCATCGGCGGTATTGCGAAAAACATAACCGACCGGGGCTATATCCGACAGCCAACTTAAATCCTGCAAAAAGCGCTCTTTGCTGCCCGGCTGCACAACAGAGAAAAAATCCAGGTCAGAATAAGCATCCAGCCGCGCCAAGTCCGTGCCGCAGGAACCCAACCCCAGCAGCGCCAAGCCCCGGCCGCTGCGCGCCAGCGACCGGCCAATGTCATCCAATCGTTCCAGGAGGGCTTGTGGTGTTTGGGGCATAGGTCCAGTGCGTTTCAACGGCGTCCTATTTTGACTTCTCTTGCAACCTGTTACTGGCCGTAAACCGAAGTCCGTAGCCCGTTTTCCGTTGGCACTTGCCAGAGGTAGCGCCCTACGGAATACCGACTACGGTTTACCGAATACGTGTACTAGCTGTTGGGAAAGATGACAGCTTCTTTGCCGGCGAGTTTGTCCTGAATGCGCTCGATGACGATATCTAGATGGCGCGGCTGCTGCACAAAATTCAGATCAGCCGTGGGGATGGTGAGGACGGGGCAGAGATCGAAGTTGTTCAACCACTCGTCGTAAAAACTTTCCAGCAGGCCCAGGTATTCGGTCGAGACGCCGCTTTCGATGGCCCGGCCGCGGCTGCGAATGCGCTCCATCAAAACCGGCACGGGGCATTGCAGGTAGAGCAGCAAGCTGGGCGCGGGCAGCCCGCCGACCACCAGATCATACACCTGGCGATAGGCGTGATAATCGCGCTCGTTGAGGTTGCCCATATGGTGCAAAGCGCGGGCAAAGATGAAGGCGTCTTCGTAGATGCTGCGGTCGGCGATGGCCGATTCCGGCCGTTCGGCCATCTCCAGGTGCTGCTGCGCCCGGTGGCCCAGGAAAAACACCTGCAAATGGAACGACCAGCGGCGCATGTCGGCGTAAAAATCGGGCAGGTAAGGATTATCGGACACCGATTCGTAGCCGGCGCGCCAGCCCAACCGCGCCCCAATGCGTTCGGTAAGTGATGTTTTGCCGGCCCCAATGTTGCCGGCGACGAGGATGAAGCGTTTCATGGTTAGTTGGGAGTTGGGAGTTGTTAGTTGATAGCTTCTTCACGAACCACTATCAACTGCTCTTCTGCACTTTCGCCCAGGTGTCGCGCAGGCCGACGGTGCGGTTGAAGACGAGGTTGTCCGGGGTGCTGTCGCTGTCTACGACAAAATAGCCCTGGCGCATGAATTGGAATGTGTCGCCTACTCTGGCTGCGGCTAGATCAGGTTCCAACTGGCAGCCAGTGAGGGTTTCTAGCGAGTTGGGGTTGAGATTGGCGGTGAAGTCCCGGCCTTCGGCGGCGTTTTCGGGGAAGGGATCGGTGAAGAGACGGTCGTAGAGGCGCAGTTCGGCGGTGACGGCGTGTTGGGCGGAAACCCAGTGGATGGTGCCTTTGACTCTACGGCCGTCACTCGGATTCCCCCCTCTCGACGCCGGATCATACGTGCAGTGCAAGGCCGTTACATTACCAGCAGCGTCTTTCTCGGCCGAGTCACAGGTGACGAGGTACGCGCCCAAGAGTCGCACTTCCCGGCCCGGTCCCAGCCGGAAGAAATTGCTGGGTGGGTTGTCCAGGTAATCTTCCTGCTCGACATAAATTTCGCGCGAGAAGGGCACAATGCGCGTTTCGCTGTTTTCTTTGTCTTGCGGATGGGTGGGTACTTCAAACTCTTCCACCATGTTTTCCGGGTAGTTGGTGATGATGAGTTTTAACGGCCGTACCACTGCCATCGCCCGCGGCGCAAACTGGTTCAAATCATCGCGCAGCACATGTTCTAGCATTTCAATTTCAACGGTGCTGTTGGCTTTGGCGATGCCGATCATCTCGGCAAATTTTTGCAGCGTTTCCGGCGTATAGCCCCGGCGGCGCAGGCCGCGAATGGTCGGCATACGCGGGTCGTCCCAGCCATCCACGTATTTTTCCTCCACCAGGCGGCGCAGTTTCCGTTTGCTCAT